>NZ_JBIILG010000006.1:0-48884 GCF_044232805.1 Rhodoluna sp.
GACCTTATCGGTGAAGAAGTTGCCAGCGTTCCAGCTAAGGACATCATTGGATTCTCGGCTCCGGTTGTTGAAGGTCACGTTGCCTCCATTCGTTCCATCAAGTTGCCTAGTGGCAAGTACGCCTTGGTTCTTGGAGCAAGAACTCACTTCTATGAAGGTCACGGTGTTCGAAGAGTCGTGCACGGAGTAAGAACCGCAGCTGCTACAGGTGCCAAGACAATGATTTTGACTAACGGTTGCGGCGGAATCAAGGAAACCTGGAAGCCAGGAACACCGGTATTGATTAGCGATCACATCAACCTAACTGCCTCAAGCCCACTCGAGGGGCCAACATTTATTGACCTAACCGATCTTTACTCCAAGAGATTGCGCGAACTAGCAAGAACAGTTGATGCGAGCTTGGACGAGGGTGTTTACGCGCAGTTCACAGGACCGCACTATGAAACACCCGCTGAAGTTCAAATGGTAAAACACATGGGTGGTCACTTAGTTGGTATGTCCACAGCCCTCGAAGCAATTGCAGCTCGTCAAGCTGGAATGGAAATTCTGGGATTCTCACTAATGACCAATCTTGCAGCTGGAATTCAGAAGACTCCCCTATCTCACGCAGAAGTTCTTGAAGCCGGAAGAGAAGCAGAGCCAAGAATTAGCGCTCTGCTTGCAGCAATAATCAAAAAGATATGACCCAGCTAGAAACCCTGATCCAACAAGCACGCAGCTGGATTGCTCAAGATCCCGATGCGGAAACTGTTGCCGAGCTAGAAAAGCTGATATCCGAATCTGATGAGGCTGGGCTATTAGACCGCTTTGGCCAGCGAATTGGCTTTGGAACTGCGGGGCTTAGAGGTTTACTGGGTGCTGGCCCAAACCGGATGAACAGAGTTTTAGTGGCTCAAGCCGCCGCTGGTATCTCGAAGTACCTCAAAGAAAACTTCGATGACCCGAGCGTAGTAATCGGTTACGACGCAAGAAAAAACTCAGACGTTTTTGCCAAGGATTCCGCTCAGATTTTTGCAGGATTTGGAATTCGGGCTTTCTTGTTCCCAGAACTTGCCGCAACCCCACTGGTCGCCTACGCGGTAAGAAATCTAGGGGCATCGGCTGGGGTAATGGTCACCGCCTCACACAACCCGCCGGGTGATAACGGATACAAGGTCTACGACTTCAGCGGATCACAGATTATCTCTCCGGTGGATTTGGAAATTGCAAAACACATCGATGAATTTGCCAAGTCTGGCTCTGTTGCAGCCCTTACGCGTTCTGAATCATTTGTCAAAGTGCCAACAAGCGTTAGATCCGGCTACTTACAGTCCGTAAGCGGACTTTTGAATAAGCACTCAACAAGAAAAGACATCAAGATTGTTTACTCAGCTATGCATGGCGTTGGAGCTAGCTTTATACAGGAGATTTTTAAGCTTTCGGGTTTAGCCGAGCCAGCACAGGTTCTTTCGCAGCAGCAGCCTGATGGCAAGTTTCCAACTGTTTCGTTTCCCAACCCAGAAGAGCCTGGCGCGATGGATCAATCCTTAGCTACGGCAGAAAAACAGCAAGCTGACCTAGTTTTAGTAAATGATCCAGACGCCGATCGTTTAGCCGTTGCATTCAAAAAAGCTGATGGTGGCTACCAGCAGCTAACGGGAGATCAGCTCGGCTTAATTCTCGGCGAAGAAATGGCTTCACGTGCTTCTCGTGAGGGTAGAGCGGGCTCACTAGCTTGCTCGATTGTTTCTAGCTCCGCGTTGAGTAAAGTTGCGGAGCATTACGGTTTTGGTTTCGAGCGGACCCTCACTGGATTCAAATGGGTAAGCCGGGTTCCTAACCTAATCTTTGGTTACGAAGAAGCACTTGGATACTGCGTTGACTGGGGTCAGGTTAGAGACAAAGACGGCCTATCAGCAGCGCTGATTGTTGCCGACATCACCTCCGCGCTGGCGAGTCAGGGCTACACCCTTGGAGACCAGCTGGAGAAACTGATGCAGCGCTACGGTTACTTCGCAACAGGACAGATATCCATGCGAGTAACTGACTTGAATGTGATCGCCGACCTGATGAAAAAACTTCGAACCAATCCCCCGGCGCAAATAGCTGGAGTAGATGCAGTTTTTGAGGATATGAACCAAGGCTCTGATTCGCTGCCTGCAACAGATGCGCTTAGGTTCACGCTGCAAGACGGCAGAACTGTGATTGTTAGACCGTCAGGCACTGAACCGAAGCTCAAGTGCTACTTGCAGGCAGTTTCAGATAACGAAGCGCAGTCCAATGTACTTCTTGCTGATTTAGAAGTAGCTATGAGGAAAGTACTGAACTAGCCCTTTGGGTTAGCTCTGAATTCCTTCACACTTTGTGGAATTGGAAGATTTTGTGATTCCTCGTCAGATGCAATGGGTTCACCCGCAACTAGATGAAGTGGAATAACACCAGACCAAACTCCGGTTCCACTTCCCTCATCGTCGTGAGGCATACCTGTTCGGATCTTCACCGAAGCCTCGGCAAGGGATATTGAGATCAGAGTGGTGGCTGCCAATTCCTTGGTGGTAGATTTTCTGACCTCAAGAGTTCTGCCTGGCACTAAGCCATCGCTTACTTTTTCAAGAAGTTCATTCTTGTCATCTCCGGTGACTTCCTCAGCGGTTCCAAGGATTACTACCGAGCGATAGTTCATGCTCGAATCAAAAGTTGTTCGCGCAAGAACTAGACCATCGAGTTTTGTAACCGTGATGCAAGTTGGTGCACCTTTAGCCAGCTCTCGCATGAACCTGGCTCCAGAAGAACCATGGATGAGGATTCGGTCACCTTCGCGGACGAATGCGTAAGGCAAAACAAAGGGCTGCCCGCTTTCCACATAACCGATGTGGCACAAAATAGTCGAGTCCAAAATCTCATACATCGCATCGCGATCTGAAACAGAGCGCTGCTTGAGACGGTTTATCTCAGTTCTTTGGCTTTCACCGGGATTTGGAAGTGACATTCAACGAGCCTATACCTCTAGTGCATTGCCAAAAAAGTCCCGCTAAGCCTTAGCGAAACCCTCGCTAATCATGTCGATAAGTTCTTCGCGGTCATCAAGTGCTTGGAATGATGCCTCGGCAGCATTTAGCTGGAACTGCTCCAGATCAGCCAAAGAGTAACCAAAAGTACTCATCAGAAGCTCAAGCTCACGAGTGAGTGTGGTTCTAGACATAAGGCGGTTATCGGTGTTGACCGTGACCTTGAAGCCAAGTTCATACAAAATATCGAACGGGTGATCTGACATCGTTTCTCCAAGCATCGAGATAGCGCCGGTTTGCAGGTTCGATGAAGGTGAAAGCTCCAATGCAATTCCTCGATCGTGCACCCATTCGGCAACCTCTCCAAGCACAACTACATCGGTGTCACCTTCTGCGCGAGAGAACATAACATCCTCAATCAGCCTGACACCGTGACCTAGTCGAAGCGCCCTGCCGGAAACAATCGCATCCCGGATACTTGCAACTCCATCGCCTTCTCCAGCGTGAACGGTGATTGGAAATAGTTGCTCCGCAAGGTATTCGAATGCGGCTTTGTGATTTACCGGAAGGAATCCTTTTTCGGGTCCCGCGATGTCAAATCCAACAACGCCGTTGTCGCGGTGACGAACAGCTAACTCCGCAATTTCCATACCGCGATTGTTTTGGCGCATGGCGGTTACAAGCTGTCCGGTTCTAATGAATCCTCCGGCTGCTTCAACTTCAGACATGCCCTGCTCAAGACCATCTTGAACGGCCTCGACTGTTTCATCTAGAGTTAGGCCCTTTGATAGGTGCTGCTCTGGAGCCCAGCGAACTTCACCGTAAATCACACCATCGTCATGCAAATCAAGAACAAACTCTTTTGCCACACGCGAAAGACCTTCGGCGGTTTGCATGACAGCGGTTGTGTGATCAAAAGTTTCTAGGTAGCGCTCTAGTGAACCCGAGTCAGCGGATTCGAAGAACCAATTTCCAAGTTCAGTTGCATCCGTTGCTGGAAGTTTGTGGCCAATCGTGTCTGCCAAATCAATCATGGTCTGTGGTCTTAGGCCACCATCTAGGTGATCATGTAAAGAGATTTTAGGCAGCGCCTTGATGTTTGTGGCCATTGTGGTTATTCCTTGTCAAAGCAACTAGTTAGATATTCGATCAAGTATCAGCTTGCGCGTCACTTGAGCTTGAGCCTCAATTTTATAAGCTTTCGCGATGGTGTCGGCGGCCCGGGCAAAGCGGCCCGGTTCATCGGTATGCAGGGTGTATAGCGGAGCGCCTTTTTTGACTGTGTCGCCAAGTTGAGCATGCAAGGTAACTCCGGCTCCAAACTGAACCGGGTCTTCCTTTCTGGCCCTACCGGCGCCAAGCCTCCAGGAAGCAAGACCAACAGCTAGTGCATCTAGCTCGGAAATAACTCCGTCAGATTCAGCCACCACGGTTTGAGTTTCTTTGGCTACTGGCAACTTGGCGTCTGGATCTCCGCCTTGTGCGCTAATCATCGCGCGCCACTTATCCATCGCGCGACCATCTTTCAAAGCGGCTGCAACATCAACACCTTTTACTCCCGCAAGACTAAGCATCTCGGTAGCCAGAGCAACTGTTATTTCGATAACGTCGGCTGGTCCCCCGCCAGCCAGCACATCAACAGACTCTTCAACTTCAAGTGCGTTGCCTACTTTTAGGCCAAGCGGTGTTGACATGTCAGTTAGTAGCGCTGAGGTTTTCACACCAGCATCTTTTCCGAGCTGAACTAGAACCTCTGCGAGCTCCCTTGCTCTCGCAAAATCTTTCATGAATGCGCCGGAGCCAACCTTCACATCCAAAACAAGAGACCCTGTTCCTTCGGCGATTTTTTTACTCATGATTGAAGAAGCGATAAGTGGAATTGCCTCCACTGTTCCGGTCACATCGCGAAGCGCATAAAGCTTTTTATCTGCAGGAGCTAAGCCCGATCCGGCGGCGCAGATAACTGCACCGACTTCGGCTAACTGCTTCGTCATTTCCTCATTGGATAAGTTTGCTCTCCAGCCAGGGATTGATTCGAGCTTGTCTAGAGTTCCGCCGGTGTGACCTAGTCCTCGACCGGATAGTTGTGGAACTGCAACGCCGAATACCGCAACTAGTGGCGCAAGCGGCAAAGTGATCTTGTCACCAACTCCACCGGTTGAGTGCTTATCGGTTGTTGGAACACCAAGGGATTCAAAATTTAGCCTTTCACCGGATGCAATCATGGCCATCGTTAGATCTTTGATCTCACGACCGTTCATGCCATTTAGCAAGATGGCCATAGCCATAGCTGACATTTGCTCGTCGGCGACAACGCCTGCGGTGTAATTCTCGATTAGCCAATCAATAGCTTCTTTAGAAAGTTCCTGCTTTTCTCGTTTGGAAATAATCAGGTCAACAGCATCAAAAGTGCTCAAGCTCTAGCGTCCAGATCTCTAGGACCAAAGGCGTCTGGAATGACTTCGTCAATTGTCTTGATACCGGAAACAGTTTCTAGCAACATTCCTGGTGCCGAGTGTTCGTAAAGCAGCTGACGACATCTGCCACATGGCATCAAGATGTTGTTGTGCTTGTCGACGCAGTAGAAGGCAACTAGCCTGCCTCCGCCAGTTCTGAAAAGATCGCTAACCATGGAGCACTCCGCACATAAGGTCACACCATACGAAGCGTTCTCGATATTGCAGCCCGAAACGATTCGACCGTCTTCGGTTAGCGCTGCAACTCCAACAGCAAACTTTGAATAAGGCACGTAGGCATTCTGCATGGCTGCAATGGCTTCTTTGCGAAGTAGCTCCCAGTCGATTTGCATCTTCTAACCCTTCACATAAGGAATACCGTCAGCGGCGGGAGGTCTAGATCGACCAACGAATCCGACTACGGCAATCAGTGTTACAAGATAAGGAACCATGGTGATGAAGTTAGTCGGAATTCCTGGGCTAACTTGGTTAGCCCAGATTCTCAAAATAATAGAGAAGCCAAATAGGAGCGCTGCTGCTGTGGCATATCCTGGGTGCCAGCGTCCCAAGATAACAACGGCCAAAGCGATAAATCCTAATCCGCCGGACATTTCACGCCCGAATGATCCTGAGCTACCAACGGTTAGCGCTGCTCCTCCAAGACCGGCCAAAAGCCCGCCAAGGGTTACCCACCAAAATCTAGTCCGAGAGACGTTAATGCCAACTGTGTCTGCAGCTAAAGGGTTCTCTCCCACGGCTCTGGCGCGCAGACCCAATTTGGTCTTGAAAAGCACAAACCACAAAACGATAACTATCGCGATTGCAAGAAACACTGTGATTCGGTTCTGAAACAGAACTGGTCCGATAACGGGAATATCTCCGAGAAACGGAACGTGAATAATCGGAAGAGTACCTGGGCTATTGGTCGCGGACTCATCCTCAGTTACCCACTGCTGGTAAAGGAAGTTTGTTATTCCAATCGCCAGAACGTTTAGAACCACACCGACAATGATTTGCTGGGCCAAAAAGCGCACTGCAAATACTGCCAGCACTGCTGAAAAGAGGGCTGCCGTAACCATAGCGGAGACAATGCCGATTATTTGATTTTCAGTCAGGGTGCTGACCACGGATGCAACAAAAGCCCCAGTTAGCAGCTGACCCTCAATTGCAATGTTCACAACTCCGACTCGCTCACTCATCACTCCGGCCATTGCGCCAAGAATGATTGGGACTGCCAAGACCAAGGCTGATCCCAATATGAAAGCCACTGGAACCACAGAACCTGCGGCAAGCCAGCCCAGAAGTGCTACCAGCGCAATAGCGCCATAGAGCAGTGAAAACCAAATCGATGCTCGTATGTTTCTAGTAACCTGCCATGCAACGAATGCTGTTATGGCAAGCAGGATAATTCCTGCCGCAGTTCCCAAGAGACTGGAAGAGATATCGATGTAAGGCAGCTGAACTGCCTCTCTTACTCCAGTCAGTTCAAATGAAACAATTTCAGATTTACCGAGGATTCCAAAGAAAATAAAAATCACTGCGGCTATGGAGCCCATGACAGTTGGTGTCTTCCAAGATTCGCGAACTTCTTTTTTAGTCTCAGTGGCCATTATTTTCCTCCTCGACTAAAAAACTTAGATCGTAAGGCACTCAGAATCGTCGTAGTCTGCGGTGGCGGAAGACGGAAGATTGCCCTAATCAAAGGCGGGGCAGCAATAAACAAAACAATTGCTCCTTGGACAATGCCGAGCACGTCAGGAGAAATTCCTTCGATCTGAATAGCCGATGATCCGGCTTTGAAGGCACCGAACAATAATCCGGCCAGTAACACACCGGACGCTGTTGATCCACCAAGGAGCGCAACAGTTATGGCATCAAAACCAATACCTGCGTGGGTAGTTGGTGTAACACCACCGGTTGAAGATAAAGCTTGATTAGCGGCGGCTATTCCAACAAAGGCAGCCGATAGACCGAGGGCAAGAATATAAGTTCCCTCGACGTTGATGCCTGAGGTTTTTGCAGCCGATGCATTGAATCCAACTGCTCGGAGCCTAAACCCAATTGTTGATCGCTCCATCAGCCACCAGTAAACAACTACGGCCACAATGGACAAGACAAATCCTAGGTTGAGCGCAAAATTCTCGCCGAGTAGTCCAGGAAGTTTTGCAGTTTCGAAAGCAGGATCAGACTTGGTGTGCCCACCAGCTGTGGCACCTTGCAGCAAGTTGTTATCCAACAGTAAAAAGTTGAAAAAGCTAATGATTATGTAGTTCAACATAATCGTGGTGATTACTTCATTAGCCCCTGTGCGCGCTCTAAGAAAACCTACAAACGCACCCACTATCGCCGAACCAACTATCGCAGCAGCTATTGCAACGATGAAGTGAATAACCGGCGGGAGCTCTAGTCGAGTTGCAACGAAGGTTGCCCAGATTAGACCAGAAACTAGCTGACCGGTACCACCAATGTTGAATAGTCCCACTCGGAAACCAAGACCGATACCAAGTCCAGCCGCGATCAGTGGACCGGCGAGCCTTAGCGTTTCGGTTAGCGGTCTAATGGCACCGTCAAAAGTTGCAGCGCTGGCGTTGTAAATTGAACCCTTAAATAACGCCCCGTAACCTGCGCCAACAACGTCTCCTGCTGCACGCAAGCTAGCTAATGGGTCTGCGAAGAAATAGCCAATGCTCTGGAGAAATTCTTTATTGGAAATAATCATGAAGAACGCGCCAACGGCAAACCCGAGAATCACAGACAGTACGGTTCGCGTAATCCCGCCAGAAAGAATCTCTTTTAGTGCAGCATTCCAGTTGATTGGTTCTTTTTTCACAGTCGTACTCATGCCGCTACACCCGCCATCATTTGGCCAAGCTTTGTTCTATCGGTATTGGCGGCAACAATGCCCACAATTTTGCCTCGATACATCACTGCAATTCGATCGGCAAGCGCCAAAACTTCATCCAGTTCGGTAGAGATAAGAAGCACAGCTTTACCGCTATTTCTTTCTTCAACCAGGCGTTCGTGAATGAATTCTACAGAGCCAACATCAACTCCGCGAGTTGGCTGAGAAACAACCAGCAACTCCACTTCCCTAGAAAGCTCCCTGGCAAGAACAACCTTTTGTTGGTTTCCTCCGGAAAGTTTTCCGGCAGCGCTCTGTGCAGATGTTGTCCTAACATCAAATTCTTTGACTAGTTCATCAGCTATCCGATTTCTGGTAGCGAATGCAATTCCCAATCCCTTTGCAAATGGCTTAGTGAATGAGCCATTTAGCATTAGGTTTTCCGCGATGGAAAACTCTGAGATGAGTCCGTTTTTTTGACGATCTTCTGGGACGTAGCCGACACCTTTTTCAAGAATTGTTCTAACCGACTTTCCGCGAACGCTTGATCCTGAAATTGAAATATCACCAGTGTCAGAGTGCAGAGTTCTAAGGCCCAATATCGCCTCGGCGAGTTCTGTTTGGCCGTTTCCCTGGACGCCCGCGATAGCGAGTATCTCGCCAGCCCGAACTTCAAAACTTACGTGATCGACCGCCCGCTGTTCGCGATCATCCAGAACTGACAGGTCTTGAACATTCAGCACCACTTTGCCAGGCGCGGCAGACTTTTTTTCGACAGTAAGTCCAACATCGCGCCCAACCATCATGCTGGCAAGCTCTTTTGTTTCAGCGGTTGGTTTGGCCTCGCCAACAACCCGGCCCTGGCGAATAACGGTTATCTTGTCGGCCACCGCTTTTACTTCTCGAAGTTTGTGAGTGATGAAGACTATAGACGTTCCCGATTTGGCAAGGCCGCGCATGATTTCCATAAGCTCGTCAGTTTCCTGCGGAGTCAAAACGGCTGTCGGTTCATCAAGCACTAATACTTTTGCGTCGCGAGCCAAAGACTTAATGATTTCAACTCTCTGCTGAACACCTACGGGCAAATCTTCAACCAAAGCGTCAGGGTCAACATCAAATCCAAAGCGGTCTGATATTTTCCGAACCAGCGCCCTTGCGGCGTCAAGGTCTAGAACCCCAAGCTTGTTGGTTGGCTCGTGACCTAGTGCAACATTTTCAGCCACAGTGAAAACTGGGATGAGCATAAAGTGTTGGTGGACCATGCCGATTCCCGCCGCCATTGCGTCTCCGGGGCCTGAGAATTTTGCGACCTTGCCATCCAGGAGGATCTGACCTTCATCTGCTTGATACAGGCCATAGAGCACATTCATAAGGGTTGATTTGCCAGCTCCGTTTTCACCGAGCAAGCTGTGAATTTCTCCAGACTCAACCACCAAGTCAATTGAGTCGTTAGCTACGAGGGCACCAAAGCGCTTGGTGATTCCCTTTAGCTCTAGTCTCATCCAGCACTCCTATGTGCAAATTGTTTTGGTCAGACTTTATTCTGCCACATAAAAAATTGAAGACCGGATGCCCCAAAAGGAGCATCCGGTCTTCAATAGTTATTTAGCTACTAGCCCTTTGGCTTGTAGGTGCCGTCAATGATTCCAGCCTCTAGTTCGACTAGCTTGGCTGCTAGGCCCGAGCTAACCTTTGAAGCGAAGTCACTGAATGCAGTGATTGCAACACCCTTGTTAGCAAGAGTTCCAACGTATGGAGTTGCATCGAATGCAGCACCCTCAACAAGGCTCTTGATTACGTCGAATGTGGCAATTGCCATTCTCTTCTCAATAGATGTGAAGATGTATGGCGCTAGATCTGGGTTACCAGCAGCGATGTCAACGTCAACACCCAACATAACTGCGTCTGGGTTCAACTCATCAATTGCGGACTGAGCAGCAGTGAACTGGTTTCCACCAACTGGCAATAGAACATCTGCACCAGCCTGTAGCTGAGTCTTAGCAATTGCTAGACCTTCTGGGTTGTTTGGAGCGAATCCACCCATGAAGTCTCCGCCGTCTGGGTTAGCTGGATCCCAACCAAGAACAGTAACTTCGGTGTCGTTGTCGGTACCCCACTGCATTGCACCGTAGTAGTAACCGGTCATGAAGTCAGTAACTGAAGGGAAAGGAAGTCCTCCGTAGGTACCAATTGTCTTGGATGTTGAGTAGTCAGCCGAAGCGTAACCTGCTAGGAAGCCTGCCTCAGCAGTTTCGAATAGCAATGGCTTTACGTTGGTGCTCTCAGAACCTGAGTCAACCAAAGCAAAGTTTAGGTCTGGGTTTTCAGCAGAGATCTTGGTGATTGCATCTCCAAGAGCAAATCCAACACCAATGATGATGTCGCAACCTGCGTCAACGCTTGCCTGTAGGTTTGGCTCGAAGTCTTCAGGTGTTGCAGACTCAAGAGCATTGATTGTTACTCCTAGGTCAGCTTCTGCCTGGAGTAGACCTGTGTAAACAGCTTCGTTGAAGGACTTGTCATTCCAGTTTCCTTCGTCAGAAACTGCACATGCAAGAAAATCAACTGCTGCTGCATCTGTAGTTTCTTCTGGTGCAGCTGCGCAACCAGAAAGTACTAGTGCTGAAACAGCAGCTAGCGTAAGTGCCTTAGCAGCACTTGAGCGTGAAAATAGCTTCACTTAGTTCCTCCTATTTGGGTACGAGCCGTGGCGTTCACAACTCGCGGTATGGGACAAGAATAACTGGCAAACAGGCGGTAAATATCCGCAACGCCGAGGCTATATCGTTTCGAGATGAAATTGATACAAATAGAGAGCTTTTAGAGAATCTCGTCATGGCCGGTTGCCTTTAAAGAGTCAACCAAAGCTTTAACCTTTTGGGCGTTTGCCTTATTGGTAACCAAAAGCGCATCCGGGGTGTCCACAATAATTACGTCCTCGAGCCCAATGATCGCAATCATGCGATTGGTCTCGCTGACCAAAATTCCACTCGAGTCATCAGATAAAACCCTCGCTGCGCCCAAGACGGCAAGGTTGTTTTTCCTGCCCTGAGATTGCAATTCGGCGATAGCCGCAAAGTCCCCAACATCATGCCAACTGAACTTTCCAGGGATCAAACCAACGAGTCCTGCCTCGGCGGCTGGTTCGGCAATCGAGTAATCGATTGCGACCTTTTTGAGTCCCGGCCATAGCTTGGCAATAGTGGCATCTTTTTTGTCGGTGTCCCAGGCAGCAGCTAGTTCCAGAATTGCGGCATGAAGCTCAGGCTCGCTCTTGGCAAGCTGACGCAACAATAATGCGGCTGGGGCAATGAACATTCCAGCGTTCCAGAGATACTTGCCTGACTCTACGTATTTTTTGGCTCTTTCAAACTTTGGCTTCTCGACGAATTTTTCGACCTCTAGTGCCGAAGGTGCACCAGCCATCTTGATTGGGTCACCTGATTTGATGTATCCAAAGCCAACCGATGGTTCTGTTGGGGTTATACCTATTACTACGATTCGATCGTGGGCAGCAAGCTCAATGGCCTGGTTCACGGCATCTTGGAATGCCTTGCTGTCTGTGATTACGTGATCAGCGGCGAAGGCTCCGATGATTACATCCGGCTCTCTTTTGGCCAAAATAGCTGCCGCGAGCGCGATGGCTACTGTTGAGTCCTTGGGGCTGGCTTCAATCACTAGGTTCTTAGGGTCAAGCTCTGGAATCTGAGTCATCACGGCCTGCTCGTGAGCCTCGCCTGTGACAATCATGGTTCTGGCAGCTGAGGCTAAAGGTGCTATTCGGTCCCAAGTGTCTTGCAAGAGAGTCTGGCCTGAGCCGGTTAGGTCGTGAAGGAATTTAGGAGCGGAAGCTCTGGAAAGTGGCCAAAGTCTAGATCCAACTCCCCCGGCAGGAATAACTGCGTGGAAGCGATCTTTAGGCTTTCTTGGATTTGCCATAACAAGAAAAACCCTAGCCCACCTTGGGCGCATGAGCATAGCCAAGAATGTTTCGGGGTTAGAATTTAACCCAAAGCCAATCTCGTCTCCAAGGAGCAATACTTGCCAACAATGCCTGCAGGCACTCTATACCGCGGAAAAGTGGGTATGTGGTCCTGGGTGCTGCACCGTATTACCGGTGTTGCCATCTTCTTCTTCCTTTTGGTGCACGTTCTAGATACCGCTTTGGTAAGAGTGGCCCCGGAGGCCTACAACGTAGTAATCGCCACATATCAGACACCTCTTATTGGGGTCGCTGAGCTTGGTTTGGTAGCGGCGATTTTGTACCACGGCTTCAACGGAATTCGAATTGCTCTCATTGACTTCTGGAGCAAGGGTGCCAAGTACCAGAACGTGATGTTCTGGGTTGTCGTTGGCGTCGCGTTTGTCTTGTTTGCAGCTTTTGCCCCCCGTCACTTGATGCACGTATTCGGTTAGGAGGAGATTATGTCAGTAGTTATCGAGATTCCGAATTCTCCTAGGTCCAAAAAACAAGCCAACTGGGAAAAGTATGGCTGGATTTACATGCGTGTTTCTGGCGTTGCCCTAATTGTTCTTATCTTGGTTCACTTGATCTCGAACCTGGTTGTTCCAGAAGGTGGCATCAAAGCAATCAACTTTGCTTTCGTTGCTGGTAAATGGGCCGACCCGTTCTGGCAGTGGTGGGATCTATCAATGCTCTGGCTTGCCATGATCCACGGAACCAACGGCATGAGAACCATCGTCAACGATTACACCGAAAGAGAAGGTGTCCGAAAGACCCTGGTGTTTACTCTTTGGGGTGTTTGTGCCGCGTTAGTTACATTGGGCACTTTAGTTATCTTCACTTTCGACCCATGCCCTATCGGCGCTTCACTAGAGGCGCTGCCATCGTTCTGCCCAGCTCAGTAAGGATTTAGTAATTGCCCGCTAGCGAAACCGCAACAAAGACTCACTTTCACAAGCACGACGTAGTAATCGTTGGAGCTGGTGGCGCAGGAATGCGCGCTGCCATTGAAGCCGGTCCTCACGCTAGCACCGCGGTTATCTCAAAACTTTTCCCTACTCGCTCACACACCGGTGCAGCTCAAGGTGGAATGGCAGCAGCACTTGCCAACGTTGAAGAAGACAGCTGGGAGTGGCACACCTTTGACACCGTAAAAGGTGGCGACTACCTGGTCGATCAAGACGCAGCAGAGATTCTTGCCAAAGAATCGGTTCAGGCAGTTATTGATTTAGAGAACATGGGGCTGCCATTTAATAGAACCCCAGACGGCAAAATCGACCAGCGACGCTTTGGTGGTCACACCAGAGATCACGGAAAAGCCCCGGTTAGAAGATCTTGCTACGCAGCTGACCGCACCGGTCACATGATTTTGCAGACCCTGTACCAAAACTGCGTAAAGCTCGGCATTGAGTTTTTCAACGAGTTCTATGTTCTTGACCTAGTTATGAACGAGGTTGACGGCGTTGAGCGTCCAGCAGCTGTTGTGGCCTACGAGCTAGCTACTGGGGATCTGCACGTGTTCCAGGGTAAGTCGATTGTTTTTGCTACCGGTGGTTTCGGAAAGATCTTCAAGACAACTTCTAATGCTCACACCCTCACTGGTGACGGCGTTGGAATCATATGGCGTAAGGGTCTTCCACTAGAAGACATGGAGTTCTACCAGTTCCACCCAACCGGTCTCGCGGGTCTTGGTATTTTGCTTTCCGAGGCAGCTCGCGGTGAAGGTGCAATCTTGAGAAACGCTTCGGGTGAAAGATTCATGGAGCGTTACGCGCCGACTATTAAGGACCTTGCCCCTCGAGACATGGTCGCAAGAGCTATGGCTAACGAGGTTCGCGAGGGAAGAGGCGCGGGTCCCAACAAGGATTACGTGCTTTTGGACCTAACTCACTTGCCGCCAGAAGTTATCGACGCCAAGCTTCCAGACATTACTGAGTTTGCAAGAACTTATCTAGGTGTTGAGCCTTACACCGAACCGGTTCCAGTTTTCCCAACTGCGCATTACGCTATGGGTGGAATTCCAACCAACGTCAAAACCGAGGTGCTTCGCGACAACGACACTGTGGTGCCAGGTCTTTACGCCGCTGGTGAGTGTGCGTGCGTTTCGGTGCATGGAGCTAACCGACTTGGTACCAACTCGCTGCTGGACATTAACGTTTTCGGTAAGCGCGCTGGAATTTATGCGGTTGAGTACGCCAAGGATGCTGACTTTGTTCCAGTTCCTGAAAATGCGACAGCTCAGGTTGAGATCTTGCTTTCTGTAACAAGAAACTCAACCGGTACCGAGAAGATTGCGGTTCTGAGGAAAGAATTGCAGGAAACCATGGACAAAAACGCCCAGGTTTACCGCACTGAAGATTCTCTCAATGAGGCCCTAGACAAGATAACTGAGCTCAGAAAGCGCTACGAAAACATCGCAGTTCAAGACCGCGGACAGAGATTCAACACTGACCTGCTGGAAGCAATCGAACTAGGTTTCTTGTTCGATCTTGCTGAGGTATTGGTTATGACAGCTCGCGAGCGCCGGGAAAGCCGCGGGGGTCATTTCCGTGAGGATTACGAGACCAGAAACGATGAAGATTTCATGGTTCACTCCATGGCATACAAAACCAAGATTGTTCCAACCAAGCCTGGGGAAGACATCCGGGTTGACTGGAAACCTGTTGTTGTTACCAACTACCCAGCTATGGAGCGTAAGTACTAATGGTCGAGAGCGTTAAAGAAATTGCAGAGATTCCGTCATTCACGGTAACTCTCATGGTTCGCCGCTTTGACCCGGAGACCAGCGAAGAAGCTAAGTGGGTTGACTACGACGTACTTATGTATGGAACCGATCGTGTTCTAGACGCCCTGCACAAGATCAAATGGGAAATAGATGGCTCATTGACTTTCCGTAGATCTTGTGCCCACGGTGTTTGTGGCTCGGATGCCATGCGAATCAACGGTAGAAACCGCTTGGCTTGCAAGACGCTAATCAAGGATCTAGACATTTCTCAGCCGATTTACATTGAGCCAATCAAGGGTCTTGCAGTTGAGAAGGACTTGATTGTCAACATGGAGCCTTTCTACAAGGCCTACCGTGACATCAATCCATTCTTGATTGCTGGAGCCAATCCAGAAAAAGAAAGACTGCAGTCTCCTGAGCAGCGCGCACGCTACGACGACACCACCAAGTGCATTTTGTGTGCCGCCTGTACAACCAGTTGCCCGGTTTTCTGGACCGACGGTCAGTACTTTGGTCCGGCGGCTATCGTCAACGCCCACCGATTCATCTTTGATTCCCGCGATGAAGGTGCCGAGCTAAGGCTCGACATCTTGAACGATAAAGAAGGTGTCTGGCGCTGCCGCACTACTTTTAATTGCACCGAAGCTTGCCCCCGAGGAATTCAGGTGACAAAAGCTATTGCCGAGGTTAAGCAGGCAATTCTGAAGGGTAGACCGTAATGGTTTCCCGTCGCGCAGTGATCGCCTCCGCCGTTGGAGTATCTGCGGTAACTGCTTTGGCGGCTTGCGCTCCGCAGACAACCCGAGAGCCAGGCGCAACTGAATCTGAGTCTCCGGCTGAAAATGCAACGGCTGCGGTAGAGGTCTGCAAGACAACAGATATTCCTGTGGGATCTGGAAAGAAGTTTGATGTTTCTGGAACACCTATTTTGATTACTCACCCCTCGCAGGATGTCTTCCGCGGCTTTAGCGCAGTTTGCTCACACGCAGGATTTGTAATGAGTAGTGTTTCAAATTCGGAGATTGTCTGCGACAACCACGGCGCCGTTTATAACGCGGATGATGGATCCGTCATCAAAGGCCCTGCCCAGCGAGCCTTAGGAAAGATAACTGTCGAAGTTCAAGGTGACGCAGTCTTAGTGAGCTTTTAGTGCCCACCAAGAAACCATTTGAAGTTGCAACAATCAATGTAAACGGTGTGCGCGCAGCATTTCGTAACGGCATGGTTGATTGGCTCAAAAAATCTACCGCCGATGTTCTAGCACTTCAGGAAGTTAGAGCAAGCAGAGCTGATCTTGATGAGCTTTTCGATGAGCACGGTGGCCTTGCTATTAATGGCGGTAAGTGGCACATCCTGCATGATGAAGCTTCTGCCAAGGGAAGAGCCGGTGTCGCTTTAGTCAGCAAAGTGCCAGCAATTGAATCCAAAGTGACTCTTGGCGCTAAGGACTTTGATTCAGCAGGGCGTTGGCTAGAAGGTGTTTTCAAAGTTGGTAGCAAGCAGGTCACGGTTGTAAGTTGTTACGTTCACTCCGGTGAAGTTGATACGCCTAAGCAAGTTGAAAAATACAAGTTTCTAGAAGCAATGCAAGCTCGCATGGCCAAGCTCACCAAAGAGCAAGCATTGGCTTTGGTAGTTGGAGATCTAAACGTTGGTCACACTGAGTTGGATATCAAGAACTGGAAAGGCAACATTAAAAACGCTGGCTTCTTGCCTCAAGAGCGTGCCTACTTCGACACCTTGATGGGCAAGCAGGGCTGGGTTGATATAGGTCGAGCTACCCACCCAAACAAACCTGGCCCATACACCTGGTGGTCCTATCGGGGAAAGGCATTTGACACCGATGCCGGCTGGAGAATTGACTACCACCTAGCAACACCAGCTCTAGCGAAGATGTCTGGAAAGTACAAAGTACACAGGGCTCCAAGTTATGACGCGCGTTGGACTGACCATTCTCCGGTAACTGTGGAATACGCTATCTAAGGTGAGCAAAGCTAATCTTCTAAGCGGCATGCAGCCTTCTGCCGATTCTCTGCACCTAGGAAACTATCTGGGGGCGCTCAATAACTGGGTTGCGATGCAGGAAGAATTCAACGCGTATTACATGATCGCGGACCTGCACGCCATCACGGTCCCCCAAGACCCGAAGCAGCTTCTTGCAAACACCCGGCGAACTGCTGCGCAATATATTGCAGCCGGAATTGACCCTAATAAGTCAACGTTGTTTATTCAGTCACAGGTCCCAGCACACGCACAACTTGCCTGGGTGCTAAATTGCATCACTGGATTTGGCGAGGCTAGCCGCATGACGCAGTTCAAAGACAAGTCTCAAAAAACAGATAGTGACTCGGCCTCAGTTGGCTTGTTCACTTACCCAGTCTTGCAGGCAGCGGACATTTTGCTTTATCAACCAAAAAAGGTTCCTGTTGGTGAGGATCAAAGGCAACACCTTGAGCTAACCAGGGATCTTGCGATGCGATTCAACTCCAGATTCGGCGAGACCTTTACGGTTCCCGAAGCTCACATCCTGAAAGAAACTGCCAAGATTTATGATCTTCAGAACCCAACAGCAAAAATGTCTAAATCCAACGAACCAAAAGGAACCATCAACATCATGGATGAATCCAGCGTGACGGTGAAAAAGATTAAAGGTTCCGTAACCGATGCCGATAGCGAAATTAGATTCGACGCCGAAAACAAAGCAGGGGTTTCAAACCTGCTTGGAATCTATTCAGCCGTATCGGGTAAATCAATCAAGGATTTGGAAGCATCTTTTGCGGGCAAAGGCTATGGGGATCTGAAGTCGGAAGTTGCCGACGCGGTCACCTCTGTAATCGAACCCATTAGGTCTCGAGCTACCGAACTACTTGAAAACACCGACGAGCTAGATCGCCTGTTGACCTCGGGCTCCGCGCGTGCCAACGAACTAGCCGAGGCTACTTTGGCGAGCGTTTACGACAAAATTGGGTTTATTCCTAGGAGTTAGCTGGGAGCCCTAAACATTTTGGGCACGATTCCTAGTTACGTGTAAGGATAGGGACGTAACAACGTTCTTCGGGGTCAGTGAAAATCTGAGCCGGCGGTATAGCCCGCGACCCGAATCAGATCTTGAAAAAGCTCTAATTCGGTTGATTTGGTGAAATTCCAGAGCCGACGGTTAAAGTCCGGATGGGAGAAGAACCTAGGGTTAGTCGTTGGCGTTTTAAAGCCAATTCGGCTGACTCTACTTTCCCATTCCGCTACCCCGAGGTTCTAAATTCGAACAAGGGTAGAAACATGTCCAAGCTAAGCCTCGATGACGCGATGACTCGCGCGCTTGAGCTTGCCCTAAAGGGACCAGTAACGGGAGTAAATCCCCAAGTTGGTGCAGTGATTCTAAATGCTGATGGCGAGCTAATCGGTGAGGGATACCACAAGGGATCTGGAACAGACCATGCCGAAGTTGTTGCCATCAATGCTGCACTCAAGGGCGCCTCAAAACTTCCCCAAGGCTCAACTGCAATTGTGACTTTGGAACCATGCAATCACACCGGTAAAACCGGTCCGTGCGCCAAGGCCTTGATTGAGGCGGGAGTAAGCAAAGTTGTATTTGCTTCTTCCGATCCTGGCGATCAGTCAAGCGGTGGTGCAGAAACTTTGCGCAGCGCAGGCATTGAAGTTGTAGCTGGTTTTCATGCCGATAAAGCGGACCAGCAGTCAAGAGTTTGGCTCAGCGCTGCAAAAAACAAGAGACCGTTTGTTACTTTGAAGTGGGCAAGTAGTGTCGATGGTCGCGCTGCCGCGCAAGATGGATCTAGCAAGTGGATCAGCGGTGAATCCTCTAGGCAAGATGCGCACCAGAGACGATCAGAAGTCGATGCCATTTTGGTTGGAACCGGAACCGCACTAATTGATGACCCTGAACTCACTGCAAGAAAATTAGATGGTTCGCTATTTGAGCAGCAGCCACTGAGAGTTGTCTTAGGTGAACGAGACTTACCTGCAGGGCTTCGAATATTTAACGACGATGCAGAGACGCTTATCCTGAAAACTCAATCAATCCACGGTGCCCTCAGCGAGCTTTACGAAAAAGGTATCAAACACGTTTTTGTTGAAGGTGGGCCAACTCTTGCAAGTCGCTTTGTTCAAATGGATCTGGTGGATGAATTTGTAATTTACCTGGCTCCAAAATTGATTGGCGGCGACAAGCTTGCAATTGGCTCCATAGACGTTCCTTCCATCCAAGACGCGAAAGAGCTTGAGTTTTTGGAGATTAATCCTCTCGGTTCAGATATTCAGATCATCGCTAAACCAGTAGGGAGTGTCTGATGTTTACGGGCATAGTCGAAGAACTTGGAACTATTTCAGGCGTAAGAGATCTAGGCGACAGCATTCGCTTGCAAGTTAGCGGAAACCTAGTGCGATCAGATCTAGCCCAAGGAGAATCTATCTCGGTCAATGGAGCCTGCCTGACCGCCGCCGAATTGACAGCTGATGGCTTTGTTGCCGATGTGATGCTCGAGACATTGAATAGAACCAGCCTTCGCGGTATCACTGTTGGCGACAAGGTGAATCTCGAGCGGGCCATGTCTGGAGCTGGAAGATTCGGAGGTCACGTGGTGCAAGGTCACGTGGATGGAGTTGGAGAGATTATTTCTAGAGAACCAAGTGATAACTGGGAAGTAGTAAAGGTAAGAATTCCAAGTGAGCTAGCTAAGTATGTGGTTCACAAGGGTTCAATTACTTTTGATGGAGTATCGCTAACCGTGAATGACATCTCTGATGACGTTGTTTCACTAAGCCTGATCCCCGAAACTTTGCGCCTAACCACTCTTGGTCAAAAGGGTGTTGGAGCAAAGCTGAACGTCGAGGCAGATATCTTGGCAAAGCACATTGAGAAACTAATAGAGGCAAGGAGTCAGAAATGAATCTGGCAACCATAGAACAAGCACTAGAAACACTCAAGGCTGGAAAGCCAGTGCTGGTAGTAGATCACCGCAATCGTGAGAACGAAGGTGACGCGATCATGGCCGCGCAGTTTGCCTCGCCCGAATGGATCTCCTGGATGGTGAATCACACCTCAGGTTTCCTTTGCGCACCGATGTCAGAGTCCCTCGCTAACAGCTTGGACCTTCCACTGATGACTAACAACAATCAAGATCGCTATCGCACCCAGTACACAGTTTCTGTTGACGCGGCCTCTGGTGTAACAACCGGAATCAGCGCGGCAGATCGGGCGCACACCCTTCGAGTTCTTGCTGATGTCAACTCTCAGCCAGCGCATCTGATTCGTCCAGGTCACGTTATCCCCCTTCGTGCTCACCCAGATGGTGTGTTTGGAAGACCTGGGCACACTGAAGCAACCGTGGACCTTCTAAAACTTGCTGGCCTTACCCCAGTTGGCGTAATTGCCGAGATGGTTTCTGCAGATGGAACCATGATGCGTCTGCCAGAGCTTCAGGAAGTTGGAGCCAAAGAAGGCTTACCCGTTATCAGCATCGAACAGATATTTAGCTACCGCGAACTTGCTAAGCCAATCCCTAGTGATGATTCAGTAAGTCGAATCAGGTTCGAGGCCGAGGCCAAGATGCCAAGCACTCACGGGGCATTCAAGGTCCGTGGCTACTACGACACCAAGACAACCGCTGAGCACGTAGCGATTATTGCGGGTGAGCCAATGCACGAAGACGTGCTGGTGAGAATGCACAGCGAGTGCATTACTGGAGAAGCCTTCGGTTCCAAAAAGTGTGAATGTGGCCCGCAGCTAGATTTCGCTCTGGACAAGATTGCAACCGACCCAAAGGGAGGCGTAGTTATCTACCTTCGTGGTCAAGAAGGTCGCGGAATTGGGCTCTTGAATAAGCTCAAGGCCTACGCCTTGCAAGATGAGGGAATGGACACAGTTGAAGCCAACCTTGCTCTGGGTCTTCCAAGTGAGGCAAGAGAGTACGGCGCAGCGGTTTCGATCCTGGGAGACCTGGGTATAAGAAGCGTGCGACTAATGAGCAATAACCCTGCCAAGATTGAAGCACTCGAGGCTGCTGGAATTGTTGTCAACGAGTTTGTGCCCATTGTTGTGGGTCAGCAAGACGAAAACGTTGAATACATGGAAACCAAGCGCGAAAAGATGGGTCACATGATTCCGGAATTGGATCGAAATGAGCAGTAACGGCGCACCAAAAATCGCCATTGATGCAGCGGGAATAAAGGTTGCAATTGTAGTCACGAGCTGGCACAAAGAAGTTACCTACGGATTACTTTCTGGAGCCCGGCGTGCGCTCCACGCTGCTGGAAACTCAGATTACAAAGTGATTCGAGTGCCGGGTGCATTTGAGCTTCCGCTTGGAGCCCAGATGGCAATCAAAAACGGTGCTGAAGTTGTAATTGCGCTAGGTGTTGTAATTCAGGGTGACACACCACACTTTGACTACGTGTGCGATGCGGCAACTAGTGGTCTTACCCGGGTTCAGTTAGACAGCTCGGTTCCGATTGGTTTTGGGCTGTTGACTGTAGCAAATGAGCAACAGGCTCTTGATAGAGCTGGTCTTCCAGGTTCAAAAGAAGACAAGGGCGCAGAAGCAGTTGAGGCCGCAATCACGATGAAGCGGTTATCCTTTAACTAACGAAGGGTAAATCATGCTTGAGCTTGCTGGAATCATAAAGAGTTTTCTTGTTGTGCTACACCTAGTTGGTCTATCGGCCTTATTTGGTGGATTCTTAGTCCAAGTAAAAGCGCTTCGAGCCAAGACAGCAGTAATTCTTCCAGCCATGGTGCATGGTGCTTGGACTGCTTTAATAACAGGTCTATTGCTGGTCGGGGTCCGCGAGTGGGAACTAGCTCTTGGTGGAGGCCACGATCTTGATAACAGCAAGATTGCAATCAAATCTGTTGTCGCCCTTATCGTGCTAGTTCTTGTGATGCTAAATCGCAAGAAGACGCCGGTAGCTGGAAGCACCCTTGGAACTATTGGTGGGCTAACATTTTTGAACGTGGTCCTGGCTGTCTTCTGGTAACTAGACCCAGATAGTCGGTTTTGGGCAGCTGGTAAGTCTTCAAATGCTTGTTAGCCTTGAGTAATGCCTACCGAAACCCTGCCTGCAGCCAAATTAGGGAACACTCGGGTTACCGGGAAAGAGCAGTACTACACGCCAAAACCTTTAGCTCTAGAGCTAGTTGCTCAAATTGAAAAGGTTCTGGGCTCACTGGCGGGAAAGACCATTTTGGAACCAGCCGGTGGCACTGGAGCTTTTATCGAAGCCGTCCAAGCCGTTGGAGTAAGCGAAGTCATCAGCTTCGACATTGAGCCACTTCATGAACTTGTAACAGTAGGTGATTTCCTGGCGCAGGAAATCAAAGAAAGCAATTTGATTACTATTTCCAATCCCCCGTTTGGCAGAAACAACTCTTTGAGTATTCCGTTTTTTAATCACGCAGCCAAAGTCAGCGATGCGATCTGTTTTATTGTCCCAAGGTCTTGGCGCAAATGGTCAGTAACAAACCGGCTCGACTTGGGGTTTGAGCTCGCTCTCGATTTAGATATAGAAATTGACTATGTCGACGCAGATGGCACGCCACTATCTAACAAAAATCACCTAGCGACCTGTTTTCAGATTTGGAAGAAAGCAAATGTATCTAGAAGTTTGGTTCGTGTTACCGATAAGGGAATCATCGAAAAAGTATCCCCAGAACAGGCTGATGTCTCACTTACCATCTTTGGTTATGGGTGTGGGAAGGTAAAAACTGAGTTCGAACCAATTGCCAACACCACGCAGATGTTTTTGAAACTGAAGCACCCGCAGGCCCTAGCCGCACTCGAGAGCGTTGATTACTCTAAGTTTTTCAAGAACACTGCATACACAGAGGCTCTCTCACTGCCAGAAATCAACTATCTTTTGAACGAAGAAATTTACGGCGATCCGATGATTGAAGGTATCTAACGCATGAGCATGGCAGGCAGAGGAAGAAATCTAGGCCCCAAAGACACTGGACCGAAAGCTAAGTTCAGCCAGCTAACTCCCTACCTTTTTGAACATAAGGCCGCCTTGGGTGTGGCGGTGATGCTCTCTCTAATTGGGGCAGTGGTGAGCTTGGCTCAGCCACTGGTCGTGGGGCAGGTAATTACCGCTGTGCAAAACGGCGAAGATGTTGGCCAGCTAGCTCTGATCTTGGTTCTTGTGATTCTTGGAGCCGGAATCGCCAGCGGATTTATGTATTACGTGCTGGCAAAAGCAGGCGAGGGTGTGGTTCTATCAGCTCGGAACAAGCTTGCCGTCAGACTTTTGAAGCTACCGATCTTGGAGTATGACCTTAGAAGAACCGGAGACTTAGTTTCTCGGGTCGGTTCCGACACCACTTTATTGCGTGCGGTTCTAACTCAAGGCCTAATTGATGCAGCCGGTGGTGTGCTCATTTTCGTTGGAGCAATCATTGCCATGGCCTTTATTGACCCATTCTTGTTACTCCTGACCCTTGGAATGATCTCAGTTGCTGTTGCTTCCATTGTGGTTTCTGCCAGGCAGATTAGATCGGCAACCACAAAAGCACAGCAACGAGTTGGCGACATGGCCGCATCGGTGGAGCGGGCACTTTCTGCGGTAAGAACAATTCGCGCCGCTAGAGCCGAGTCGAGAGAAACCGCAGGCATTAGTAACGACGCCAATGAGGCCTACATTCAAGGTGTCAAGATTGCAAAAATCAACGCGTTGATATCGCCGATTGCGGGTGTGGCATCAAATGCTGCATTTATCGTCGTACTTGGTGTTGGTGGCTACCGCGTTGCAGCTGGAGAAACATCGGTTGCAAATCTAGTTACATTTATTCTTTTGATGTTCTTGATGATCAGGCCACTTGGTCAAGCTTTTGGTGCCTATAGCTCGGTGATGAGCGCTCTGGGAGCTCTGGCTCGAATTGAAGAAATCCTGCAGCTGCCTCTCGAGGAAACTGCTTTGGAGTCAGCCCAGACAACGAAGCCGAGGAAAACCCAGAATGCTATCGAGTTCAAGAAAGTCAGTTTTGCCTACCCCGCTGCCGAGGCGCATCGCGACGGAAGACCAGTTTTAGACTCTGTAAGTTTCAAGATCAAGACAGGTGACCGAGTCGCGCTGGTTGGGCCATCTGGGGCCGGAAAATCGACTGTCTTTTCACTAATTGAAAGATTTTACGAACCAACATCTGGCGAGATTTTGCTAGATGGGATTCCGGTCCGCGAACTATCTCGAGATACCCTGCGCTCTCAGATCGGCTATGTAGAGCAAGATGCACCCGTGCTAGCCGGTTCTCTAAGAGATAACTTGTTGATTGGTTCACCCAATGCCACCGATAAAGAGTTGAAGTTCGTTTTAGGTGAAGTGAATCTAACGGCAGTTCTCAAGCGGGACAAGCGAGGCTTAGACGCCGAAGTTGGCGAGGCTGGAATCATGCTCTCCGGCGGAGAGCGGCAGCGCCTCGCGATAGCCAGGACACTCTTGGCAGCTCCACCGATTCTCATTCTTGACGAAGCAACTTCTGCCCTCGATGGACTAAACGAGCAGCACATGAGGGAAGCAATCGATGCTGTTGCCCAAGGTAGAACCATGATTGTTATCGCTCACCGGCTATCAACTGTTGTCGATAGCGACCTGATCATCGTGCTTGACCAAGGCAAAGTTGTGGGCTCGGGAACTCACTCTGAGCTTGTAAAGTCCACGCCGCTTTACAAGCAGCTGGCTAAGCATCAGCTGTTGGTGTAAGTCGAGCTCCTTGTTCGGGCTAGGCTGAAACTCATGAACTACCCACTGCTTGCAGGAATTGGTGATCTACTCTCCAGGAAAACTGCAGAACTTCTAGATCAGGCCGACGAACTCAAAGAGTTCCGTAAAGAGTTTTTCATAAAAGATGAATCCCTTTGCTACCTAGATGGAAACTCACTTGGCCGCTTACCACTTGCAACTATCGATAGAGTTTCTGATTTTCTCACCAAGGAGTGGGGAACAGAACTTGTCGATGGTTGGAGTCATTGGATTGATGAAGCTCAGCCGGCCGGCGATCTTCTAGGAAGAGCTACCTTGGGTGCAGCTAGCGGTCAGGTGCTGGTTTGCGACACTACAAGTGTTAACTTCTATCAACTTTGTGTTGCTGCAATCAACTCTCGTTCAGGACGAAAAACAATCATTATCGACTCAGCAAATTTTCCTACCGACCGATTTGTAATTCAGGGAATTGCCGAGCAATTCAATTTGAAGCTAATCACACTTGATACCGACGGTACCGGTGGTCCAGGTTCTGTCCCAATCGCATCCGAGAATGAGCTAGTGACAGCTGAATTACTAGCGCCATATTTGAGCACCGATGTTGCACTGGTGACACTGCAGGCGGTCAACTACCGATCTGGTGCTAGGGCAAACCTCAAAGCAATAACTGATTTGGTTCGCTCATACGGTGGGCTTGTTGTTTGGGATGCATCTCACGCAGGCGGATCGGTTGAACTTAATTTTGACGCCAATGGAGTCGACTTGGCTGTTGGTTGCACGTATAAATATGGCAACAGTGGCCCAGGGTCTCCAGCTTGGTTATATGTTCGCAAGGAGCTTCAGTCCAGCTTGAAAGTGCCAATCCAGGGCTGGTTCGCTCAGGAGGATCAGTTTGCAATGGGACCTGTTTTCGACAAGAACCTAGGGGTTCGCGGTTTCCAGATAGCTAGTCCATCAATTGTTGGCATCAGAGCTGTCCAGGCTAGCTACGAAATGATTGAACGTGCAGGGATTTCCCGCATTGCCAAAAAAGCTGCCATTGGCACTGAGCTAATGATTGCGCTATTTGATGCCTGGCTGGTTCCTCTGGGCTTTAAGCTTTTGACCCCAAGAGATCACAGGCTTCGCGGCGGTCACATCACAATCGGTCATCCCGAAGCCAAGAGAATTGCGGCAGCCTTGAGGCAGTTTGCTCAAGTAGTGCCTGACTACCGGATGCCAAATTCCATAAGACTGGCGATTTCTCCACTACCGACCAGCTTCGTTGAAGTCTTCGATGGGTTCGAAAGAATTAGAGATTCTGTTGCACGCAAGGACTACGAGAAAATTCAAGAGAGCGGAAACCGAGTTACCTAAATGAGCGAACAGCACGACAAAGCAGTCACTTACACAAGCTATCTAAAAGTAGATGAGTTACTTGATTTACAACAGCCACTATCTGATGGACCAGAACACGATGAGCTTCTGTTCATTACCATTCATCAGGTCTATGAGCTTTGGTTCAAACAGCTCCTGCATGAAAGTGCGGCAGTGCAAGTTGCCTTAGAGCAGTCCAAAACACACCGTGCACTCTCTGTCCTTGGTCGGATGAGAACCATTATGAAAACTTGTGTAGCGCAGCTTGACATTCTTGAAACAATGACCCCGCTGCAGTTCAACTCTTTCCGTGGTCGACTCAGTTCAGCATCTGGATTTCAATCGGCCCAATTTCGTGAGCTAGAAGCGGTTCTTGGAAGACGCGATCAAGCAGGATCAGATGCCAAGGCTGGAACCGGCATGTCAATGGCCTCTCACCTTGTTCCTGGATCTGTCGCTCGAAACAAAGTTGAGGCTGCGATGAGTAGAGCGAGCCTCTACGACAGCGCGCTAAAGTTTTTTGACTCTCGAGGTCACAAAATGCCAAAAGATGTTCTTGAGCGCGATGTGTCACTTCCTTACGAAGCAAACGAAGAAGTCCAGGAAGCGTTGTTAGCAGCTCACCGAAATGATCCGGAAGCCAACATGGTCGGCGAAGCTCTGATGGATCTAGACGAAGGCTTCCAGGAGTGGCGTTACCGTCATGTGAAAATGGTCGAGCGCACCATTGGAGCAAAGATGGGAACCGGTGGTTCCGCAGGGGTTGGCTATCTGGCAAGCACCCTGTTTAGGCCCGTATTTGCTGACCTCTGGGCTATTAGGTCTAAGTTCTAGAAGCTAGCTGAACTACGTTTTGTAGCAGCATCGCGCGGGTCATTGGCCCCACTCCACCTGGGTTTGGCGATAGGTAGCCAGCAACCCCTGACACCTTTGGGTCAACATCCCCAACGAGGGCTCCAGATGCGATTCTGCTGATGCCAACATCCAATACCACTGCGCCAGCTTTGACCCACTCTGGCTTCACAAAATGAGGAACACCAATAGCGGCAACAATCACGTCTGCGTTTTGCAGGGCCTCAGGAATATTCTTACTTGCCGAATGCAACAGGGTCACCGTTGCGTTAATTCCTTTTCTTGTGAGGAGCAAACCTAGGGGTCTACCAACAGTTACTCCCCTACCTAGAACCGCTACCTTTTTACCGCCTAGTGACACATCGTATCTCCGAAGCAGTTCAACTATTCCAGCTGGTGTGCAAGGAACTGGGGATCTCATTTCACCTGAAACATTTAGAACCAGTCGTCCAAGATTCACCGGGTGCAATCCATCAGCATCTTTTGCTGGATCAATGAGTTCAAGAAGTTCTAGAGCATCAATTCCCACCGGAAGCGGTAGTTGAATTATGTAGCCGGTGACATCCTTGGATGAGTTCAACTCGTTGACGGCTTTCAAGATATCTGACTTCGAAGCACTTGCTGGCAGATCAATTCGAATGGACTTGATTCCTACCTCAGCACAGTCACGATGCTTACCCGAAACGTAGGTATGTGACCCTGGGTCGTCTCCAACCAGCAAAGTTCCAAGTCCAGGAGTGATGCCGCGCTTTTTTAGGTCCGCAACTTGGGTTGTAAGTTCCTTCTTTATGGCTTTAGCCGCAGCTAGACCATCAAGAATTATGGCACTCAAGTGCTACCAGTTCTCTAGGCCGGAATAAAGTGGGAACTTCTCGGTCAAGACTCGAACCCGAGCTTTTAGTACCTGAGTGTCAGGGTTTGGAAGCAATACCTGAGCAATTATCTCCGCAACCTCGGTGAACTCGGTTGCCCCGAATCCTCGAGTGGCCAGAGCTGGTGTTCCGATTCGAACACCAGAAGTCACCATTGGTGGCCTTGGGTCATTCGGGACAGAGTTTCGGTTCACAGTGATACCCGCATCGTGGAGTAAGTTTTCAGTTTCTTTTCCATCGATAGGGGCATTTCTAAGATCAACCAAAACCAAGTGAACATCGGTTCCGCCAGTCAAGATAGAAACTCCGTTTGCCATTACGTCTGGCTGCACCAAACGTTCGGCGATGATTCTTGCACCTTCAATGGTGCGCTGTTGGCGCTCCTTGAACTCAGGGCTCATTGCCGCCTTGAAAGCAACCGCTTTGGCAGCAATAACGTGCATCAAAGGTCCACCCTGCTGACCTGGGAAAACTCCCATGTCAATCTTCTTGGCATACTCTTCCTTGCAAAGAATCAAACCAGATCTTGGTCCACCAAGGGTTTTGTGAACTGTGGTTGAAACAACATCAGCGTATGGAACAGGTGATGGGTGCAGTCCTGCAGCAACCAGGCCGGCAAAGTGAGCCATATCCACCCAGAGCTTTGCTCCAACTTCATCAGCGATCGAGCGGAAAGCTGCGAAATCGAGATGCCTTGAGTAAGCAGACCAACCCGCGATTAGAACCTTTGGTTTGGTTTCAAGCGCACGAGCTCGGACAATTTCCATGTCAATCAAATTTGTGTCTGGGTTTAGTCCGTAGGCGTGTGGCTCGTAGGTCTGACCAGAAAAGTTCAACTTCATTCCATGAGTTAGATGTCCACCGTGAGCAAGCTCAAGACCCAAAATTCGATCCCCTGGTTTTGCAAGAGCCATCATCAATGCTGCGTTCGCGGTAGCTCCTGAGTGTGGCTGCACGTTGGCGTGCTCTGCCCCAAAAAGCGCTTTAGCTCGGGTGCGAGCTAGCTCTTCTGCAACGTCAACAACTTCGCAGCCCCCGTAGTACCTCTTGCCTGGATAGCCTTCGGCGTACTTGTTGGTAAGCACCGAGCCTTGGGCTTCGAGAATTCCTCTCGAGACAAAGTTCTCGCTAGCAATCATTTCCAATGTATGCCTTTGGCGATCAAGCTCCTGCTGCAATACAGCAGCAATTTCTGGATCGGTCTCAGAAAGCGGCTTGGAAAAATTCGATGGTTGGCTACTTGTAGTCAATTGGGGCTCCTCGTTTTTAGTAGCTTACCAGAGCTGATGTTTGAGGCCGTTGGGGGTGGTCAAAGCTTCGACCAGCTAACCAACTACCAGATCGGAAATACCTTTTCGCCTCAAGGTCAATCCAGCGGCAAGAAGTAAGACCCCTGCGATTGCCAGACCAACGGTCCAGCCCAGACTCGAATTCACTGGGTCGGCGGTTGCCGAAGCGGTGATAACAGATTGAGCTGCTTGCCGTCTTTGAGTCGGGGGTTGAGTAACTTCAGAATCCTCACTGGGCAAAGTGTCCAACGTTACTTCGGGCAATCGTTCTCGAGCTGGGACCCCCAAGACACTTGGCGGTTTTGGCGAACTGGAAATAGCTGGCGCCAAAGCTGAAACAGCTGGCTCTGGAACCGTAACTGTAAAGGAGGTGTCAGCTTCGGGACCCGTGTTCCCAGCTAAATCCGCAACCGAACTGGCAAGAATCGTAAACGTGAAACTCGAACCCTCACAGCCGATAAGTGTTGCAAGCCATACTTGATCACTGCTAGCAGCAACAGAGTCAACCTGACAAGCGCTGTTAGTGCTTGTGAAGCTATAGCTATCGACTTCAGGTTGCAACGCGGGCTCAGTAATTGGAATTATCAATTCTGAATCTTCTTGTGTGATTGCTAGTACTTCTGGCGCAGTTCGATCTACAGCCACCATTGCTGAGCTCTGAGTTACCTCGGGACCGGAATACCCTTGTTCGGCTATTGAGTTTGCGGGTATTGAGATACCCACTTGACCATCTACACAATCTGTCACTGTGTAAAGAAGAGATGTTCCGCTGCCACTAAGGGTTCCAGGCTGACAGGTGCCAGGATCGCCAATGAGCTCAATATTGCTTGCGGAAAAGCTTGGGAATGGATCACTCAACTGAATTTGAAATTCAATTGAGGAGGCGTTGGTTAGTGGCGTTTGGGTACCAATCGATTGAAATAGTGGAACCAGTTGGTACTCAATCATCACCATTCCATGGCCACTTTTTACTCCGGTGAAGTGGGTGATGTTTGATGTGTAGAGCGGATCAGCGAAAGAAGATCCGCCACCTCCGGCTCCAGCGTCGTTGCCGGAACTATCGGTATCAGAACCGCCACCGCCACCTCCGAAGTAGCCACCGCCACCGCCACCGCCTCCATAAAGATTGCTAGAACCACCGGTTCCACCGGTAAGTAGTGAGCCAGCTGAACCTGAGGTTCCTGTTCCGTTTGCAAGCCCACCGGTTCCACCTGAAGTTTGTGAACCTCCACCGCCGCCTTTTGCCTGGCCATCCTTTCCAGCCGCTGCAATTAGACCACCGCCTGGACTAGGTGTGAGTGTTATTCCAGCACCGCGGCCTCCACCGCCGCCTGCGACCACGATTCTAGATTCGACGTTGGACCCTAAGCGGATATCACTAGAGCCACCGCCGGATCCTTCATTGTTTGAACCCGATCCAGCTTGGCCACCGCCGTTGAAACCACCGGCCGCCGATTGCCCAGTCATTCCAGCTCCCGCTACCGCGATGTACAAAGTGGATGGGATCTGGGTCAAGGTTCCACTAACCCGACCACCCTGACCACCACTTTTTCCGCCCTGCCCACCAGAAACCTGAAATGTCATGTTGCGCGCGTTTATCGGAGGATGCCACTGCTGAAGACCACCAGTGTGAGAGAACCAAATTGTGCAATTTTGCTCGTAGCAACTTTCTACATAGCTTGCACTCGCTGGTATCGCACCGAGTGTTCCTGTTGTAATTCCAATTGCCATTAGGCCTGCAGTTATCGAAGAGTATTTGAATTTTTTCATCCCGCAAATGTAAAACCCCTGACCGATTTCGGTCAGGGGTTTTACACAATGTGGATTACTTCAGACGCTGTTGCAGGTTTTCTGCTAGCGACTGCATGAATTCTTCTGTGGTTTGGTACGCCTGGTTTGGACCAACCAGTGCTGCAAGATCCTTTGTCATTTTTCCAGACTCTACAGTCTTGATAACAACATCTTCTAGGGTCTCGGCAAATTTCTGAACCTCTGGAGTTCCATCCAACGTTGCACGGTGCATTAGACCTCTGGTCCAGGCGTAGATGGATGCAATCGGGTTAGTTGATGTCTTCTGACCGGCCTGGTGCTGGCGGTAGTGACGAGTTACCGTTCCGTGAGCTGCTTCAGCAAGGGCTGTCTTGGCATCTGGGGTTGTAAGAACAGAGGTCATAAGACCAAGAGAACCAAAGCCCTGAGCTACGGTGTCAGACTGAACGTCGCCGTCGTAGTTCTTGCAGGCCCAGACGTAGCCACCTTCCCACTTCAAAGAAGCGGCCACCATGTCATCGATTAGACGGTGCTCGTAGGTAATGCCTGCTGCCTTGAACCTGTCTGCATACTCGGCGTCAAATACTTCTTGAAAAGCGTCTTTGAAGGCGCCATCGTAGGCTTTCAAAATTGTGTTCTTGGTGGATAGGTAAACCGGGTAAGTCCTTGCCAAACCGTAGTTAAACGAGGCTCTCGCGAAGTCACGAATTGAGTCCATGTAGTTATACATACCCATCGCAACACCACCGGTTGCTGGGTAGTCTGCGATAGTCCAGGTCTGGGCTTCACCGGATTCAGGGGTGTAAGTCATGGTGACAGTTCCCTTGCCTGGGATCTTTACATCGGTTGCTTTGTACTGATCACCGTGGGCGTGACGACCAATGATAATCGGCTTGGTCCAACCAGGAACCAGCCTTGGCACGTTGGAGATAATAATTGGCTCTCTGAAGACAACGCCATCGAGAATGTTTCGGATAGTTCCATTCGGGGACTTCCACATCTTTTTGAGACCAAACTCTTTTACTCTGGCCTCATCGGGTGTTATCGTTGCACACTTAACCCCAACACCGTGCTTCTTAATTGCGTGAGCAGCATCAACTGTGACTTGGTCATCGGTTGCGTCGCGGTTTTCAATGGAAAGATCGAAGTAGTCAAGCTCGACATCCAAGAAGGGAAGGATAAGTGAATCTTTGATGTTTTGCCAAATGATACGAGTCATCTCGTCGCCATCTAAATCGACTACCTTGCCAACAACCTTGATTTTTTCCATTTATTGCTCTTTCCATTTGTGAGCCCTAAAGCTCTTCTAGACTATCGAAATCTCAAAAATCTTTTCCTTGCTAAACCAGAGAATCCCGCCATGCTTTGTGCATTTTGGAGAATTTTCCTGAACCGGAAATCAAATTCTTTGGAGAGTCGTCTTCAATGACTTTCCCCTTCTCCATAACCAAGACTCGATCCGCAATCGAAACTGTCGATAGGCGGTGCGCGATGATGATTGCGGTTCGATCTGCCAGCAGGGTCTTGAGTCCATGCTGAACCAGTCGTTCGGAAGGAATATCTAGCGAGCTCGTCGCTTCATCCAGAATCAAGACAGCGGGGTTTGCGATAAATGCTCTTGCAAAGGAAATCAGCTGCCTTTGGCCAGCACTTACGCGACCACCACGCTTATTGACATCGGTGGAATACCCTTCTGGCAAAGCAAGGATGAATTCGTGCGCTCCAACAGCCTTGGCTGCCTGCTCAATTTCATCGGGGGTCGCATCTGGCTTACCAAGGGCGATGTTGTCGGCTACCGATCCAGAGAACAGGTATGCCTCCTGGGTAACCATTACTACCGATCGCCTCAGGTCCTTGGCTGACAAATCGCGGACGTCTATGCCATCTAGGGTTAGCTTTCCAGAAGTTGGATCATAGAATCTCGAAATCAATTTCGCGATTGTGGACTTTCCAGCGCCGGTAGTTCCAACCAGGGCAATAGTTTGACCGGCTGGAACAGTTAATGAAAACTCAGGTATGACTTCAACACCGTTTGAGTAGTGGAAACCTACCTTGTCAAAGACAATCTCACCCTTGGCGTTTGCTAGCGCTACTGGTTTCTGGGCCTCAGGAACAGATGCTTGCTCTTCTAGGACACCTGAGATTTTTTCCAGCGCAGAGTTAGCGGATTGGTAAGAGTTATAGAACATCGCAAGATCTTCCATCGGGTCGTAGAACCTTCTTGCATACAAGATTGCTGCAATCAAAACTCCTAGACCCAACGAGCCCTCTAGAACTCGAACACCACCCCACAGCAAAATAATTGCAACAGAGATGTTTCCAATCATGATTAGCGCCGGGTCAAAGATTCCAAAGAGTTGAATTACCTTGGCGTTGATGTGCCGGTACTTCTCGACCAAAGTTTCATACTCACCCTGGTTTCTTTTCTCCTTACGGAAGGCCTTCACAGCACGAATGCCCGTCATTGTCTCAACAAAGTAGACAATTAGCTTTGCCGACGAAACCCTGGACTCGCGGAACATCAATTTGGAGTTGACTTGGAACCATCTGGTCAGAAAATATAGCGGAACCCAGCTAATTGCGAGAATTGCAAAACTTGGGAGATCTAGAAACACCAACGCGGTTGCGGTGAATAACATGTACAGGATTCCAACAATCATTTCATTGCCACCGGTATCCAACAGCTCACTAATGGCATCAAGGTCGCTGGTTTGACGCGAAATGACCCTGCCCGATGTGTACTTCTCATGGAACTCTAGAGAGAGCTTCTGGGTATGAACAAATATTCGCTTCCTAAGGTCCAAAAGCACATCTTGGCTCAGCTTTGCGGCGAATCTTAGGAACCAGCCAATAAGGGAAGCCGTAGCAACTGCTGCAAATAGATAGCCGCCGACCACTAAAAATAGCGGTGTAGTGTCTGCCTTCAGTGCAGCGGGTAGGGCCCAGTCGATACTGAGTGCGATTAGAGCGGGTCCTGCGACTCGAAGAGCCTGAGACAAGATGACAATCAAAAGACTTAGAAGCAGTCTCCCGCGAACTGGATAAATCAGTGAGAGCAGAAGCTTTCTGGAACGAACCTTGACCTGCTGCGATTCTTCTTTGCTTAGCTCAATCTTGTCTTCGCCAGCAACTCCTTGCATGCTCATTCGCTCACCTCGATTTGCTTACCGGCAGCATCGAGTGAAGAAATCACATATCGGTAGTGATCGTTTGTTGCCAAAAGCTCACTGTGCTTACCAACCGCAACAATCTTTCCATCTTGCATAAGTGCGACGCGATCGGCTAGCTGAACAGTAGAAGGTCTGTGAGCCACAATCAAAGCCGTCGTCTTCTTTAGAACTTTTCTAAGCGCTGACTCAACAAGTGCTTCGGTGTCAACATCCAAAGCTGACAGCGGATCATCCAAAACTAACACCGCGGGCTTTGCCGCAACCGCTCTTGCTAGCGCAAGGCGCTGACGCTGCCCTCCAGAAAGAGAAAGTCCTTCTTCTCCGATTTTGGTGTCAAGACCTTCGGGCAGCTCATACACAAAATCAGCTTGCGCAATCGAAAGTGCTTCTTTCAATTCTTCTTCTGTGGAATCAGGTCTTCCAAGCAACACGTTGTCTCGTACCGATGCGGAGAACAAGGTAGCGTCCTCAAAGGCCATGGCGATGTGTGAACGTAACTCCACTCGCGTTAGTGACCTGATGTCAACACCATCGAGCTCTATTGAACCTGAAGACACTTCATAGAGCCTGGTAGTTAGGGCAGTTAGGGTGCTCTTGCCGCATCCGGTGATTCCAATTAGGGCAACAGACTCCCCTGGCTCTAAAACGAGGTCAATCCCGCGCAATAGATCTTGCTGCTCTGACTTGCTGTCTGGGTAGCGGAAATGGACGTTCTTGAATTCCAAGCGACCCTCTGGTGAACTAATGGTCTTTGCCACCTCTGGGTCCTTGATCAGTACTGGCTCGTCAATGACCTCAAAAAAGCGCTGGATAGCGGTTTTGGCATCGAGCGTCATAGAAAGTAAGAATCCAATTGATTCGGTTGGCCAACGCAAGACAGTGGCGGTGGCAAAAAATGCTACTAAACCACCAATGGTGAAGCTTCCTTCGGCAACTAGGAAAACTCCGACCAGCATCGAGGCTGCGACTGCAGTTTCTGGAATCAGCAGCAAGTAGACCCAGATGTTGGCAATCAGCCCGGCTTTTTTGAGTTCAGTGGATCTAAGACCTTTCGCTTCTGCCGCAAACTTGCGAGCGGCGTGATCACCTCGACCGAAGGCTTTTAGCACTCGAATACCGTGCACTGACTCTTCAACCGAGGTTGCTAGGTCACCGGCTTGATCCTGCGAGAGCCTTGCAATCTGTCCATACTTTGCCTCAAAGCGGTATCCCTGAATCCAGATTGGAATCGAGATCACAAAGAAGATTAGACCTAACAGCCAATGGAAAGTAAACAAGATTGCAAGCCCAACAACAATTGTTAGTGCGTTAACAAACAATAAGACAACACCAAAAGAGAGCCAGCGACGAATCAAGCTCAGATCTTGGGTAGCTCTTGAAAGCAGCTGGCCGGAAGGCCAGCGATCGTGGAAGCTAACTGGTAGATCCTGAAGTTTTTGATAAAGAGTTGAACGCAGCCCAGCCTCAACAAAAGTTCCTGGAGTAAGTACCAGCCAGCGGCGAAGTAGCACCATGGCAGCTTCCAAAGCACCCATGAGAAAAACTAGAAAAACAAAGAAGTAAAGGGTTTCCAGGGTGCCCGAGTTATCAAGACTGTCAAACAATGACCGAAGTAATTGAGGAATTGCGAGAGCGAACAAACTAGCGGCAACTGCTGCGAAGATACCTAGGACGATTCGAGGGAGGGCTTTTTTCGCGTAGGGGAAAATTCGCAATAAGGTCGCGATGGTTTTGTCTTGCTTCATAAATCCTCGGTAATAACATGCCTTCTTGAGGCAGCCTTCTAGGATACCACCCCTCTAGGAACTTCGGGCCTTGAGCTAGTGGAAGAAGTGACGTTCCCCGGTTAGATACATCGTTATTCCAGCTTCAGTGGCAGCCTGGATTACTTCTTCGTCTTTAATCGATCCACCCGGTTGCACGACAGCTTTCACTCCCCCTCTGATCAGAATTGCCAATCCGTCTGCAAAGGGGAAGAAAGCGTCGCTTGCTGCGACCGAGCCCTTCACTCGGCTTCCGGCTCTAGTAACCGCCAATTCACACGAATCCAGCCTGTTTACTTGACCCATACCGATACCAACCGATGCTCCGTCTCGGGCAAGAAGTATGGCATTTGATTTAACTGATCTAACAGCGCGCCATGCGAACTCTAGATCGGCACGGGTTTGGGGATCCGCCTTATTCCCCGAAACCAATTTCCATTTTTTATCAGAGAAATTCTTAAAGCTATCCGACTCTTGAACTAGAAAGCCACCGGATATTTGCTTAAGTTCTTTTGCGGATGCACTATAGCTTGGCGGAAGCTGCAGAACTCTTAAGTTCCTTTTTGTTAGCAACAAAGCTAGAGCTTCCGACTCGTATCCAGGAGCAATGATAACTTCTGTAAAAATCTCAGCTACCTGGCTAGCCATCTTCAAAGTCACAATTCGGTTTGCCGCAATCACGCCACCGAAGGCAGAAATAGAATCACAGAAGTGAGCTTTAGCGTGGGCGTCAGCGATAGCGTCATCAGAATCAGGTGAGCCAATCGCAATTCCACATGGATTAGCGTGTTTGATGATTGCAACTGCTGGGTCGTTAAAGTCATAAGCGGCTCGCACGGCGGCATCAGCATCAACGTAGTTGTTGTAAGACATTTCTTTGCCACCGAATTGATTGGCTTGGGCAATACCCCACGACTTTTCTAAGCCATCAATTTTGTAAAGTGCAGCTGCCTGGTGTGAATTTTCTCCGTATCTCAGAACATTCGCCAAGGAGGCCTCTATTGCCAAATGAGGTTCAAAGCCCGGGTTCTTACCTGCGTCACTAGACGGCGAGCTGGAATCCGCTTTCCAACTATCAGCAAGCGCTCCAGCCATCCAGTTAGAGACCGCGGTGTCGTATTTTGCGGTGTGTGTGAATGCCTGCAACGCTAGTTGCTGTCGCTGCGCCAAAGTGGTGCCGCCAGAAGTGGTTGCCTCGATGATTTCTTTGTAGTTGGCAGGATCCACAACAACCGCGACATTGGCGTGGTTCTTCGCCGCAGCACGAACCATCGCTGGGCCACCGATGTCGATCTGGTCAATTGCTGACTCCCCGCTGGCGCCACTGGCTATTGCTTCTACAAATGGATATAGGTTCACAACCAAGAGCTGAAAGGCGCTCACACCAAGTTTTTCAAGCTCAGCTCTATGGCCGGTTAGCCTCAGATCGGCAAGTAATCCAGCGTGAATAGCTGGATGTAGGGTCTTGACTCGGCCATCGAGAGTTTCTTGGAAGCCGGTAACCGCAGAAACTTCAGTAACTGCAATCTTGGCCGCCGAAATGGTTTTTGCAGTTGAGCCGGTTGAAACAATCTCAACGCCAGCGGCAGCCAGTGCCTTAGCAAGCTCTAGCAAACCTGTTTTGTCCGAAACCGAAATCAAAGCCCGTTTGATTGGAACCTTATCGAAATGAAGGTAATCGGCCGCGGTGTATTTGCTATCCATGAATACCCTTAGCCGACTTTGCTTGGCTCAAGTTGCTTGCTCGCTAAAAACTTAACTGTGTCTATCAATAGCTTGTGCTCGACTAACTTGATTCGCTCATGCAAAGTATTCTCGTCATCAGACGGAAAAACTGTTACTGCCTCTTGGGCAAGAATTTCTCCAGTGTCCACTCCCTCGTCGACAATATGAACTGTCGCTCCGGTTTCTTTTGCTCCAGAAGCTAACGCGTCTCTTACGGCATGGGCGCCAGGAAAATTTGGCAGCAGTGCTGGATGAATGTTTATGATTCGCGGGGAAAACTTGGCAACAAAGGATTTAGGCAGAACTTTCATGAATCCCGCAAGAATAATCAGGTCAGGATCAAGATGCGATATGTTCTCTCCGAGTTTCTTGGCCCAGCTGTCACGGTTAGCAAAATGTTTTTCTTCAACGACAAAGGTTGGAACACCATAAAGGTCTGCATGCTCGAGACCTGGTGCTGGTTTATCGGATCCAACGGCCAACACTTTGGCTGGAAATAGTGGGTTCTTTGTTGCCTGCAACAGCGCTAGCAGGTTTGATCCTGAACCAGAGATCAAAACAACAACTGAAAGCATGGGGTTAGCCTACCTTTTTAGAGATACCCGGCTTGTCCGCTACTGGCCTAGCGCTGAAGAAAGCAGCCAGAGTGGAAACCACTCCGACCTCCACGAAGACAACTATTGCCAATACCAAAGGAGAGACACCCACTTGAGATAGCCTTCCTGGCCCAGCGCTTCCCGAGGCCATCAAGGCAAGTAGGCCCATTTGAGACGCTGTAACCAAAGCAATCGAGAGACCTAGCGAGAGTGCTGCGGTCCAGGATTTTGCGAACTCGAATCTAATCTCCTCGACTGATTTTCTAATGGAGAGTGTTGCTATAAATGCTGCGAGCAAGACAACGGCTATCGAAACCATTCCAAATTCCAACTGCCCAACCGGTAGCGCACCGAGAATTGGAATCGCCGGAAGTGGTCCAACTTGAGATCCAAGAGGAGAGATAAGTGAACCCGCACCAATTGAAAAACCAACTCCGGTAAGCCAGGCAGCCCCGTAAATTACCAAGTTTGGTATCAGAGCTAGTTGACCAAGAGTTATTACCACTGCGCCCAAGACGCTAACTTGAACACTCTCGTAGAGCCTTGTGATGTCAATCCAGCTAATTGCAATTAGCACGGCGATGGTGAATGCCGAGATCATCAACAGTATTACCGTAATTGCGGATCCTGCTCTAAACGCTGGTCCCAGTATTGATCGAACACTCCAGTGAAGTTTCAAGCGAAAAGAATTTAGTGCCTGACGGATTCGATCGCGCTCGGGGGCTTGATCCAAAATGTCACCCTCGAAGATTTCATCCGGCTGGCCAAACAGAGACCCGAGCACTTGAAAACTCAAAAAGAGTATTGTCGGGAAGAAAACACCTTGCCAAGCAATTGGATAAATGGCGATGTCATAGGCTGCTGTGCTGATACCTAACGCCGCAGCTACGTAAACCAATCCGCCACCAAGCCAGCCTGGCCAAAGAGATCTCGCCGCAATAAATCTCTTACCGGCGTTGTAAAAAGAACGAGCTAACCAAATTGTCATTCCTAGTGGAACTAGTGTCACCAAAAATGCCGGCACCAATAGACCGAGTAGTTCTCCTTCGGGAACCACAAGTCCCGTGCCGTGAGAAAGTAACCAGAAATCGGCAGCGGCCCTAAAAGCCACCAGCCATTCAACATCGGGGTTGTTTTCTAAAAACCAAACCAGAGTTAGCGGAACAAGCAAAAGACTCAAGCTAATTGCCACCAGTATTGCGGCTTCTAGAGCTGCGATAAAGAAGGTCTGTCTTTTATTCACGGCTTACAAGATCTCTAAAGAGAACCGATTACCTCGCGCATTAGCGCGGCAGTCTCGCTAGGAGTTTTTCCAACTTTGACACCAACTGCTTCGAAGGCTTCTTTCTTGGCCTGAGCAGTTCCTGCACTTCCCGAAACAATCGCTCCGGCATGACCCATGGTTTTGCCTTCAGGTGCTGTGAAACCAGCAACGTAAGCGACCACTGGCTTGGTGACATTGTGCTTGATGTATTCGGCAGCTTTTTCCTCCGAGTCGCCCCCGATTTCACCAATAAGAACAATCGCCTTAGTTTCTGGATCATTCTGGAATGCTTCCAGGGCGTCGATATGGGTGGTTCCAACTATTGGATCGCCACCAATTCCAATCGCGGTTGACATACCGATATCTCTTAGCTCAAACATCATTTGGTAAGTCAGAGTTCCTGACTTGGAGACCAAACCAATTGGTCCGCTTCCTGTGATATCCGATGGTGTGATTCCAGCGTTTGATTTTCCAGGGCTAATGATTCCTGGGCAGTTTGGGCCAATCATGCGAGTTTTTAGACCCTTGGAGACATTGTGTGCCCAGGCCTCAGCGGAGTCGTGAACTGGAATTCCCTCAGTGATAACAACCGCGAGTCCAATTTGCGCGTCGATAGCTTCAAACATCGCAGCCTTTGCAAAAGCTGGTGGAACGAAGATAACACTTACGTTGGCTCCGGTTTGCTTCACGGCTTCCGAAACTGTTCCAAAAACAGGAAGTGACTTGCCATCTACGTCTACAGATTCGCCAGCTTTGCGCGGGTTAACCCCACCGACGATGTTTGAGCCACCAGCTAGCATTCTGCGGGTGTGCTTCATACCCTCAGATCCAGTCATACCCTGGACGATGATTTTTGAGTTTTCGTTTAGAAAAATTGCCATCTAAATTCTTACTTTCCCTTACTAGCTAGCTCGGCTGCTTTATCGGCTGCCTCGTCCATGGTTTCAACTACTGTGACAAGCGGGTGATTCGCATCCGCCAGAATTTTTCTACCCTCGTTTACGTTGTTGCCATCAAGGCGAACAACCAGAGGCTTGGAAGCCTTGGAGCCTAGTTTTTCTAGGGCTCCAACGATTCCGTTAGCAACCGCATCACAAGCCGTGATGCCACCAAAGACGTTCACAAAGACACTTTTTACCTGTGGGTCGTTCAAGATAACATCCAGTCCGGCAGCCATAACTTCAGCTGAGGCACCTCCACCGATGTCCAGGAAGTTAGCTGGCTTTACCCCGCCGTGGCGAGCTCCCGCGTAAGCAACCACATCCAAAGTCGACATAACTAGTCCGGCACCGTTTCCAATGATTCCCACTTCACCGTCTAATTTGACGTAGTTCAGATCCATCTGCTTTGCCTTGGCTTCTAGAGGGTCTAATTCGTCGCGCTCCATTTGCTCGCGCTCGTGCCTAAATTCCGCATTGTCATCCAATGTGACCTTGCCGTCTAGGGCAATAATCTGACCATCTTCAGACAAAACCAGAGGATTCACTTCAACCAAAGTGGTGTCTTCTTTTTTGAACACTTCGTAAAGCTTTACAAACACCGGAGCAACTTTTGCCGCAAGTTCATCATCGAAGCCACCTAGCTTGGCAATTTCTAGGGCCTTAGCTAAATCGATTCCCTTGACTGCGTCAATTGGGACTTTGGCAAGCGCCTCCGGTCTTTCCTCAGCAAGCTGTTCGATATCCATTCCGCCCTCGACCGAGCAAAGTGCAAGGAAGGTTCGGTTGGATCTATCAAGTAACACTGAGAAATAGAATTCCTTGGCGATTTTCGCACCCTCGGCGATCATTACTCTCTTTACAACATGGCCTTTGATATCAAGTCCAAGAATCTTTTCGGCAGCTTGTTTAGCTTCTTCGGGTGAGTGAGCAACCTTGACGCCGCCGGCCTTGCCTCGACCTCCAACTTTTACCTGAGCCTTGACAACTACAGTTCCACCGATTTGTTCAGCGGCTTTCTGGGCTTGCTCTGGGGTATCGGCGATAAGTCCCTTTAGAACCGGAACATTGTATTTCTCGAAAATATCGCGAGCTTGATACTCAAATAAATCCAACTTAGAACTCTTTTCAGATTGATCAAATGGCCAATGGCCCAAACCCCAAGTTTAGAGCTTTTCGATGGGAGCTATCTTTACCACGAGTGATTTAGTGGCACCGGAATCAAAATTCACCTGAGCTACCTGCCTAGCTCCTTCACCTCTTAGTTCAGTGACCACACCTTGGCCATAATCCTGGTGCTGGATTCGATCTCCAATTTCTAGCTGAAGCGAGCCGTTATCGCGCACCTGCGTTATGGCTCCGGCAATCTCAGTTCTGGCCTTGGGTGGTGTCGCACTTGGCGCCATACCGCGATAACCTCCGGTTATCGTCCCCGCCGAAGCTCTTGTAGCCCCTTCCGATTGGATGAGCTCGATAGGAATGTCTCCCAAGAAACTACTTGGCAAGAAGGCAGTAGTTGAACCAAACAGAGTGCGCTGCAAAGCAGAGCTTAGGTAAAGCTTCTGCTTGGCACGAGTCATACCCACATATAGAAGTCTTCTTTCCTCTGCGACTCCCCCCGGCTCATCAAAGGATCGAACATGCGGCAAAGTTCCTTGCTCAAGACCTACCAAGAAAATCACGTCATACTCCAAGCCCTTAGCGGTGTGAAGAGTCATCAAAGAAATGCTTCCCGAGTCATCGTCAATCTCATCGGCGGCAGCAGCAAGAGCAATGTCCGCGAGATACTCAGCGATTGTTGCCTCTGGATACTGTCTTTGATATTCAGATACCTGTCCAATCAGAGCGTCTAGGTTATCGACCCTGGCTTCGTCTTGCGGGTCACGACTGTCTTCCAGATTCGCACGGTAGCCAGAAAGATTTAGCACTGCCGATAAAACATCGGCAATCTTTGCCTCGACGCTCATGGCATCCAGATCATTCAGTAGCTTTGAAAAACTGTTGAGTGCCGCTGTTAGCTTTGGCCCCAGACCGAGTGAATCAGTTTTCAAAAGTGCTTGTCGAAATGAGCTTTCATCTCTTCTGGCAAGCTCAGCAATTTTCAATTCGGTTTTTTCACCGATCCCCCTGGAAGGCTCGTTTAGAATTCTTCTTACCGCTTCATCGTTTCGAGGGTTTGCAATTGCGGTCAAATAAGCAAGCGCGTCTTTGATCTCCTTGCGCTCGTAGAACTTGAGTCCACCGATAACCATGTATGGAACCCTCTGGCTTTTGAGCTCAGCTTCCAAAGACGGCGAGAGTGCGTTAGTTCGGTACAGCACAGCCATATCTCGATATGCAGTTCCTTGTTTGCGTAAGTCTTGAATCTGATCGACGATGTAAGCGGCTTCGCCTCTTTCATCTAGCCCAGTAAATGAAACGATCTTTTCGCCATCCCCCGCATCGCTCCAGAGATTCTTTTCTGGTCGATCAAAGTTCTTGGAAATGACGGCGTTCGCGGCAGAAAGAATATTCTGGGTGGAACGATAGTTTTGCTCCAGCAGAATCGTTTTCGAACCAGGAAAGTCCTTGGCAAACTCAGCGATGTTTCGCATATCTGCGCCCCGGAAGGCATAGATCGACTGGTCCGAGTCGCCCACCACGGTGATAGCCGATGGTCCGGCAAGCTCGCCGGTATTGGGGTCGGGCTCGTTGTGTAGGTCAGCTATTGGCTTGGTGAGCTCTCGAATCAGCGAGTACTGGGCGTGGTTGGTGTCTTGGTATTCGTCAATCAGGACGTGCCTAAAGCGCCTTTGGTACTGAGCCGCGATATCTGGAAAGGATCGAAACAGATACACGGTCTCGGCAATTAGATCATCAAAATCAAAGGCGTTGTTTTTGCGAAGGGCTGCCTGGTACTGAGAGAAGATTTCAGCAATCGCGCGATCTTTGGGGTTTGAAGAGTCAATCAACGAATAGAAATCGTCGGCGTCTTTGAGTTCATTCTTGGCGTTAGATATTCTGGCTGCAACTGTTTGTGGCTTGAGTCCTTCGATGTCACTTCCTGATTCGCGAATCAGCCGCTTGATGAGGGCTTTGGTGTCTCCGGTGTCATAGACAGAGAAATTGGAGTCGTGACCGAGCCTGCTGGCCTCTCTTCGAAGAATCTGCAGACAAGCGGAGTGAAACGTTTTGATCCACATTCCATCTGCCACGTTGCCAAGAAGTGAGTGAACTCGCTCCTTCATTTCATTGGCAGCTTTATTGGTAAAGGTGATGGCAAGAATTTGCGAAGGCCAAGCTTCTTTATTGGCAAGAAGATGCGCTATCCGGTGTGTTAAAACTTTGGTTTTTCCAGAGCCTGCTCCGGCAACAATCAGCAGTGCTGGTCCACGGTCTGTGACAGCCGCCACCTGCTGAGCATTGAGACCCTCGAGCAGATTTAGATTCATGACCGCCTAAGCCTAAGCCAGACCATCGACAATTTGACGAAGCAGGTCAGGCTGATCAACGAATATGCCTTCCAGACCGGTTTCAGCTACCTTGCCAAAATACTCATCGACACTTGCGGTTGCGTCCTCGGCTCGAAGGGTCCAGCCGTAAATCATCAAACCGGCAGCTTTCGCCTCATCAATTAGGCCGTTGTCAATTGTGTGATTACCAGTTGCATCAAGGTCCAATGCCAGCGCTAGATCTACGCTGATGCCATCAAAGCGCGCAGCAAGTGATTGCATAAACTCACGAGATATGCGAGGTGACCCCTTTGGGAGCCTGTCCAGCTCAGTCAAAAAGACATACTTCTTATCTGGCCCACAGGCATCTTTGAGATGCTCCAGCATCTTTTCATCGAAGGTTTCGATAACAATCGAGATTCCGCGCTCTTTCCAGTCTGAGCTAGCTAGCTTGCTGGCCAGGATTGTGGCCATGTTGACGCCATTTTTCATAAAGTACATGCCGTGCTTGATTTCAATAACCAGTGTCTTTTTATTCATAAATGAGCAGGCCAAAAGATCATCAATAGTTGGAATCAAGAACTGACCGTCAAATTTGGCGCTGCCTGGCCGAGTCTCTGGCAAGCGTTCAATGGCTCGAAGTTCCGAAAGCTGCGCAAGATTGTAATCCTCGCTGAACCAGCCAGTTTCAGTCAGACCATCTGAGTAACCAGTTGACTGGGTTCCCTGAAACTTTGCTACCGAAGCTACGTTGGTTGTTCCGTTTAGCCAGTTCTCGTGACGAAGTATTAGCTCACCGTCTTTGGTTGGAACTAGATCGCACTCCACTCCGTCAGAGCCCTGTTGGATGGCAAGTTCAAAAGCCTCAATTGTGTTTTCAGGTCTATAACCGCTGGCACCACGATGACCAAAAACTAGCGGCTTCAAGAAACTACTCCCACTCGATGGTGCCAGGAGGTTTTGAAGTCACATCGAGAACCACGCGGTTAACACCTTCAACCTCGTTGGTGATTCGATTCGAAATTCTTGCCAACAGGTCGTAGGGAACCCGGGTCCAGTCTGCAGTCATCGCATCTTCACTCGAAACTGGTCGCAAAACTATCGGATGACCATAACTTCTGCCATCGCCTTGCACTCCAACCGATCGAACATCGGCGAGCAAAACAACTGGGCACTGCCAAATCTCATTGTCTAACCCAGCAGCAGTTAGCTCGCTTCGAACAATCGCATCGGCTTTGCGAAGTAGGTCAAGGCGTTCGCGTGTGACCTCGCCAACAATTCGAATGCCAAGGCCAGGTCCTGGGAAAGGCTGTCTTTGAACAATTGGCTCTGGAAGTCCTAGCTGCCTACCTATTTCACGCACTTCGTCTTTAAACAATGTTCTAAGTGGTTCAACGAGTTCAAACTTCAAATCCTCTGGAAGACCGCCCACGTTGTGGTGGGATTTGATACCGGCGGTAGCACCGCCGCCAGATTCAACCACATCTGGATACAAAGTCCCTTGAACCAAGAACTTGATCTCTTCGTTGGCACTACTTGCCTCTTTCATCAGGTCTACTTGAGCTTCTTCAAAAGCTCGAATGAACTCGCGGCCAATGATCTTTCTCTTGGTCTCTGGGTCAGTTACTCCGCTTAGAGCTGCTAGGAATCTCTGCTCGGCATTTACGGTCACAAGTCTGATACCTGTTGCTGCAACGTAGTCGCGCTCGACCTGTTCGGCTTCACCATCGCGAAGTAGACCGTGATCGACGAACACCGCTACCAACTGATCGCCTACTGCCTTATGAACTAGGGCCGCTGCAACCGCAGAATCTACTCCACCAGATAGCCCACAAATTACTTGACCGGAGCCGACCTGTTTTTTGATCTTCTCCACTTGCTCGGCTATAACGTTGCCTGAATTCCAGTCCGGTGTGATGCCAGCTGCTTTGTGTAAGAAGTTTTCTACAACGTTCTGACCAAAATCCGAGTGCTTCACTTCTGGGTGCCACTGCACTCCATAAATCTTCTTGGCTGATGAAGCAAAGGCGGCCACCGGCGTGGTGTCTGTCGATGCCAGCACCTCAAAGCCGGTTGGGGCTTTAACAACCTGATCGCCGTGGCTCATCCAGCAAATTTGCGAATCAGGTTGACCGGCAAGTATTTCTCCAGCTGAAGAAACTTTCAAGTTTGTGGCGCCATACTCGCGCTTGCCGGTTTTATCTACTTGGCCGCCAAGCAATTGCGCCAATTTTTGAAAGCCATAGCAAATGCCCAAAATAGGAATTCCAAGTTCAAGAATCTTGGCGTCAAGATTCGGCGACCCTGGTTCGTAGACACTTGAAGGACCACCAGACAAAATAATTGCCAATGGGTTTTTGGCTTGAATCTCGGCGGCAGTTACGTTGTGGTGAACTATCTCGGAATACACACCGGCTTCACGAACTCGCCTGGCTATTAGCTGGGCATATTGGGCACCAAAATCAACAACCAGAACCGGGCGACTAATTTTTTGCTCCCAAGAGTGAATCAGCAATTTCCTTTTCGGCTAGTTTCGCGTAGTACTTCTCGGTGTAGAAGGAAAGAAATGGAACCACGCCACCTGCGGCAATAATCAAAAAGCGAATGAAACTCCAACGCATGAGAGTCCACACTCTGAAATCGGCAAATAGGTACAACACATACAACCAGCCGTGGACTACCAAGATGCCAACCGTGAGGCTAAGGCCAGTTTCTGGCATACCTTCACCCTCGTTGAGATATGGCTCGGCCGTTAGCAATCCATTTGGTCCCAAGATCCAAAGGTCATAGCCAATCAAGCTGCCAAACGAGACTACCTCTAGTCTTCGAAGGGCCCAGGTGGCCATAAGAAGAAGTAAGAAGAAGCCGGTGATAAAGGACGAAACCTTATAAAGCTTTAGAGCAGACCGAATTGCTGGCACCTGAAGGTGGTGGATTGGTCTAGACATACCCCAAGTTTACTTGCTTGGGAGCACCACTACTTTGATGGCTTCTCCGCTTAGGACCGCCTCAATTCCTTTGACCACATCACTAAGACCCACTCGTGTGGTGATTAGATCAGCCACCTTCACTTTGCCGGAAGCAATTAGTTCAAGGGCCTGTCGGTTGTGTGAAGGGCTAGAACCATTAGCGCCCATGAGCATTAGCTCTTTGTAGTGAACTAGGTTCGAGTCAACTTGAATCATCGGCTTATCTTTTGGTAGTCCTCCGAAAAAGCTAATTCTTCCACCGGGCCTGGCCATTTCAATGGCCTGCTCTTGAGCTTGACCAGAAGGGGCAGCGGTGATTATTACGCTTGGTCCCTTGCCATCAGTTTCAGCCTTGATGATTTCAGCTAAGTCTTCGGTGGACATGTCGATTGCACGATCTGGCTTTACAACATCAGCCGAAAGCTTGAGTCTTGATCCGTTGATGTCAGCCAAGAAAACTTTCTTGGCACCGAGTGCTCTAGCGAGTCGAACATGCAGGCAGCCAATTGGTCCAGCACCCATGACTAAAACTTCATCACCTGGGCCAACTCGAACAAGTTCCTGAGCATTCAATACGCAGGCCAGAGGTTCAACTACCGATGCTTCTTCGTAGGTAACGCTGTCAGGAATATGGTTTAGGCCATCAACCCGAATGACCTCATCAGGAACAATCATAAATTCAGCAAATCCGCCCGGAAACTGATACCCCATGGAAAGTTGATTGGGGCAAATTGTCATCTTGTCTGCTAGACAGGCCCAGCACTTGCCACAAGGAATTGCGGCAATCACTTGAACACGGTCGCCAACCTTCACGGAAGTTACTTCACTACCAACTTCAACAACTTCACCAGCAATTTCGTGGCCGATGATTTGTGGTGGTTCTAGGCGCGGATGCCCATGATTAAAAATTTTGGCGTCAGTGCCACAGGTGGCACAGGCGTGAATGCGAAGCTTTACTTCCTTGGATCCAGCAGTTGGCTCTTCTACCTGCTCAACCTTGAGATCCTGCGGTCCCCGGTAAATTGCTGCCTTCACTTCAATTGCCTTTCTAAGCGTTTATTAAATCCAGTATTTCTTGCTCGGAAGCGGAGTTCATGAGTGTGCTGTATGAGCTCTCATCGAGCAGTTTGTCTGCAAGGTTTCCAAGCAGCTCACCGTGTTCATCCCCTTTGGCAGCTATGCCGATACAGAGCTTTACCTTCTCGCCTTCCCAGTCCACAGGATTTGCAAATCTCACAAATACCAACTGGGTAAAGTTCACATACTTTCTTGAGTCATCCGTGCCATGGGGCAGAGCAACTGCTTCTCCCATGTAGGAAGAAATGATCTTTTCTCTGGCTACCATCGCGTCCAGATACTCAGGGCCAACGGCACCGAGTTCTTGTAAGACCGATCCGCACAGGCGCACGGCCTCCTCTTGCGAGGAGGCCGTGGCGTCTATACGGATTCCGGCCAAAGCAAGAAGGCTACTCATCTGAAATGAGTTCGCCCTCCATTATTGCGTTGACTACACTCTGGATCCTTGGGTCACCCAGGAACATGTCGAACACCACAACAGGGGTGTTTGGCATTGCCTGTTTGGCCCGCTGACCCAATCCTCGATGACACAAAACCAAATCTGGGTTTTCGTCTTCGAGTTGATTTACGGGTGAGTGAGTCACGACTACGTCATGTTCTTTAAGTGCCTTGGCCAATTGCTTGGCAATCATGACACTCGAGCCCATGCCGGCTTCGCAAGCGATTACTAATCGCTTGACTTTAGCTCCGGAAATTGAAGTCATGGCTAATTAGCCGTTCTTCATCTTCTTGGACTTAGCCTGTGCTCCAGCTAGGTCTGCGTAGTCATCCTGCTTGCCAGTTTTTAGCAATACCCAACCAACAGCAAATGATGCTGCTGTTGCAAGGGTGATTCCCAAAATTACTCCCAGGTGGTTTCCCGGAGGGGTAACTGCTAGCCAAGCGAAGATTGAACCTGGTGATGGTGTTGCTACCAGTCCAGCTCCAGTAACCATGAATGTTCCCACTCCAGTAGCACCACCAGCGATAGCTGCCAAAATCATCTTTGGCTTTAGTAGTACGTAAGGGAAGTAGATCTCGTGGATTCCACCAAGGAAGTGGATAACGATTGAACCAGGAACTGATCCGCGAAGAACCTGAGGACCTGCAAGCCAGAAAGCTAGCAAGATTCCAAGTCCAGGACCAGGGTT
>NZ_JBIILG010000022.1:0-17347 GCF_044232805.1 Rhodoluna sp.
TCCAGCTCTTGCGCATCAACGAGTAGTTCCAGCGAGCGAGCTGCGATGTCGACTCGAATCAAGTCTCCATCGCGAACCAGAGCAATTGGGCCACCATCGGCCGCCTCTGGAGCAATATGTCCGATACAAAGGCCGGTTGTGCCGCCTGAGAATCGTCCGTCTGTCAATAGTAGAACATCTTTACCCAGGCCGGCACCCTTGATTGCGCCCGTCAAAGCAAGCATCTCGCGCATTCCAGGTCCACCCTTAGGTCCCTCGTAGCGGATAACCACCACATCGCCCGAGACAATCTTGCCCTCGGTCAGAGCCTCCATAGCTGCAGCCTCACGCTCGAAAACCTTGGCCGGTCCAGTGAATTCCGCGAGGTCAAAACCTGCGGTCTTTACTACCGCTCCTTCTGGAGCCATCGATCCTTTCAGGATCGAGATTCCTCCGGTTTTGTGAATCGGGTTATTCATCGCGCGGATGATCTTGCCATCTGGATCTGGTGGGTTAATGCCTTCAAGGTTTTCGGCCATGGTCTTACCAGTCACGGTCATCACGTCGCCGTGCAATAGTCCCGCATCCAAAAGCGCTTTCATCAAAACCGGAACGCCGCCAACTTTGTCAACATCGTTCATCACGTATTGACCAAAAGGTTTTAGATCTCCCAGGTGAGGAACTCTGTCAGCTATCACGTTGAAATCATCAAGGGTTAGATCAACTTCGGCTTCTCTAGCAATTGCAAGCAAATGAAGTATGGCGTTGGTGGAACCACCAAAGGCCATCAAAACCGAGATGGCATTTTCAAATGCCTTCTTGGTCATGATCTGTCTTGCGGTAATGCCCTTTGAAATTAGATTTACTACTGCTTCGCCGCTTCGTTCTGCCCAAGTGTCTCTTCTGCGGTCAGCAGAAGGAGGAGCAGCAGATCCTGGAAGACTCATGCCGATGGCTTCTGCAATCGAAGCCATGGTGTTAGCGGTATACATACCGCCACAAGCACCTTCTCCTGGACAAACTGCTTTTTCAATTCTGGTTAGATCTTCTTGGCTCATCTTGCCGCTCTTGCAAGCGCCAACTGCCTCGAAAGCGTCAATGATGGTCACTTGCTTTTCGGTGCCGTCAGTTAGCTTGACCCAACCAGGAGCTATCGATCCGGCGTATAAAAACACTGAAGCTAGGTCTAATCGGGCTGCTGCCATCAACATGCCAGGAAGTGACTTATCGCAACCGGCTAGCAATACCGAGCCATCTAGTGCTTCAGCCTGCATGACTACCTCTACGGAGTCTGCGATTACCTCTCTAGAAACCAAGGAAAAGTGCATACCTTCGTGGCCCATGGAGATTCCATCGGACATCGAGATGGTTCCAAACTGCATTCCAAAGCCTTGGGCTCGCTCAACGCCAACTTTGGCGGCTTTAGCTAGGCGATCAAGAGAAAGATTGCAGGGGGTTAGCTCGTTCCAGCTAGAACCAATACCGATTTGGGGCTTATCCCAGTCATCATCACCCATGCCAATGGCGCGAAGCATTCCGCGGGCTGGAGCCTTCTCAATACCGTCAGTAACAGCGTGGCTGCGGGGTTTCATGATGTTTGCCATGCGGTTAAGTGTACCTATCTATACAGCGCCTAACGAGGGGCAGTTTTGTCCAGACAAGCGGGCAATTGGCCCAATAATAGAAGGGATGACTTCTTCAACTTACCCAAGCTCGTTAGAGCTTTATAGCCATGCCGCTAGGCAATCCTCGAATGCGGTAATAGCCTCCTATTCGACTTCATTTGGTGTTGCCACCAAGCTATTGGCCCCTGAAATTCGCCAGCACGTTAGAAATATCTACGCTCTGGTTCGAGTCGCCGATGAAATCGTCGATGGCGCAGCCAGCGACGCTAGAACCGAAGGCGGCAACGTCGAACCACGCTTCGCACTCGACCAATTGGAAGACGAGATTTACAAAGCCCTACGGGCAAGGTTCTCTACCAACTTGGTAGTTCACGCTTTTGCCCAAACAGCGCTCGAGACCGGGTTTGATAGGGAAATAATCGAGCCTTTCTTTGCCTCTATGCGAATGGATCTATGGCCCAGAAAGCACGACCAAGAGTCTTTCCAAAAATACGTTTATGGATCGGCAGAGGTAGTTGGGCTGATGTGTCTGCATGCCTTCATCAAGGAGTCCGACTATTCCCCTGCTGATTACAAGCAGATCGTCACCAGTGCCAGAGCGCTGGGAGCCGCTTTCCAGAAGGTGAATTTCTTGCGGGACCTAGCGGCTGATTTCAAGAAGCTAGGAAGAAGTTACTTTCCAGATGTGAACGTTCAAAGCTTCAATGAGGCTCAAAAAGCTGAGCTGCTTGCCGATATCCGTGCTGATCTAAAAAGCGCAGCCCTTGGGCTGAAGATGCTTCCAAAAACTTCTCGTCCAGCGGTAGCGGCAGCGCAGATGCTCTTTACCGAGCTTGCAAACCGAATTGAAAAGACGCCAGCTGCTCAAATGCTGGAGGCAAGAATCTCTGTTCCCAATCCAGTCAAGCTGCTAATTGTTGTAAAGGCAGTTTTGGGAGTAGTTCCTAAGTGAGTCAAAAAACTGCAGTAGTTATTGGTGGCGGAATAGCAGGCTTAGCGTCTGCTGCCCTACTGGCTAAAGCTGGCATGAAAGTTACTTTGTTTGAAGCCCGCGAAAAGGTAGGCGGAAGAGCTTACGTTTGGGAAAAAGATGGCTTCAAGTTCGACATGGGTCCTTCTTGGTACCTGATGCCTGATGCCTTCGATCAGTTCTTTAAGCTCATGGGTACAACCTCTGCCAAAGAGTTAAACCTAGTTCGCCTAGACCCTGCCTATCAGACCAGAAATGAAGGCAAAAACGACAAGCTGATGATTGTTGAAGACCTTTCCAAGAACAAAGAGCTTTTTGAATCAATTGAGCCAGGCTCAGGTAAGAAGCTGCAGGAATACCTAGATTCTTCCAAGGACACCTACGAGCTTTCAATCAAGCACTTTTTGTATACAAACTTCCAAAACATCTCGAACTTCACCAACAAAGAGGTTCTCCTACGAGCCGTGACCTTTGCCAAGCACCTGGTGACTTCTTTGTATGACTTCAGTGGCAAGTACGTAAAAGATGAGCGTCTAAAGAAGATCCTGAACTTCCCCGCTGTGTTTCTAGGGGCCTCCCCTTACGACACCCCAAGCATGTATCACTTGATGACACATGTTGATCTAAACGTCGGTGTTTACTACCCAATGGGCGGTCTTTACTCGGTGATCGAAGCCATCGAGCGTGTTGCCAAGCAGCACGGCGTTGTGATCAAGACCAATTCACCGGTGAGCAAGATTGAAGTCAACGGCCAAGGTCTTGCAACTGGAGTCGTTGTCGGTGGAGCAAAGTTTGATGCCGACGTGGTCGTTGGAACAGCAGATTTGCACCACGTGGAGACCAAGTTAATTGAAGAAAAGTATCAAACCTTCCCAGAGAAGTTCTGGAGCAACAAGGTTCCTGGTCCTTCAGCAATGTTGTTGTATCTAGGCGTCAAGGGCAAAATCCCTCAGCTTGATCACCACACTTTGTTGTACACCGAAAACTGGAGCAAGAACTTTGCTGAGGTTTTCCATAAGGCAGATGGCAAAAGACAAGTCCCATCACCTGCTTCTTTGTATATTTGCGCGCCAAGTAAAACTGATGACTCGGTAGCTCCTGAGGGATACGAAAACCTCTTCGTTTTGGTTCCAATCGCAGCTGACCCAAGTATTGGTGGCTCAGGAGACGAGAAGTTTGAAAAAGCTGCCGATGAGATCATCAAGCAAATTAGTGACTGGTGCGAAATTCCAGATCTTGCCGAGCGGATTGTATTAAAGCGAACCTATGGGCCAAAAGACTTTGTGAGCGAACTAAACGCTTGGTCAGGAACTGCACTTGGTATGGCACACACCCTGCAGCAAAGTGCATTCTTTAGGCCAAAGAACAGATCGAAGAAGATCAAGAACTTGTTCTACGCAGGTCACAACACCATTCCAGGAATTGGTTTGCCAATGTGTCTAATTGGTGCCGAGCTTGTTTACAAGTATTTGGTTGACGACAAATCCAACGGACCTATTGAGGGTGAATTATCGCAAGTTCCAGCCGGTGGCTGGAAGGGACTCAAGTAGATCTTTTTGTTACAGATTCTGGTCTGCAAAGATCACAATAGCGTCGTAGTGATACTGACCTAAACCCTTCGCAACCGCTTCATAGCTTTCTTGGTAAGGCGAAGGCAATATGTAACTCATCGCAAGGGATTTATAGCTTTCCCTATCGGGTTCCCAAAACTGCAAACAGAATTCATAGTGCTGGCGCACTAATTCCTGAACTTCTTCATGATCGGCGCTAAGACCTTGCTCAAAGGCGACCTTGAATCCATCGGTTATCTCGGCAAAAGCCACGCTGAACTGCTTGTTTTCGGCCTCTGAGTATTTGTTCAAGTACTGGCCCGCGTGGTAGCCAAAAGGATTGCTCATGTTCTAATTCTACGAATAGTGGGTCTCTCAAAATGGCCTTTTAGTGTTTAGCTGGTTAGTAGAAGGCGCTATTCTCAAAGAGTATGTACGGAATTTATCTACTTATTCTCGTCTTGTCTCTGGGCGGTCTTTACCTTTTAGACCGAACCCACAACCTTGCTTTCTCTGTTGACGCAAAACGCTCGTTACTTTCTATGGTCCCCGCCTACATACTTTTTCTGGTTTGGGACATCGCCGGCATCGCTTCGGGAATCTTCTTCCGCGGTGAGAACACCTTGCTGACAGGGATCCAAATATTCCCAGAGTTTCCAATCGAAGAGCTGTTCTTCCTGGCCCTTCTTTGCTACAGCACACTGATTGTGTTCACCTGGGTGCAGAAGATTCTGACTGCTAGAGAGTCTGGTGGCAGATGACCTACGCGCTCCTGAATCTGATTTTTATTGTCCCGGTGTTAGTTGTGTTATTCGCCTATCGCTGGTTAGTGCACTGGGGAACAATCTGTTACACCCTGGTAGCCCTTCTACTGATGACCGCGGTGTTCGATAACTTCATCGTTGGCTCTGGGGTCGTGGCCTACGATAACTCCCTGCTTACTGGTGTCTTTATTGGCTTTGCGCCGATTGAGGACTTCGCATACACCCTGGTAGCTGCACTCCTGATTCCACTGACTTGGTGGTGGCTTGGTAGTAGAGTCAAAAAGTGAAAGCGTTAACGTCCCTGTTTTGGAGCTCAAGACCGGTTTCTTGGGTAAACACAGCTTTTCCATTTTTTGCAGCGTACCTTTTTGTTGCCGAGCGTATTGATCTAACTCTTATTCTTGGTACCCTCTTCTTTTTTATTCCATACAACTTCTTGATGTATGGAATCAACGATGTCTTTGATTATGAAAGCGACCTTCGAAACCCCCGCAAGGGCGGTATCGAAGGTGCCTTACTGGATCCCAAGTATCACGTCCTAACCATTTGGGCCTCTGTTGGCTTTGCAGCTGTCTTTGTTGTTTACCTGCTACTGGTTGGATCTCTGGAAGCAAATTTCTGGCTCGGCTTCACTCTTTTTGCCGTGCTTGCTTATTCGGTTCCGAAGCTCAGATTCAAGGAGCGCCCCTTCCTGGATTCGTTTACCTCCGCCGTGCACTTTGTTGGCCCAATGGTTTATGGCCTGCTACTAGCAGGATCAGCGATTACTGACCCCAAGGTAATTGAGGTAATTATCGCCTTCGTGGGTTGGGGCATGGCAAGCCATGCCTTTGGTGCAGTCCAGGATGTTCGGGCAGATAGAGAAGCTGGCATTAAATCGGTGGCTACCCAGATTGGTGCACGAAACACAGTGCGCTTTGCCTTTGTTCTATACATTGTCGCCGCACTGGTAGTTATGACTATCGGCTGGCACGGCGTGGTGGCATCGCTTGCTGTCGTGCCATACCTGGTAATCATCTCGCCGTATCTAAACATCACAGATTCTGATTGCGAAAGAGCAAACGGCGGTTGGAAAAGATTTATCTGGCTGAACTTTGCAGCAGGCGCGCTAATCAGCCTGGTAGTAATCAATTATTTTCAAGCTAACTAAGCTGCCCGCTTAGTCCACGAAATAACATTTCGTGGATTGAATCCCCTGCCGCAGTAAAGGCAAGAAAGCGTCGCCTTGGGGCTTTTGAATCTGTAGTGGCGATGGCCGTTACGGCATTCGCCGACCCACTTGGCGGTTTGCTCGGCAATTTCTTTTCCGGTGAATTTCTCGGAACGGTAACCAATAGACTTAGCGGTGTTTTTCCAGTTCGGTCCATGCCCTGCCGACTTGCCGGCAAGGGCATGGGCAATCTCATGCAAGATAACCTGTTCGGACTGATCAATGCTGTGGTACTCGACGATGTATTTAGAAAGTGAGATCTTGTGATCGCTGTAGTTACACAACCCCGCGCGCTGTTTGGCTGAGTCAAAGACAAACTCCCAGTTCGCACTTAGCCCGTGCTCACGCATCTTGTCTTTGGCGAGCTGCTCCACAAACCCAAAACGCGTAATCTTCATGCGCTGCAACCTGGTTTTGCCTTTAGAAAAGGATCTGCCAATTACAAAGCCGAGTTCTTCCAAGCTTCTTGAAAGTTCTTGCTCCCCTAGTTCGAGGGCAACTCGAACTTCAATGTAGTGATGGTAGGCAAAGACATCTCTTAGAAACTCCTGATCGATTAAATCAGGAGAAGGAACCTCTAGAATTTGTGATTTGTCAGCCATAACCAAATAACCCTAACCCCGATGAAGATTCTGGCTGGTAGCTAGTGTCCCTTGGGGTGCCAGACGGTCTTGATCTCCATGAAAGCCAGAATCTGCTGCAGCGAACCCTTAGAGCCAGTTCTGCCAAAGGCACCTGGTCGAACCACTCGCTTAAGAGTCTCAGCTCCGCGGATTTCTAGATCTACTGGATCTGAAGTTCCTTCTAGATCCAGCGCGTTGACGTCCTGGTGAGAAGCAAGCCAAGGTGCCATTTCCGATTCTTTGCCAGTAAGCACGTTTACTACCCCACCAGGTAAATCACTGGTTGCCAGAACTTCGGTCAACGTGATGGCAGATAACGGAAGTGATTCGCTTGTAACAACAACAATTGCGTTTCCGGTGACAATCACCGGAGCAATTGTGTTCACAAGTCCAACCAAAGAGCTACCTTGCGGAGCGAAGGCCGCAACAACACCCGTTGGCTGGTTGGTTGAAATGTTAAAGTAAGGCCCCGCAACAGGGTTCATCGAACCTGCAACCGAATCAACCTTGTCGGACCAACCCGCGTGCCAAACCCAAGAATCGATAGCTGCATCGACTTCTTGGTTAGCTTGCTTTTCTGTTGCTCCAGTTAGCTCTCTGATTTCGTCGACGAACTGCTCGCGTCTGCCTTCTAGCATCTCTGCAATGCGGTAAAGAATCTGCCCGCGGTTATAGGCGGTAGCTGATTCCCAACCCGGTTGGGCAGCTCTAGCTGCAACAACTGCGTCTCTGGCATCTTTTCTAGATGCCAGGCAGACGTTGGCAACGAACTCGCCTTTGGAAGAAAGTAACTCGTAGGTGCGACCGGACTCGCTTCTTGGGAACTTGCCGCCGATAAAGAGCTTGTATGTTTTCTTGACGTCTAATCTCATTAGTTGTCTCCCTTCAGGTAAGCAAGCAATCCGTGCCTGCCTCCCTCTCGGCCGTAGCCCGATTCTTTGAAGCCACCAAATGGGCTGGCTGGATCAAACTGATTAAAGGTATTGGCCCAGATAACTCCAGCATTTAGCTGATCTGCAACCTTCAGAATCCTGGAACCCTTCTCGGTCCAGATGCCTGCCGATAAGCCAAACGGAGTGTTATTTGCCTTGGCTACTGCCTCGGCTGGGGTTCTAAAGGAAAGTACCGAAAGCACTGGTCCAAAGATTTCTTCGCAGGCAACCGTGTTAGTTGGCGCAACACCGGTAATTACAGTCGGTGCGTACCAGAAGCCCTTCTTTGGTATCTCGCAGTTAGGAGCCCAGGCCTCGCCACCCTCTTTAACACCCAACTTCACAAGCTTCGTGATCTTGTCCAGCTGCATCTTGGAGTTGATGGCACCGATGTCGGTGTTCTTATCCAGAGGATCGCCAAGCTTGAGGGTTTCCATGCGACGCTTTAGTTTCTTTAGGAGCTCTTCTTGAATGCCCTCTTGAACTAGCAGCCTGCTGCCTGCACAGCAAACATGTCCCTGGTTAAAGAAGATGCCATTAACGATGCCTTCCACCGCTTGATCAAGAGGAGCATCATCAAAGACGATGTTGGCGGCTTTGCCGCCAAGCTCTAGAGTTACCTTCTTGTTGGTTCCAGCAACCTGTTTGGCAATTAGTCTTCCAACCCCGGTGGAGCCAGTGAAGGCAACCTTGTTGACGTCTTTGTGGGCAATCAAGTCTGCACCTGTTTGACCAAAGCCGGTGATGATGTTCACAACACCATCAGGCAAGCCTGCCTGCTGGCAGATCTCGGCAAACATCAACGCAGTCAGCGGTGTGGTCTCGGCTGGTTTCAATACGACGGTGTTTCCAGCTGCAAGTGCTGGAGCAATCTTCCAAGCCAACATCATCAGTGGGAAGTTCCAAGGAATAACCTGCGCGGCTACACCGTGGGCTTTTGGATTTACTCCAAAGCCTGCGTAATCGAGCTTGTCGGCCCAGCCGGCGTAGTAAAAGAACCAGGCTGCAACCAGAGGAATGTCGGCATCCCTTGTTTCCTTGATGGGCTTGCCGTTATTGAGGGTTTCTGCAATCGCGAGCTCGCGAGCGCGCTCCTGGATGATCCTTGCGATTCGATATATGTACTTGCCTCGCTCGGCACCAGATAACTTAGACCAAACCTTTTCGTAGGCGTTTCTTGCTGCCTTGACGGCTAGGTCAACATCCTTGGCTGTTGCGGTTGAGATCTCGGCAAGGACTTCTTCTGTAGCAGGAGAGATGGTCTTATAGGTGTTTGATGGCTTGGTGAACTTACCGCCTATGAAGTGGCCATAGCTGGATTGAAAGGTAACTAGCGCTCTTGATTCAGGAGCCGGTGAGTATTCAAACATTTCTTACCTCTTAGTCCACGGTCACATAGTCGGGACCGGAGTAGTTTCCGGTCTTTAGTTTTTGTCTTTGCATCAGTACATCATTTAACAAGCTGGAAGCTCCAAAACGGAAGAAATCTGGTGTTAGCCATTCTTCTCCCGCTACCTCTTTTACTACCACCAGATACTTGATGGCATCTTTGGCGGTTCTAATGCCACCCGCTGGCTTCACACCTATTTTGATGCCAGTTAGGTCAAACCAGTCGCGAACCGCCTGCAGCATCAACAAAGTAATGGGAATGGTTGCGTTTACCGTTACCTTGCCAGTTGAGGTCTTGATGAAATCTCCCCCGGCAAGCATTCCAAGGTAACTGGCCCTTCGAATGTTGTCGTAGGTCTGCAGCTCGCCAGTTTCAAGAATTACCTTCAGGTGGGCAAAGCTGCCATCTTTTCTTTGGCAGGCTTGTTTGACGGCCTGGATTTGTTTGTATACCTCGAGGTAGTTGCCAGACAAAAACGCTCCGCGGTCAATAACCATGTCGATTTCATCCGCTCCGGCCTTGACCGCATCCTTGGTGTCTTGAAGCTTGACGGCTACCGATGCCCTTCCAGAAGGAAAAGCGGTTGCGACAGCTGCCACGTAGATACCAGATTTACCAAGGGCCTCCTTGGCAAATGGAACCATGTCGCCATAGACACAGATGGCAGCAGGGCTTGGGCAATCCAGATCTGTTGGGTCTGGTGTTATAGCTTTCAAGCAAAGTGATCTAACTCGCTCTGGGGTGTCCATTCCCTCAAGGGTTGTTAGATCCATCATCTTGATGGCGGCATCCAATGCCCAGGCTTTTGATGCTGTCTTTATGGATCTGGTTCCAAGAGAAGCAGCTCTTGCTTCAAGGCCTACCTTGTCTACACCAGGTAGAGAGTGCAGCCAACGCCGAAGGCTAAGGTTCGTGATTTTGCCACCAACCATAGCTTCAGGCTCAAATGTTTTGGGCAACTAGCTACTCCTTGAAAGTTACTTGCCAGTCTAAAGCACGCCCCAATTAGGCGCTGAGTTACCTAGTTGGCTGGGCTGTAGAAACCGAGGCGGATTTCCTCGGTGCTCTTGCCGTTGGCGTCTCGACCACTCAGGATGACCTCGTAACCACTCGAAGGAAAAAGGTCTTTGTAAGTGAATGAGCGTGCCGCACCCTCAACTCCAGTTTGTGAGTAAGAAGTGAGCTGACGAACAGTGAAAGACCAAACCGTGATCGGTGAATCACTCGGGTAATCCCAAGCTGCCGTTACCTCCGAAGTGCTAATGGCTGTGATTCGAAGATTGGTTGGGGCAGCGTATTTAGTAGGTGGGGCTGGTGCGGTTCCTGGCGTTCTAATGTATTTAGTGGCTACTTCAGAAAATGAACCATCCGCCATTACAGTCTGAACTCGAATGGCGTAGACGGTTGCGGGATTAATCGAGCCATCCTGGAAGATCGCTTTGGTTGGAGTTAGGTGAGTGTATCCACCGCACTGCACAGAGCTTGCTCCACTTACGTGACAGACGTAGTACCAGCTAGCTCCAATGACTGCGTCCCAAGAAGCAGTGACTGTAGTCTCGGTGGCGGAGAGTTGTAGATTTTTAGGCGCCACCGCCTTGACTGGTTCTACTGGCCTACTACCAGTGGTGTGAATATCTAGGCAAGCTCGATTAGATTCAATGTTGTCAACTCGAGAATAAACACACGCCACATAATCAAAATCAGCTCCAAGGTCAGTGAATGTAACTTTGCCATCCGGGCCGACTCCAGTTGCTGTGAATGAGTCGCCGTGACGAATGTAGACCTGGTATAGCGACACGTTTGGAGCAGGTGTAAAGCTCAGTGAAACAAAGTTGTCTCCAAGTGCGGTGATTCTAAAGTTCTGAGGCGCCGAAGCGTTTCCTGTAACCTGTTGCTCCGGCTCCGAAGGATCTGGATAGACAACTTCAGGTGAACCACCGGCGTCTGGATCTAGGATCAAATTTGCTAATCGCGACTCAGGAGTTGAACTTTCTACAGTTGCAAGAAAAGGCCTTTGTTCCGTATTTTCAGGAGCTAGTTCTTGCGAATCTGACTGGCTCGAAGCTGAAATCTGGGAAGAAAGTGTCTCTGGCGTTGAGAGAGTTCCTTGAGTTGATCCGTTTGTAACGCTCCAGGAAGCAACCGAACCGCTGGTAACAATTAGGCCAAGGCAGACCGTAAAGGCTAATTGGGAAACTTTGAACTTTGACAATGTCAGTCCTTCCAAGTTGTTGAGATAAACCTATTGCGGAAGGACTCAATTAGCTAGAGAGAAAGTCTCCGTGCCGCTTAGCAAACTAAGCTAGAGCCATGAAATGCACAAACTGCCAGGCAACTATCGCTGAAACTGACCTCAATTGCCCAAGCTGTGACCAGATTACGGCCCGCACTCGCGAGGACCTTCAGAAGATAGACCCCAAGGTCAACAAGGCCATCGCCTGGAGCCTTATAGCCATGGGCCTTTTGGGCCTAGCTTTTGTGATCTCTAATAGCTGGACCGACTGGTACTCAGGACTTGACTACGTTGCTCCGGTTTTCCTGCTAGTTGTCGGCTCTCTAGCTTTGCTTAGTATCAACCGGAAGTAAACTTGACCTAAATAGAACCTATAAAGGGGTATGAATTGGATCACGAACTAGTGCTAGCACTGAACGAAATCACCGTTTTGATGGCCATTAGCTCCGTTGGCATCATGGCCCTGATGGGCATGATGGTTCATCTTTCAATCACTTCACTTCTCGCTGGGGACTCAAAAAAGACCGCTGCCGCAACAATCTGGTAAATCAAAATACCGTTCTTGAGTTAGCGTCTAGTAACTTCGGTGATACCCTGATGCAACCAGTGTCACCGAGCTAGCTGGTTTAGGAGATAAGACATGGATATCAATCAAATTCACCCAACACTTAGAAAAGCAACTGCCTCCTTTCCCAAACTGCCTTTTACCAGCGGTTTGGAAAGAGTTATCACCAGGTCTTTGCTTCCGTTGCTTCTTCCAAAGCCAAAGGCTCCGGCTGGCCTAACAATTGAGCAGGTTAGAACTTCTGATGGTCTGAAACTGAGAATTTACACTCCCGCTGGACAAAAAACTCGTGCCGCCATGCTTTACATTCACGGTGGTGGAATGATGATCGGTTCTCCCGCTATGGATGATGCACTACTAGCTAACACTGCTGCCGAACTCGACATAGTAATTGTCTCTCCGGACTACAGGCTCGCTCCAGAACACCCATACCCTGCCCCAGTTGATGACTGTCACAGCGCCTGGAAATGGATGCACGAAAATCTCTCGCAAAGAGGAATCGATGCCAACCGAATTGCTATTGGCGGCGAAAGTGCTGGAGGTGGCTTAGCTGCTGGATTAGTTCTGCGAATTCACGATGAGGGTGGTGCGCAACCTGCTGCCCAGTGGCTATTTTGCCCAATGCTAGATGATCGAACTGCCCATGATAGATCTCTTGATGATCTAGATCACTTTGTATGGAACAACAAAATGAATCTGGTTGGTTGGAAATCCTACCTTGGAAAAACCTTCGGCACAGAACAAATCTCTTCCTACGCAGCTCCTGCTAGAAGAGAAAGCCTGGAAGGACTCCCCAAAGCTTGGATCGGTGTTGGCGATGTTGAGCTGTTCTTCGAAGAAGACAAGGCCTATGCGAGCAAGCTCACTGCGGCAGGGGTTCCGTGCCAGCTGGACATAGTTAATGGTGCTCCCCATGCTTTCGAGGGTTTGGCTCCAGATTCAGAACTAGCAAAGGATTATTTGGCTAAAGCCAAGAGCTGGCTCAAAGCAGCACTTGGGGCCTGAGCCCAGAAGAGTTGCTACCTGGTTTCCGCAAAGATGTATGCAGCTAGCTCAGTGTTGAGCTCTAGGGCTTCAACAGAAAGCACCTGAGATACTGCTTCATCCCAGCCCTCAGTGCTACTAAGTACCTGAAGGTTGTGAACATCCAAGAAGCTGAAGTTCATATACAGGTACTCATAGCCCAGCATTCCGAGATCGTAAGCAATGTTTGAATCCGACTGGCAGATTTGGTCACTGGTTAGTAGCCCGAGTAACTCGGACTCGGATAGCTGAACAACTCCTGTTGGGCTATCGCTTAAGCGAGCCAGAACTTCAGCTCGGGATCTCGAGCTTGATTCCAAATACGTTTCGAAGAAAGTTGCTTGGCCCTCAGCCATCCAGCACCTTCCACCGTAGCCGAATACAGCTTGGTAGAAGTGAGTTGCTTCGTGTCTGGAGACATAATCAATTCCCCGATTGGTGAAGGCTGTTCCAACAACGTTGTCTTGGTAGTTTTTGCCATTTACGCCGTTACCCGCACCACAAAACACATCCGCACTGAGCCTGCAATGGCCGAGTTCGTTTAGTTCCTTATTCCACATCTCTACCGGAAAGCTAGGCTCCTGCGCAGATCGGAAATCCACCCACCACTGGTAATCATTCTCACTTGCTAATACCCAGTCTTGATCTAGAGACTCAAGTCCAAGGAATTGATACATTTTGAGCTTTTCGGAGAATCTCGCAACCACGCTGTCAACTTTGCTCTGCACTGCGGTTGGTCCTTTGGTGTATTCAATCTCGAAGGGTTCGAGCTGCTTGGCAGCTTCATCGATTGCCTGGTAATGGGCCTTGAGAGCTTCCAGGGATTTAGCTTCCGGCACGGAAGAAATCAATTCCGTGATTTGTTCTTGAGTGAGCGCCGCAATTGCTTCTTCACTGGCCTCCGGCGAAGCTGGCATCGAATTGGTTGAGTCTGGGGAGACTGAACAGCCAGCTAAGAGGAAAACGCTACAGACAGCGATTGAAACCTTTAACAAATTTGGCATAAGGACTCCCCCTGTGTTCTCATGTTCGCTTCAGCTCTAGACTATGGGATTTGGTCCGGACCAAGTAAAGGACCTTAGCTAAGACCCAAAGACCAAATACAATTTGTCTAGGAGGTGGCTAGTTGACTAAGCGAAGTCCGGGAATAAGTCTGGCAAACGCGCCTGTTAGTTACGGTGCCTTTGAAGTAACGGTCGGAATTGACCCAAACACCCCAGATGGAATCGCAATTCTCGATGAAGTTTCATCTGCGGGGTATGAAGGTATTGACCTAGGCCCAGTTGGTTATCTGGGTCTGGGTAAAGAACTTGGAATGCGCCTTGCTGATCGCAATCTTGGCCTCTCGGGTGCTTATCTAGAATTTCCCTTTGTGGATAAAGCCAGGCTAACTGAAAGCCTGAAAGATCTTGATGCCCTGCTCGATACCTTTGACGCCGTTGTGCCCTTTATTACTGGCCCACAACCTCGCCCAACGATTGCAGATAATGGAAGCCCTTTGCGCAATGCCAACCCTGGTTCTGGAATACGCAATCCTTCGAGTGGCCATGATGACCCTACCTGGGAGAAATTCGGTGACGGTCTTCGAATCGTTGTAGAAAGATGCCGCTCACGCGGATACGAACCAACATTTCACAATGAGACCGGAACCTACGTGGAGGCACCAGAAGAAATAGAAAAGATGTTGTCAGTTTCCGACGTCGGCTGGTGTTTAGATACCGGTCACTTCCTTCTTGGAGGCGGTGAACCGGTTGCCGCTCTCAACAAATGGTTTGACCGAATAAACCACATGCACATAAAGGATGCAACGCTAAGCCGCTTTGACAAAATAGTCGAATCCAAGGCACCCACCACAGCAATCTGGGATCAGGAAATCTTCCCGATTCTGGGCCAAGGGGATCTAAACCTAGAGGCTCTCGTTGACAGCATGCACAAGCTTGGTTTCAAGGGTTGGGCAGTTGTCGAACAGGACATTTTCCCTAAGACCGCCGCAAGGTTCCAGCGTGCAGTTGAAGATCAAAGAGAGAACCGCAAGATACTTTCAAAACTAGGTCTTTGATGAGCACTTTCAACCTTGGACTAGTTGGCGGTGGGCGCATGGGGCAGATGCATCTGCGCGCACTATCTTCTTCAAGTCAGGTCGCTGTGACTTCGGTTGTGGAACCATTTGAAGCCACGGCTGAGAAGATCAGAGGCCTGGGCTATAAGGTGTATTCCAATTTAGAGCAGATGGTCAATGCTGAGAAACTAGATGGGATTCTCGTCGCTGCCCCCACAGATCAACACCTGAAGGTTATAAGTGAAATTGCGGGAACAGGCATTTCAATCCTTTCCGAGAAACCATGCGGTTTGAATTCCGATCAAGCCCGCCAAGCCGGAGAAATATGCACCAAAAATGAGGTGAAATTACAAGTTGCCTACTGGCGCAGATTCATTCCAGAGTTGCGGGAAGTAGCCAGAAAAATAGCCTCTGGCGAGATTGGTGAGGTGCACTTCATAAACGCTTCCCAGTGGGACGAGTCCCCTCCTCGCAAAGAGTTTCGCCTTGCCAGTGGTGGCATTTTTGTTGACATGGCCGTGCACGAAATTGATCAGATTCGTTGGCTGACCGGCCAAGAAGTAATCAAGACAAAGACATCAATCTATCCTCAGACTGAGGACTCAAAGGGAGACACTGATAGCACTCAATCGATATTGGAAATGTCCGGTGGCGCCATTGGCCTTGTTTCACTGGGAAGATTCCATCCCGGTGGAGATTTAGTCTCTGCTGAAGTTTTTACTTCAAAAGAGCACACCAGAATTGAAATCTTGACTCCCTCCACTGGAGAAAAACCACAGCTTGATGCCCTCAGGCTGCAAGCTGAATCCTTTGCAAACTGGGTCTCAGGTGGCCCACAAGAAGGTGCCACTTCTTCCGATGCCGAAGCGGCGCTTGATATCGCAAATCAATTGAAGTCAAACGCTGGATTAGCCAGCTAACCCTTAGACGGAATGGGCTAGCTAAGCCTTACGAGGTTTTTTGCGAGTAGAGCTACTTGACTCTGTTCCCTGATCTGCCCTTCGAGTCATAAATATAGCCAGCACCAAGGCTACGACTATTCCACCGTTTACTAGCAATTCAATAATTCCGCGCTCGAATGCCTCTGGAGTCTTTCCAATCGCGAGAGTCAAAGACGATCCAACAGACAAGATGTGTCTAACCGAGGCAATCACACCAATGACCAGGAATCGAGTCAATTGGTAGAACCCGCTGTTAAACCTTGCAATTACTGTTCGGGCAATTTCGAGGATGATCACTACGAACAAGATGTCGTTGATGGCTTGGAGCATTCCGTTTGGATAGAAAGGCGTGGTGTTTAACAGCCTTAGTACCGTAAAAACAATTGCTCCGAGGGCAACTAGGAACAGTAGGGCTGTCAGCACTACATGAAAGACATCCTCCACGGTGTCCAGGACCTTGGTAGGAAGCATAGAACGCTTAGCCTCGGTTGAGTCGGTGTCTAGATCCGCTACTTCTTGTTTTTTAGCCATACTCCAGTTTGCCGTGTTTCTGGATATTTAGAAACCCCCTCTACTTTGCATGTCCAGTGACGCGAGGCTCAACGCCCAAGAAATAGGGAAAATCCAGCTCTCGTAAGAGGTAGCCGGATTCTCCTTGGGTCCGTGCCCAATAGAATAATCAGCTGAACCCCCAGAAAGATCTGGGGGTGGTGGGGACTTTACCTATGATCATTAGAAATACGGAATTCGAAAGGTTTGAAGCACATGCTAATTTATAGCTCCATTGTCGAGAGGTTAGTTCGTAAAACATTTCTTGCCGTGCAAAATCATGATTACGAATATGTGTTAGGTGGCCTGTCCTCTAAGAACCTCACCCATCGTTTTGCGGGTCCTAATTCGCTGGGTGGTATTCGACATGACAAAGAGGCGATGCGTCGGTGGTTTATGAGGGTGGGAACAGTTCTTCCAGAGCTTGAATTTAACGTAACAAGTGTCCTAGTCCACGGTGGGCCATGGAACACAACAGTATTTGCCCGCTGGGTAGCGACATGCACTCTTGAAAACGGAGAGAACTACATAAATCCAGGCATTCACGTAATCAAATTGCGGTGGGGTAAAGCTTATGACTTTGATGTTTATGAAGATACTTTTGCTGTTACGGTCGGACTTGAAAAACAAGCAAAGTCAGGTATTGCCGAAGCAAGTGCTCCCCAAATTGTGAGTTAATCTAAACGCCCTAAAGTGAAAGACTTCTACTCTCAAAAATACTAGCTTGGTGGGACACTGATTCCGTATCAGTAGGTCACTACTGAAATTGGAGACTTGATCTCTATGTGGATAGGCCCAATATCTAAGGAAATCCAGCTCTCGTGAGAAGTAGCTGGATTTTCCGTGCACCCCCCGGGACTTGAACCTCCGGGGCTTGACTCCGTAAGCCACGAATTGAGAGTCGGTTGCCACGTCGAAAATCGATTTGTTGGAG
>NZ_JBIILG010000023.1:0-17068 GCF_044232805.1 Rhodoluna sp.
TCGGACTAGGGAGATTCGGCACCGCGCTGGCTTTGGAGCTAGTCAAGTCGGGACGTGAGGTTCTTGGAATCGACTCAGACGAAAAGCTCGTTCAGGCTAACGCTGAAGAACTGACGCAGGTCGTACAGGCGGATTCAACGGACGAAGATGCCCTTCGTGAGTTAGGTATCCCCGACTTTGATTCTGCAGTGGTAGCGATTGGCAGCGACCTAGAGGCCAGTATCTTGACCGCGTCTTTGTTACTGCAGCTAGGTGTGCCACAGGTTTGGGCAAAAGCAACAAGCGTCTCTCACGGTCGAATTCTTCAACAGCTTGGAGTTCACCACGTCATTTTCCCAGAGATGGACATGGGTAAGCGAGTAGCTCACATGGTGAGCGGTGAATCGCTGGATTACATCCAGTTAGACGAAGATTTCGTTATGGCAAAAACAGAAGTCCCAGAAAGCTTCGAAGGAAAGACTCTTTCAGAAATGCAGTTCAGATCTCTTCATGGGGTAACGGTCGTAGCTACCAAGAAACCAAATGATAACTACATGCCCTCTTTCCCGGAAACAGTTCTTAACACGGGAGACGTAATGATTGTTGCTGGAAGAACCAAGAAGGTAGAAGAGTTCTGCCGTATGGGTTGGTAGCCGGCCTCCACAATTTAGTGGCAGACTGAATTTATGTCCTCAACCAGACTCGAACACGACCTTCTTGGAGATTACCAAGTTCCTAAAGACGCCTATTGGGGCATCCACACCGCTAGAGCGGTTGATAACTTTCCAATCTCCGGGGTGCCAATTGGCCACTACCGTTCATTGATTCGCGCTTTAGCAATCGTCAAACAAGCTACCGCCGAGGCTAACTTCGAACTTGGTGAGCTAGATCCAAAAGTAAAAGATGCCATTGTGAAGGCCTCAATACGGGTCGCCGATGGAGAGTTTGATTCACAGTTTGTTGTGGACGCTATCCAGGGTGGAGCCGGCACCTCTACCAACATGAATGCCAATGAGGTTATTGCCAATGTCGCAATCGAAATCCTGGGGGGCCAAAAAGGTGATTACTCGATAGTTCACCCCCTCAACGATGTGAACCAATCACAGTCAACTAATGATGTGTACCCAACGTCCCTAAAACTGGCTTTGATTTTTGAGATCAACGAACTCCTCAAGGCAATGGCTCACCTAGAAAAATCCTTCACTGGCAAAGCAATTGAGTTTAGAGAAGTCATAAAAATGGGTCGCACTCAGATGCAAGACGCGGTTCCAATGACCCTCGGTCAAGAATTTGCAGCCTTTTCCAGAATGACCATGGAGGACATCCAAAGACTGCGCGAAGTCTTGCCGCTACTTCGTGAAATCAACTTAGGTGGAACTGCCATTGGAACCGGAATTAACGCTCCCGTGGGCTACCCGGAAAAAGCATGCCAGGCCCTCTCGAAGCTAAGTGGTTTTGATTTTGTGCTCGCCGAAGACATGGTTGAGGCCACCCAGGATGCTGGCGTCTTCGTAACGGTTTCTGGAGTGCTGAAGAGAATTGCCGTGAAGCTCTCGAAGACCTCTAACGATCTTCGACTGCTAAGCAGCGGACCGCGCGCTGGTCTGGATGAAATCAACTTGCCACCAAGACAGGCCGGATCATCAATCATGCCGGGTAAGGTCAACCCAGTTATTCCTGAGGTGATCAATCAAATTGCATTTGCGGTGGTTGGTAATGACTTGACCGTAACAATGGCAGTCGAAGCAGGCCAGTTGCAGCTAAACGCTTTTGAGCCAATTATGTGTCGCGCTTTGATGATGAGTATCACTCAGCTAAGACAGGGTTGCTACGTATTGGCAGATGCCTGCGTTTCGGGAATTACCGCCAACGTTGAAAAGCTTCGACTTAGCGTGGAGAACTCAATTGGTTTGGTTACTGCCATCAGCCCAGTTTTGGGCTATGAGAACGCAACAATCGTTGCTCAAAAAGCTCTAGCTGATGAAACCAGCGTTCGGGAAGTTGTTCTCGAGCTAAAGCTCATGACCGTAGCTGAGTTTGACGAGCTGCTTGGAAACATTGATGCCCTAGTTCGCCCTAGGACTTCTTAGACCTTCTTCGCATCATCAAGCCAATAGGTGCAAACACCGCACCTAGGGCAACTAATGCAAGGCCAACATAGAAACCTGCTGGAATGTCTTGGGATTCCGAGGCAGTTTCCAACTCAGGCTCCGCGGTAAGAGGAACACCAGTTTCTTCCGAGGCCACTCCCTCTAGAACGAAGTTGGAATCTCCGCTGATGGTGTGACCATCAGAGCCAACAACACTCCAACGCAAATCATAAGAACCGGGTTCGCTCAACTCAACCTGGGCCACCAATGTTTTGTCATCGATGGCAAAAGGGTGGACTATCCAGTCAGAAGATCCCTGCAATTTGGTTGCAACTTCTGCATTGGTCTCAGATTCAATAACCAACAGGGGATTGTTGAAGGTAAGGACAGCCTCGAAGCTGGAAGTCGAGATAATTGCCCCAGGAGCGGGATTTATGTCAACAAGTAGGTCGTGTGCGTGAGCCGGTGTTGGAATCAACAGCAGGGCCAATAGGGCAGTGAGAGTTATTTTTGTTTTCATACTCTAAGTCTAAGCTATTGTCTGAGACCTGGAGGCTACTGTGAAGCACGAGCTTAAGTGGGCGATTATGGGCCCGGGGGAAATCAGCGTTGAATTTCTAAATGACTTGCGTCTCGCGGGTATGCATTTAGAAGCAGTTGGTTCTAGGTCGTTAGATCGTGCACAGTCCTACGCGAAGAAGCACTCAATTAGTCGCGCTTACGGTAGCTATGAGGAATTAGTAGCTGATAAAGATATTGATGTTGTCTATATATCAACTACAAATAATGCCCACTTTGCTAATGCAAAGCTGGCGCTTAGTTCAGGCAAGAATGTATTGCTAGAGAAGCCATTTACTCTCAACGCGGCTCAGGCAAGGGAATTGGCGGCCATCTCGAGACTCAATGGAGTTTTTCTCATGGAGGCGATGTGGACGAGGTTTCTTCCCAATCACCAAACACTCTTTGAAAAGCTAGAGCAGGGCCTAATAGGGAAACCTTTGTACCTTTTGGCTGATCACAATCAGTATCTTCCAAAGGATTCATTCCCCAGACTGTATGACTCGGCGCTAGGGGGCGGATCATTGCTAGATCTAGGGGTTTACCCAATCTCCTTGGCTCACAGACTATTTGGCAATCCGACAAGGATCCTGGCCTCAGCGTCATTGATGACTGGGAATGTGGACGAATCTATGGGTGCAATCTTGGAATATTCAGGAGGTAGGCAGGCTTTGCTGCATTCCAGCATTATTTCCGCTGGTCCAGTAAGGGCTTTTATTCTTGGCGATGCCGGAAGAGTTGAAATGGAAAAGTCCTTTTACGAACACAGCCCATTCACAGTTTTCGACAGGGACGACAATATCTTGTTCAAATACGAGGGTAATATTGAAGGAAGAGGAATGCAGTATCAAGCTCTCGAAGTAGAGCGTTGTATATCTGAAGGCCTCATTGAATCACCGACCATGAGCCTGGATGAGACAGTTCAGATTATGGAAGTCATGGATCAAATTAGAAATCAAACGGGTATCGAGTTTTCAGGAGCTTAGCCAAGTGCTAAAAAGAATTAAGAATTTTCCGCACTTCAAAGAAGTGTTGATTGGTGCAGGCTCTGGCTTGATCGTACTAACACTTATGCTTGGCGGTTTGGTGATTTCTTCGCCTGGCTCAGATTCAAATGCTGCCAGTGACGCTTCTGCCTCACCTTCTGCCTCGGAAGCACCTCCTAGAACCTGCACAGTAACCGAAGAGGAATCAAACCCTTCCCTTGGAACACTTCAGGCCGTAGTTCTAAACTCTGAGACCGGCGAGGTCCTATTTGACCGTGACGCAGACATTCCAGCTGCGACTGCTTCGGTAATGAAATCCCTAACGGCCGCAGCAGTTCTTGCAAGCGTTGGTCCCGACTACCAACTTTCAACCAGGGTAATGGCTGACCCAGCTAACCCTTCAAGAATTGCTCTGGTGGGAGCTGGAGACATTACTCTTTCTAAAACCTCGGCCGGCGCTCAGTCGGTTTACAAAGGCGCCCCAAAGTTAGCAACATTGGTCGCTCAGGTTAGAGCTTGGGCAAGTAGTAACGGTGTTGCCCAGATAAATGAAATTATCCTCGACTCAAGTTTTTTCCCAGGATCAGGTTGGGAGAGCTCTTGGCAAAGAGTTAACCAAGTCGATGGCTGGATTTCTGAGGTAACTGCCCTTCAACTTGACGGGGACCGAGTCCTGCCTGAAGCACCTACTTCTGCCAGGACCGGCAAGCCAGTAACAAGTGCGGGGGAACAGTTCAAGCTTGGCCTAGCTGAGCTTGCCCCAGCCGCCACCCTAATTCAGGGTTCGGCTCCATCAGGCTTTGTTGAGATCGCCAAGGTTGATTCGCAGCCGATGAGTGACTGGATTGCAAACGTACTTGTTTCCTCAGACAACAGCCTCTCGGAAGCTCTTGGAAAAATAGCAACCATCGAAGCTGGATTTGATGCCACCTATGACAACTTAGACACAGCCTACGAGAGGTTATTGGAGCCCTCAGGCCTGGACTTTAGCGGTGTCACGGTAAGAGATGGATCTGGTCTGTCAGATTTGAACTTGGTTTCTCCTAGGTTCATGGCGGAACTAATGCGCTTGGTTGACTCAGGCTATGGAGATTTTGACGTAATCAAGAACAGCCTCATGGTTGCTGGTGAGACCGGCAGCTTGGCAACTAGATTCCAGGGCGACCTATCTGATGCTGCTGGAAACGTTCGTGCCAAGACCGGGTACCTGACTAAAGTTCACACTCTAAATGGAATTATTAAAGCAAAAGACGGCACCAGCCTTACCTTCACAATTTATTCCTACGGTGCTGTTGGAAGCGATGTCCGAGTCGCAATTGACACTCTCGTGACATCGTTTTACCGTTGCGGCAACACCCTGTCGAACGACTAGGAGCCTTCATGAGCAAAGCGCTTTTGGTTGTGGATGTGCAGAATGATTTTTGTGAGGGTGGATCACTCGCGGTAGCTGGTGGCCAAGCGGTGGCAAAAAAGATTAGCGAATTCCTGAAATCATCTAGTTATGACTTGGTTGTTGCCTCTAGGGATTGGCACGATGCAGATAATGACAACTTGGGTCACTTCGCCGATGCGGGTTCAGAGCCTGATTACAAAACCTCTTGGCCAATCCACTGTGTTGCAAAAACAGAAGGCGCAAACTACCACCCCAATCTAGAGCTTGATCTCATTCAAGAACATGTCTATAAAGGGCAGGGAGCCCATGGCTACTCAGCCTTTGAAGGGGTCACAGAAGCCGGCGGCACACTCGCAGAATTGCTGAGTAGCAACAAAATCGACCAGTTGGACGTTGTTGGAATTGCTACCGATCACTGCGTTCTGGCTTCGGCCCTTGATGCCAAAAAGCTTGGTTTGAATGTTCGGGTGATTAGCTCTCTTACCGCAGGGGTTTCAGCAGAGTCCACCGAGCGCGCAATTGATTCTTTGATTGATAGCGGTGTTGAGGTAATACCTAACGCTTGAGCTAGGAGATAGCTTTTCTTAGCTGCGCGGCAATGTCCTCGGCTGGAATGTCGGCAATAAATGCCCCCATCGCAGACTCTGATCCAGCTAGGTATTTGAGCTTGTCAGCCGCTCGTCTTGGTGAAGTGATCTGAAGCTGCAGTCTGGCGTTTTCTCCTCCTGGAACAAGTGGCGCCTGATGCCAGGCCGCAATGTATGGAGAGGGAGTATCGTAGGCCAGCTCAAATGAGCGAAGTAGCTTCGAGTAGACATCACCTAGTTCCAACCGCTCGTCATCAGTTAGTTCAGCGTGGCTTCTAACATGCCTGTTGGGAAGTAAGTGAGCCTCCATCGGCCAGCGCGCTGCAAAGGGAACGTAGGCAGTGAATGATTCTGATTTGATCAATACTCGGTTGGAGCCTTGCTCGAACTCGAGAAGATCCTGGAAAAAACTGCTGCCATGGGATTTTATAGACTCGAGTAATTTCTTGGTTCTAGGAGTTACGTAGGGGTAGCAATAGATCTGACCGTGGGGGTGATGAAGCGTTACTCCAATTTCTTGTCCTCTGTTTTCAAAAGGGAACACTTGCTTTACTCCGGTTAGCCCCTGAAGCTCATCGGTTCTTTGAGCAAGCGCTTCCAATACGGTGTGAACTCGGGAGGAAGGCATTTGCGCCAAAGAGCCATTGTGCTCGGGACTAAAAACTACGACCTCGCATCGGCCTATAGCCATCTTGGATTCACCAAGTGCGATAGCACTGGTTGATTCCAAGAGCGGAAGCGTGGAACCATCCGGCAGGGCTCCAAAGGCTGGATTCTTGTTTTCAAATACCGCCACATCAAAGTTGTCTGGAACCTCGCTTAGGTAAGTATCGGTAGCGGGGCAAAGTGGGCACTCGTTACTTGGAGGCATGTATGCGCGAGTGTGACGATGTGCTGCCACCGCAATCCATTCGCCAGTTAGTGGGTCATGCTTTAGATGCGCTAGCGGAGGCCTGGAGGCGGTTTCTCTTAGGTCCTTTTTGCGAGTGTTTGGAAGATCGGAGGCTTTGTCATCGAAATAGTGAATCTGCCTGCCATCAAACAGGTCAGTAGTTATCTTCGGAATGTTTCTCACCGGCACCAGTTTATCGATAACTGGATTTAGGCGTAGTTTGCCTAGAAAGCAGAGCTTGGCAGGTCTTTTTCGTCCTGAACGATAGCGTTCACAATCCTTTGTGCAACGCTTTCTGGGGTAAGGCCAGTTGGAAAAGCTGGCGCCTGTCCTGCAATAGCCCTGGTTGCCAAACCGGTTTCGGTGTGTCCTGGGCGAGCGTCAATAACTCGAATACCGTCGCGTCGTAGCTCTCTGGAAATAGCCTGGCCAAACGCATACAAAGCGGACTTACTTGCCGAGTAAGCAGCCAGTCCGGCCATTGGGGATTCAGCAACAACGCCCGAAATGTTCACGATGAATGGATCGTTGCCACTTACTGCGGAAGCTTTCAGTAATCCAACTAGACCTTGAATCAGTTGCATTGGGCCAGTTACATTCACGGCAAATAGTTTGTTCAAAGTGGCTGCCTCAAGCTCAGCAAAGTTTCCAAAAGCGACCACACCAGTGGCATTAACGATTCCGTCAATTTTCACATCAGAATCAATCAGGTAATCAATCAAAACTCTGATTGATTCCTGGTTGGTGAGATCTACTAGCAGCCTCGGGTTCGCGCCATGGGGAACTCTCTCTGCAGACTCGATCGAGGAAGAGGTGGCCATAACTGTGGCACCTTGGCTAGCCAGCTGGGTTGCGATAGTTGAACCCAATACGCCAGATGCTCCCAGCACAAGAATGTTTTTGCCCTTTAGTTCAGTCATGATTTATCCTCCGTAAGTTATCCAACAATAACCCGTATTTATTGATTCCTGAATCAGCCAATAGGCTTGCTATCGTGTCAGTTGAATTTAGAGACCCAGCAACCAATCAGCTAGTTCGATCTACCGAACTTGCCAGACGGGTTCTAGCTGCTGGCGCAAAGAGCTTTCCAGAGCTACAGCAAAACATCCTTGGTGCACCTAACTGGCGAACCTGGTACATAAGGCTCTTCGCGGACCTTGCAATCAAAGAGGGCCTCAGCGTCAAAGACACCACAGAAATAGCAACGGCGGGCTTGGCAGAGTTTCACAGCTGCCTATTCACTGAATCCGGGATACCGCTAAAGCAAGCCGTAGCCGAAGGTTTCGATAAAGACCTAGTTGAGACCATCGAGATCCGAGGCACTGGACCCATCGAGCAGATCTCAATTGATGGCCTAACTGGATCACTGGAGCAAGCCGCAACCGAGTGGGTCTCTGATGGTCTGGCAGAACCTGGACTGATTGAAAGTTTCCGCTTTCTAGATAAGAATCAATCCATCAATTTGGCTCAAGACTTCCTTTTTGCAGTCGCGGGAGCGGCTGAGTTTGCTCCAACCGAGCACTGGTTGCGCTGGGGTGGAAGTGTTGCCGTAGTTGCAAGACCAAATCCAGCTAGCTGGCAAAAACTTATTTTCTTGGCAAGATCAACAGGTGGAACCATGCTGGTTCCAATTCGAAGAAGTCTTGTTACCAAGCCAGTTACCGAAATGAGCGATGAAGAACTCGCTGCAGTCGCAGGGCTAGACATCTTGGAGCACTACTCAGAGATTTCCAGTTGGATGGGGCAGCTCGCGTCAAGGCCAAGCAGAAGATTTGTTCTAGGTCTATACGCCTACACGCCAAGTGTGAATCACATTCGAGTGCAGGGTGTTCAAGAATCTTTGGCAGCGGTTGCCATGGAGAAACTCGCCGCTAGCAAGCTAGCTCTTAGCTGGCTCGCAACACCAACAGACTCAGCCCCGGGACCAGCCTCCATTGGGTCTAGAGCGATTGCTCGATTTGGTTCTAGGTCACCTTCTCACATTATTCGCGACAGTCTGCTTGGTTTGATTAATGCTGCTCGAGGTGCAAAGCCAAAGTTCTACGACGGAGCTGATGGAGAAAAGCTTGCTTTGATTGATGCCTCGGTTCAGCAGCAGGGTCCCAGCTATTCGTTTTCAAAAAGGACTCAGCGCTGGAGAGCCTATTTGGCTCACTACTCAGGCGTGAAGGTCTCTTACGCAATATCGCCTCCAGCCAGGACCAACTCAGTTCTTCGTCACAATATTCTGAGGGCCAGCTACCAAGGTGCCCCGCTCTTTGGAGTCAAGCCCTTTGAGGTGAAGGTGGCTAAGTCTGCCGCTGCTGCGGTGTTGGCCAGGGACTTAAATGATCCAGCAAGTTTTACAAACAAGGAAACTACGACAGAGCTACACACCTTCTCTGCAGTTCACGGTGGGCTCTGGGGCTTGGCTTACAGACCACGCAGCATTTGGATTGCTGCAACAGTGTTGGGCTTGTCAGCACTTCTTCGCAAAGGCTACTGAGCTAAAAAAGGCAAAACAAAAGGCGCCGGTTTCCCGACGCCTTTTGCTTAGTTTGAACTAAGGGTTACTTGCCCTTGAATTCTGATGCTGCGAATGCCTTGTCGTCCTCGGCGCTCTTCATACGAGCGATCGAGAAGATCATTAGGCCGAATAGACACTTAGCCAAGATGTCGGCAATTGTGTATCCGGTTTCACGAAGGACAAAGCCCTGCTCTTCGAATCCAGTAGCGTTCATGTTTGCGATGAAAGCTAGTGGGTAGACACCCCAGGTAGCAAGAAGAAGAAGGCGTAGTTCCTTGATTCTTCTCTGAACCTGCTTGGACTGCTTGGAAAGAGACTTACCAAGCTCAATGAACAATACGTACAGGATGTAAACGAATGGAATTGAGGATAGTAGACCCCAAATTGGAGCTGAAACTCCACCAATGTCTAGACCTGCGTCGCCTGGGTAACCCAAAGCAATCATCAAAGCAGCTGCTGGAACTAGACGAACTAGCAGAGCAGACTGTAGTGACTTAGCTAGAGCAAGAACGGCAACGGTCTCAACTAGTAGCAGTGGAACAGTTAGGAACCAGTCAACGTAACGGTAGCCAACGTTGTAAACAGCACCCTCAATTGCTTCTGGGCCGAATACGTGGTTGAAGCTGTCGAACATTCTGAAGTAGTGATAGGCAGCGATACCGGTCACTGATGCAGATACCAAAACCGCCATGCGGTAGCGAGGCAGTACGCGCTCACGAGCCACAATCAGGAAAATGGTGGTGAAAAGCATGCTCGCAATTCCAAGCGAGAACATGTTGTAAACCAATAGGTAATTGGATTCACTCATTTATGTTTTGTTTCCTTTCAGCTGATGGAGGCAAGACCTACAAAGATTCACCGCTGATGAGTTCCATCGTCGATGCCTCTTCGCATGACTTACACGTCATTCAACTTATCACCGCACTCAGCAAATACTCGGGTTGAAAACTGCCCATATTCGACATAAAAACATAAGTTTTTTAGCCAAAATCTCCAATATTTGGCTAGTTTTGGGCTTTTTGGCCAGGACTCAAAAAGAGTTAGACCTATCGGGGCGGGCTCTTCGTTGCTAGCTAAGCTGACCTTATGAATGAGTCCCCAGCGCTGCACCCAGACCGCAACCTAGCCATGGAGCTGGTTCGGGCCACTGAGGCCGCTGCGATCAAAGCATTCCCCTTTATAGGTAAAGGCAAGAAGAATGAATCCGACGGCGCGGCCGTGGATGCCATGAGGGCCTTTCTGGGAACCGTGAACTTTGAGGGTTTGGTGGTTATTGGTGAGGGCGAGAAAGACAACGCCCCGATGCTATTCAATGGCGAGCTGGTGGGAAACGGCCAGGGACCCAAGGTAGATATAGCAGTAGACCCCATCGATGGAACCTCCCTTACTGCCGCCGGCCGAAACAATGCCATATCGGTGATCGCGGTATCGGATAGAGGATCCATGCTTGACGCCTCAGCCGTCTACAAAATGAACAAGCTTGTGACAGGCCCTGCTGGAGTTGGCGTTTGCGACATACGTCTCCCAATAGGTGAAAACATCAAGGCATACGCCAAGGCCGCAGGCAAAGCAGTTGATGAGATGGTGGTTGCAGTACTGGACCGTGAATATAACAGCGAGATAATCCAGCAAATCAGGGACACCGGTGCGGCGACCAGGTTACTTCTAGATGGTGACGTTGCTGGAGGCATACAGGCAGCTCGCGGAGATTCGAGAATCGATATCTGCGCTGGAGTTGGGGGATCTCCTGAGGGAATCGTGACTGCGTGTGGCATTCGGGCCCTAGGTGGATTTATGCAGGGTATCTTGGCACCAAGAGAAGATTTCGAGCGTGAGCGCGGAGCGGCAGCGGGCCTCAAATTTGACTACGTGTATGAAATGAATGAGATGGTCTCTTCGGATAACACCTTCTTTGTTGCCACCGGTGTCACAGATGGAGCCTTACTTTCAGGGGTGAAGAAAAAAGGCGACATGATCTTTACCGAGTCAATCGTGATTCGTGGCAGGTCTGGAACTGTTAGAAAAGTTTTTGCTGAATATCAAGCTTCGCGCTGGATCTAAAAACCTAGCGGAGCCTAGACTCCGAGAATTGCTCCCGCTATCAAGAAGTAAATTACAAGACCCGTAGCATCCACCAAGGTTGTAACCATCGGTGCCGAAATAACCGCAGGATCAATCTTCAAAGCTTGTGCCCCAAGTGGGAGCACAGATCCAACGGTGGCCGCCCACATACAAACCACAACAATTGCTAGAGCAACGGTAACTCCAACCTGCCAGCTCGCTGCAATCCATCCTGCGGCAAGTCCCACTACACCAAGACCTAATCCAAGCAGCAGTCCAACTCGTGACTCTCTCCAAGCAACTCGAAGCACATCTTTTGGTCGGACCTCACCAAGAGCAATTGCTCTAACAGCACTGGTTGCTGCTTGCGAACCAACGTTGCCACCAGCACCAATTAGCATCGGCATGAATAGCGCCAAGGCTGTGAACTTCTCTAGTGAGCCTTCAAATATTTGTAAGACTGAAACAGTGAGGGTGGCGGCGATAATCAAGAACATCAACCAGACAATACGTAGCCTGGCTAGATTGAAAACTTTTCCTGAAAGGTAGTGTCCAGAGCTTGGCAGTGCCGCAGACTGGCGCGCGAAGTCCTCGCTGTTTGCTTCTTCGATAATGTCGATCGCGTCGTCAACTGTGAATATTCCAACCACGCGCTGTTCAGTATCCAAAACCATGAGGGCAAGATCATTTGTATCTTGCAGCAGCCTCGCTGCTGCTTCAGCGTCATCAGTTACCAAGGCTGTAGAAGCATCAGGATCAGCTATCTCGCTAATGATGGATTCAGTTTCTGCCATCACAACATCTGTAAGATCAACCGATCCAATGAATTTTCTTTGTCTGTCAACTACTGCTAGAACTGAAACAGTCTCGGCGGAGTTGCCCTTGCGACGAATAATATCCAGAACTTCGCCAACTGAGCTAGTTTCTGCAACCGCAATGACCTCAGGTGACATGTAACGACCAACGGTTTCTTCCGGGTAACCCAGAAGCTCTGCAGTCATCTTGCGCTCTTTAGGACTAAGTCCTTCGAGAACTTTCTTCACAAAACTTGCGGGAGCTTCACCCAAAAGCCTTGCCCGATCGTCTGGGTCCATGCTTTCAAGCAACTCTCGAAACGCCGGGCCCCTTATTCCTGAAAGAATCTGCTGCTGATTTGAAGTATCGAGTTCCTCAAAGACCTCCAGCGCTTCGTCTTTAGGTAGTAGTCGCCACACCAACGTGCTCTCGACAGAATCGAGTCGGTTCAACTCTTCCGCAATCTCGTGGGGAGCCATCAGTTCCAAGATTGAAGTTAGAACCTTGACATTGCCTTTTTCGGCGGCTTCAGCCAGCGATAGCTCTATTTCTGACATTCTCCACCACCTTTGAAATTGAAGGGCATGCTCGATTGAATTCTAGGCCCCCAAATCGAAAGTGAGTAAGCTCACCTCATGAAGTCAATTGAGAAACCAGCATTCATAGCTGCAATCATCGGTCCGATTCAGTCCGTGCTTGGCTGGAGTATCGCTGGGGCACTTTGGGTTGGCTATGACCCGGTTCGCCAGACAATAAGTGATCTGGCTGCCAATGAATCCCCAGTGCAGTTGATCATGTCCAGTTTCTTCATTCTTGGGGGAGTGTTGACTCTAATCGCAGCCATCTATGCAAAGACATTTGCAATGCCAGGAAGAATCGCTCTGTTCCTAGCTGCGATTTGCACCTTCGGGCTTACTATTTTCCCCACACCTCTTATTGGATACTCGATTTGGCATCGGGTCTTTGCAATTGCCTCATTTGTGTTATCAGCCGGCTGGCACCTATTCGCCATGAGAACTCGCAAGGATGCTCCTTGGATTCTGAAGCCCCCGGCAGCCATAATCGGCACGGCGCTGCAAGTGGCATTGGCCCTGTGGTTTCTAAGTAGCTGGACAGACCCAAACACCACGAATGTTGGCGTCTGGGAGAGGGTAGTTGCTGTGAGTCAAGCTCTTTATGTCTCAGTAGTAGTTATTGTTATATATATCGGACAGAGGAAAACCAACATCCGATAGATTTGAATTAGGAATGTATCCAACGAGAAGAGGAAATCATGGCTCAGAAAGAACAGAAACCACAAAAGAACAACAAAAAGGCACCAGCGAAGAATCTAAAAGAAAAGCGCCTAGACAAGCAGGCCAAGGCTGCCAACAAAAAGAACTCATAGGAGTTCTTTGCTGATTGCCACAGGCAATCGAAGTTATTTGAAGTGCTGCTGGTAGGCCCCGTCGGGATCGAACCGACGACCCACGGATTAAAAGTCCGTTGCTCTAACCAACTGAGCTAGAGGCCCTAGCGACGCCAAAAGCGTCCCCTAATTGTAGCAACTATGAGATTTTCGCGATTACTTCCACTTGGAACTCAGTTCCACAGCTTTTGTCCAGCTTTCAAAGATGTTCTCGTCGAATGGCTCCGGGTCAAAACTTCGATCGAGTTCGAAAACCTTCCTCAATTCCTCTTTGGAGCTCCACACTCCTGATCCAAGGCCAGCAAGAAAAGCAGCTCCAAGGGCTGTGGATTCGAGATCCTTACCTCTTATAACGGGCACACCGAGACAATTAGCTTGTAGCTGCATGAGCAGGTTATTTCTTGCAGCTCCACCGTCAACTCGAAGGCCTGTGGGCTTGATCTTGGTATCGGACGATATCGCACTAACTAAATCTCTAACCTGAAAGGCAATGGCGTCAAGAGTTGCTCTTGCTAGGTGCTGCTTGGTTGTCCCGCGAGTGATACCTAATATCGTTCCCTTGGCGTCTGGATCCCAGTGGGGTGCGCCAAGGCCAGTTAGCGCGGGGACAAAAACAACACCAGCACTATCTGGCACTTGCAAGGCAAGTTCTTCGATCTCACTCGCAGTCTCCATCAAACCAAGACCATCTCGAAGCCACTGGACCGCGGCACCTGCGACAAACACAGAACCTTCCAGGGCATAAGTTGTGTTTCCATTCGGCTCTTGCCAGGCAATTGTTGTCAGCAGGTTGTTTTTGCTGTGGACAATTGTTGAGCCGGTGTTGGTGAGCATGAAAGCTCCGGTGCCATAGGTGCACTTACTTTCACCAATCTCAAATGCGGTTTGGCCAAATAACGCTGCTTGCTGGTCTCCGGCCATTCCTGTGATCGGGAGTTCAAGATTCAAAAAGCTCGCGGGATCCGTGGTTGCTAATTTGCCATAGCTTGGAACGATGGTTGGCAAAGCAGCAGCCGGCACATTGAATATCTCCAGCAACTCATTGCTCCAATTGCCAGTTCGGATATCCATCAGTTGTGTTCTTGAGGCATTACTGGCGTCTGTGATGTGGCTCTTACCAGCTGTCAATCTTGCAACCAGATAGGAATCCACTGTGCCGATTTTTACCTGGCCAGAAAGGACATTGCCCCATATGGTTTTTTCGTTCTGAGATATCCAAAGGAGTTTGCTGCTCGAAAAATATGGATCCAGAATCAGCCCCGAAATGCTATGTATTTTGCCCTCTAACCCTTGGGCCTTGAGGTCTACGACGAGATCAGAAGTTCTTCTGTCTTGCCAGACAATTGCCTTGCGAGGAGATTTAAGTGTTTTGCTATCCCACAGCACAACTGTCTCTCGTTGGTTAGTAATTCCAATTGCAACCAGTGGCTCTGAAGTTTGAGAGATTGCATCGCTAGCTGCCGCCAAGGTGGCCTGCCAAATCTCCTCTGGTTCGTGCTCAACCAAACCTGGGGCAGGGAAGTATTGAAGGAATTCTCGGTACCCTCTGGAAATTACTTTGCCCTTGTCGGAAACAACTTGGACCGTCACACCTGTGGTGCCCGCATCGATAGCCAAGATTGCCATGGCCAAAGGCTAGCAAAGCTTTAGGTGAAGTGAGGTTGATCCAGTGGGCTCTTGCTCTTCTTATCCGGCCACTCAACAATCAGCATCGCAACCACAATCAAAACCCCACCAATCACGGTTCTTGCTGACAAAACTTCTTGCCCAACGGCAACTGCAATCGCAGCAGCGAAAACAATTTCGCCAGTCAATATGATTGCCACCCTAGAGGGGTCCATGATTGATTGCGCCCAAGTCTGAATCAAAAATGCCATGGCTGTTGCGAACACTGCTGTAAATACAACTGTTCCCCACACGAAAGCATTAGGTGGCGGCTGGTACCCGTCTGGTACAGCCCCCAACCAGCAAACAACAGCCCCCGAACCCAATTGAATAACCGTGAGTGGGTAAATGTCTTTGGCATTACTCCAGAAGCTAAGGCCGATGATGTGTCCTGCGAACAGAAGAGCACAGGCAATAAGCCATACCTGACCCGGATCAAAAGAGATTCCGTTGAACGAAATGAAAAGCAAAGCAGTTAGAGCCAGCGTTGTTCCAACAATGACTTTCTTGTCTACTTTCTTCTTGAACACGAACCAGAAAAGTATTGGGGTGAAGACAACATACAAACCAGTCAAGAAGCCGGTGATTGCGGCGGTGGTCAGGTCAAGACCAATTGTTTGGGTGATGTATGCAAGGCCTAGCATCCCGCCAAGAACCGAACCTCGAAAAAGGGTCTGCTTATTGATGGCTGATAAAACTTGAGGCCGGATGGCAATCATTACAAGAGTTGCCAGGGTGAACCTAGTTGCCAAGAAGTCGAAAACGGGCTGGTCGTCTATGGCGTCCTTCATAAGGACAAACCCAGCACCCCAGACAACCGCCACAAAAACCAGCGCAATTACTGCCCAGGTTTTTAGCTTCATAGTCCTCAAAGTTTATCCAAGTTGCTTGGCAGGGCTGAATCTGCCAGCTATCAAGGAATCTGGGCCAAATGTACAAAAAGAGTTTCCCGTTCGTTCACCTTCAGGACAACCCCTGTTTGGGGGGTCGAGTTAACTTGGTGTCTGTCAACCCGACATCTTACGAAAGGTACTACATGTCACGATTAATCAAACTGGCAGCTATTGCTGGAGCTAGCGCTCTAGTTTTGAGTGGCTGTGCAGCTGCATCAAACGAAGAAACTGCTCCAGAATCAACACTTAGCGGCACCATCAGCGGCTCAGGTGCTTCTTCTATGGGTAGCGGTCAAGAAGCCTGGATCGCAGAGTTTCAAATTGCTAACCCTAATGTGACCATCAACTACGATCCTTCTGGTTCTGGTGCTGGACGCGAAGCGTTTACTGCCGGAGGAGTTGTCTTCGCTGGAACTGACTCATACTGGAAAGATGAGGAACTTGCTCTAGAGTTCGCTGCTTGTGCTCCAGGGACCAAGCCTTGGGAATTCCCAGTTTGGATTTCCCCAATTGCAGTTATCTTCAACTTGGACGGTGTCTCAAGCCTTAACCTAGACGCAGCTACTGTAGCTGGAATCTTCGCTGGCGAGATCACAATGTGGAACGACGATGCAATTGCATCTCAGAACGCAGACGTTGAACTTCCAGAGTTGGCAATCACTGCAGTTCACCGTTCCGACGATTCTGGAACCACCAAGAACTTCACTGACTACCTAACCAAGACCGCTGAAACCATTTGGACAGTTGGAGTAATTGAGACCTGGCCGACCGAGTACGGTGGCGAGGGCGCAAAGGGAACTTCCGGTGTTGTTGACGCTGTAACCGCAGGTAACGGAACAATTGGTTACGCAGATGCTTCTAAGGCAGGAGACCTAGGAACTGTTGCGATCAAGGTTGGAGACGGCTATGTTTCCTACAGTGCAGAAGCAGCTTCAAAGGTTATCGAAGCTTCATCTCCAGTTGAAGGCAGAGAGTCTTACGACTTGGCTTACAAGATTGCACGTGACACTACTGAGTCCGGAGTTTACCCGCTCGTTCTAGTGTCCTACCTAACTGGTTGCAACGAGTACCTAGATGCAGAAGCCGCCACACTAGTGAAGGCATATGCTTCATACATCATCTCTGAGCAGGGCCAGGCTACCGCGGCATCTGCTGGAGGTACAGCACCGATTAGTGCCAGCTTGCGCGAGAAGGCACAAGCAATTATCGACGCTATCAAGTAGTAATAGAATCAACTGGAAGCCCGGCCCAGCCT
>NZ_JBIILG010000007.1:0-47564 GCF_044232805.1 Rhodoluna sp.
GAAAGAGTGGGGGAGGCTGTAAAGGTCCTCTCGAAGCTAAGCGATGGGAGAGTGGTTGCAGTTAGGCAGCAGAACATGTTGGCAACATCGTTTCACCCCGAGATCACTGGCGAAACCTTTGTCCACGAGTACTTTTTGAAGATGGCAAGTTCACCCCAATAGTTCTGATTTAGAATTCATAGCGAAAGTATTCAAGGAGAAAAATGTCCGGTCATTCCAAGTGGGCCACCACCAAGCACAAAAAGGCGATCATTGACTCGCGCCGTGCAAAACTTTTCGCCAAGCTGATCAAGAACATTGAGGTTGCCACTCGAACCGGTGGTCCGGACATGGACGGTAACCCCACTCTGTATGACGCTGTGCAGAAGGGGCGAAAGAGCTCCCTGCCTAACGACAACATCGAGCGCGCAATCAAGCGCGGATCAGGTCAAGATGCTGACGCTGTTGAATATCAGACAATTTTCTACGAAGGCTATGGCCCAAATGGAATTGCGATTCTCATCGAGTGTTTGACCGACAATAAGAATCGCGCAGCAGCCGATGTGCGATTGGCCGTAAGCCGTAACGGTGGAACAATGGCTGATCCAGGAAGCGTTTCCTATCTTTTTAGCCGTAAGGGAGTAATCACGATTGAGCGCTCGGATTCAGTTAGCGAAGATCAAATCCTGGAGGCGGGTTTGGAGCACGGACTGGAAGACATCGAAGCTAGAGACTCCAGTTTTGTACTAACAACTGACCCTTCCAAAATGGTCTCCGTTCGGTCCGCGTTACAGAGCGCGGGTCTGGACTATGACAGCGCGGATGTTGAGTTCGTCCCGGCCGCTTCAATCCAAGTAGACGTCGATACTGCCCGAACTGTAATCAAACTAATTGAGGCACTAGAAGACTCCGACGAAGTTCAAAGCGTTTATTCAAACTTCGATATGTCCCCAGAAGTGCTAGCGGAGCTAGAAGCCTAAGCGTGACCAGAATCCTGGGAGTTGACCCTGGCCTTACTCGCTGTGGTGTTGGCGTTATTGATCTTGGCAAGTCCCGAAAGACCACATTGGTATTCGTAGGAGTGATTCAGTCTCCAAAAACTGCAGAGCTTGACTCAAGAATTGGCGCGATTGGAACCGAGCTCGAGACTTTGATTTCTAAGTTCAAGCCCGATGTGATTGCCATTGAACGAGTCTTTTCGCAACAGAACCTGTCTTCAGTTATGGGTACTGCCCAAGTTGCCGGGGTCGCTATCTTCTTGGCTCATAAGTACAAGATTCCGATGGCCATGCATACCCCTACCGAGGTCAAGGCCGCGGTTACGGGGTCTGGTCGAGCGGGCAAAGTTCAGGTAGGTGCGATGGTTGCAAAGCTTCTCGGCCTTGATGAGGTCCCCAAGCCGGCGGACGCCGCGGACGCTCTGGCTATCGCCATCTGTCAGGGCTACAGAGGATCAAATAGCTCCGCGAGCTACACCAAAGCTCAACAGAAGTGGCACTCCGCAGTGAAATCAGCAAGAGGCAAATCCAATCGCTAGTTAGGCTAAGTTCGTGATTGCCTCAGTGTCAGGAAAAGTGTTAGCAAGCACGCTTGGCGCGGTCACCCTAGAAGTTGGTGGCGTTGGGCTGCTCGTGCACACCACCAATCGAATCGCTTCAACAATAGCTATCGGTCAGAACGCGACTCTCCAGACGGTGCTTGTGGTCCGCGAGGACTCCCTCACACTCTATGGATTTCTAGATGCTATGGAGCTGGAGACTTTCGATCTTCTCAGATCCGTAAATGGAGTTGGTCCGAAATCAGCACTTTCCATTCTGACTTCACTCTCCGTCGCGGAGATTGCCGACGCAGTTGCCAGTGAATCCGATGCGGTTTTCAGGTCAGTGTCCGGAGTAGGAGTAAAAACTGCGAAGCTAATAGCCCTCTCATTAGCTGGAAAGATTTCTGGTGGCTCGAGCACGTCAGCTAGCTCTGGAAAAGCTAGGGCAAGCGTGGACGCTCTTGTAGGACTTGGTTACAGCGAGAAAGAAGCAACAATTACAGTCCGCAAGGTTTCGAGTCCAAATATGTCGGACCAAGACATTTTGAAGCTTGCACTTCAGCATCTTGCAAAGTCTGGCTCCAAGTGAACGATATCTTGAGCCCTGCTCTTTCAGAAAGTGATTTGGCGTTTGAGTCTGCACTAAGGCCGACAACTCTTGCGGAGTTTGTAGGCCAAGATAATGTCTCAAAGCAACTGGGGCTTCTTCTAAAAGCTGCGTCGTTACAAAATCGTGCACCAGATCACATCTTGCTGGCTGGTCCTCCAGGGCTAGGTAAAACAACTCTTGCGATGATTGTCGCTTCCGAGATTGGATCAGGACTTCGAATTACCAGCGGTCCAACAATCCAGCATGCGGGGGACCTCGCGGCAATTCTTTCTTCGCTTTCCGCTGGTGAGGTGTTGTTTATTGACGAGATTCACAGAATGGCTAGACCTGCAGAGGAATTGCTATATCTCGCGATGGAAGATTTTCGGGTCGACGTGATGGTTGGAAAAGGTGTTGGTGCATCTTCTATTTCTCTAGATTTGGAACCGTTTACTCTGGTGGGAGCAACGACAAGGTCTGGGATGTTGCCAAATCCATTGCGTGACCGTTTTGGATACACCGCCAACCTTGAGTTTTACGGCCACGAGGATTTGGCTACGGTTTTGGTTCGCGCAGCCAAGCAGCTAACACTTTCAGCTGAGACTGAGGCCATCGAGTTGATTGCCTCTAGATCTAGAGGTACCCCACGAGTCGCCAACAGGCTTCTTCGGAGGGTTCGTGATTTTGCTTTGGTTGATGGCGCCGGTGTAATTACAGCCGACGTTGCCAAAAAGGCACTTGAGCTTTACGAAGTAGATTCACTTGGTTTGGATCGGTTGGATAAGCAAATACTCGAGGCGCTAATTGTGAAGTTTCAAGGTAAGCCCGTTGGGCTATCCACACTTGCTGTGGCCATTGGAGAAGAGCCTGACACCATCGAATCGGTTGTTGAACCCTACCTCCTTCGGGAAGGCCTAATTCAAAGGACCAGCAAGGGTCGCCAAGCGACTTCTTTGGCCTATCGGCACCTGGGAGCCAGTGAATTCAGTTAACTGGCCCACTAAGGGTTAAGTTATAATTAGCCACGCGCAAAAGCGCGTTTTTTGACGTTAGGCCCTCATGTCGGACACCTTATTTTTCTTCCTTGCCCTGACTTTCTTGGGTGTTTGGATTTTTATCTCTGGACGTAACCGCAAGAAGACTGCTGAAAAGCTCCGCTCGGAAGTTGCGAAGGGTGCGGCGGTAATGCTAACCAGTGGCATTTTTGGAAAGATTTTGAGCGTTAAAGATGATCGAGTCGAACTCGAAACAGCTCCAGGCCAGAAGTTAACTGTTGCAATTGGGGCAGTGAGCAGAATAGATCAAGCTCCGAAGGCCACATCGGCTACTAAGACTTCTAGTACAGCTGCAAAAAAGCCAAAGGCCCCTAAAGCCAATTCCGGAAAGTAATAGGGGAGCACACAGTTGGCAGCTAGCAACACCGTAAAATCGGCACGCAAATCCCTGATTTGGTTACTAGTAATCATTTTCGGACTCGCCGGACTTATCGGCTTCGGGTCAACTACCGACGAGAACGCTAGCTTCACTCCTAAGTTGGCCCTTGATCTTCAGGGTGGAACTCAAATCATTCTTTCTCCGCTGTTGCTGGATGGCCAAGCTGTAACGACCGAGCAATTAGATCAAGCGGTTTCAATTATTCGCCAGCGTGTTGATGCCAGTGGTGTTAGCGAATCTCAGGTGATTACCCAGGGTGATACAAACATCATCGTTTCCATCCCAGGAATCCCTGACGAGAACACACTCGCGCTAATCAAGGCTTCCGCCAAATTGGAGTTTCGACCTGTTTTGGTTACTAGTGCCGGCACACCAACTGCCGCGGTTGATGGTTCGGAGACTTCTGACCCAGACGCAACAGAGTCGCCTGCGCCAGAAGAAACACCAGCAGCAGAAGCGCCATCCGCTGCGCCAACTGACGGCAGTGATTTAAATTGGATCACACCAGAAATCCAAAAAGAATTTGATGATCTTGATTGTGCCTCCGTATTCAGAGAGCCAGGCCAGATCGATGATCCAACTGTTCCCTTGGTTACCTGTGACGTAAACGGATTGTCGAAGTTCATTCTTGGTCCTGTTGAAGTCGATGGAGCAAACATCTCCGACGCATCAAACGGAACGGTCACATCCTCTACTGGTGCTTCGACCAACACCTGGGCTGTGAACCTTGAGTTCGATGAAGTTGGAACCGTGGGTTTCTCGACAGTAACTCAAAGATTGTTCCCACTAGAGCAGCCGAGGAACCAATTCGCGATCACATTGGATGGATTTGTCATCACCGCCCCTACCACCCAGGCAGTCATTACTAATGGCTCGGCCCAGATCACCGGGAGCTTCGATCGCGATTCCTCTAAAGTTCTTGCTGATCAGCTGAAATATGGATCTCTGCCAATTGGATTTGAGGTTCAAAGCCAGGAGAACATTTCGGCAACCTTAGGTCAAGATCAATTAACCAGCGGTCTGCTGGCCGGTTTGGTTGGTTTGATTCTCGTAGTCATCTATTCCGCGTTCCAGTATCGAGGATTGGCGATTGTCACCGTTGGATCGCTTCTGGTTGCCGCCGTCTTGGTGTATTTGTTGATTGCATTCCTTTCCTGGAGACAGGGATACCGATTGTCGATGGCTGGTGTCGCTGGACTCATTGTCGCCATCGGTATTACGGTTGACTCCTTTATCGTTTACTTCGAGCGAGTCCGTGATGAGATTCGTGAAGGAAGAAACCTTGAGGTTGCGGTTGAAAACGCTTGGAAGAGGTCAATTCGAACAATTCTGGCTTCAGATGCAGTTAGCTTCACAGCTGCCACAACTCTGTTTCTTTTGACTGTCGGTAACGTTCGTGGTTTTGCGTTCACTTTGGGACTCACAACAATTGTTGACTTGATTGTCGTGTTTTTCTTCACGCACCCACTTCTGCGGCTACTTGCGCGCACCAAGTTCTTTAGCTCGGGTCATCCTTGGTCAGGCTTTGACTCCAAGGCGTTGAAGGCTTCGGGATACGTTGGCCGAGGTCAATTTAGAGTAACTCCAACGTTGAGCCAAGGAAAAGCCTTGAAGGTTTCCAAAGAAGCCGCCACGAGGCAAACCATTGCCGAACGAAAAGCACAGGCCGCACTCGAAGAAGCAGACAAGTCAGGTGGCAACTAATGTCAAAGTTCAGAGAATTCGGTAACGATCTTTACAGTGGAAGAGTTTCAATCGACGTTGTAGGCCGTCGAAAGCTTTGGTATGGGATTGCCATTGTTCTGGTGATTGTTGCAATCGTTGCTCCGGTAGCCCGTGGCGGATTCAATTTTGGTATTGAGTTTCGAGGCGGCAGCGAGTTCCGTATCGATGGAGTGGGGGACACTTCTCAGCAGGTGGCAAGAGACGCAGTCCAATCAGTTGATCCAGAGACGCAGCCTATTGTTACTTCTGTTGGTGTTGATTCGGTAAGAATACAAACCGAGCAGCTAGATGATGTGACTACCGAAGAGATTCGAATTGCTTTGGCGAATGCCTATGGACTTTCTTCCGGGTCTGTAACCTCATCATTTATTGGGGCTAACTGGGGAGCTGATGTGACATCCAAGGCCCTAAATGGCCTGATTGTGTTTCTGATACTGGTATCAGTCCTTATGGCTTTTTACTTCCGGACGTTCAAGATGTCAATTGCGGCCCTGGCAGCCTTAGCCCACGACGTTGTAATCACCGCCGGAATCTATGCCCTCACCGGATTTGAAGTTACTCCCGCCGCTGTTATCGGACTTCTCACAATTCTCGGTTACTCGCTGTATGACACTGTGGTGGTTTTTGACAAGGTTCGTGAGAATACCCTTGGTGTGGAGTTCTCAGAGGACACAACTTTCGCCTCTCAGGTGAATCTTGCGGTCAACCAGACTCTGGTTAGGTCGATCAACACGTCTGTGGTTGCGATTTTGCCAGTGGCAGCCATTTTGTTCATTGGAGCATTCGTCCTAGGAGTTGGCACCTTGCGCGATATCGCACTGGCGTTGTTCATCGGAATGATTGTTGGTACATACTCTTCGATCTTTATAGCTTCTCCGGTTTATGTTCACCTGCGCGAGAGCGAACCTAGGTTCAAAACAAAAAAATAGAGCTATTCCGTTCGCAAGAGTAGGCTTGAGCCTGGAAGGGCAAGAGCATGACTGACTTAGACTCCAGTTCAATCAGGTCGCGTCTGCCGCGCATTTTCTCAAAACAGCCTTCCTATACCCAAGAGCTCCAGCAGGTTATCAAGTCACTCAAAGCCAATCACCCAAAGGCCGATCTTGGCTTGGTCGAGAAGGCATTCGTTGCCGCTGAAAAGGCGCATTCGGAGCAGCTGAGAAAATCAGGTGAGCCCTACATTTCTCACCCTGTTGCGGTAGCCCAAATTCTTGCCGATCTTGGAATTGGTGCCACCACAATTGCCGCGGCTTTACTGCATGACACCGTCGAAGACACTCCCTATTCTCTGGAAAAACTTCGAAGTGATTTCGGCGATGAGGTAGCCATGTTGGTTGATGGCGTCACAAAGCTGGACAGGATCAAGTTCGGAGATAGCGCCCAAGCAGAGACAGTTCGCAAGATGGTTGTCGCAATGTCTAAGGACATCAGGGTTTTGGTGATCAAACTTGCCGATAGATTACACAATGCCAGAACTTGGAAGTTCGTTTCCGAGGATTCCGCCAAGCGCAAGGCGCAGGAAACGCTTGAGATTTACGCGCCCTTAGCCCACCGTTTAGGTATAAGCACAGTCAAGCTCGAACTAGAGGATCTGTCCTTTGAGATTTTGTACCCGAAGGTTTATGAGGAAATAGTAAACCTAGTGACCCAGCGGACCCCAATGCGCGAGCAGTACTTAGAAGAAGTAATTGGCGCGATAGAAGCAGACCTTAAGGCTGAAAAAGTCAAAGGCAAGGTAGCTGGACGACCAAAGCAGTACTACAGCATTTACCAAAAAATGGTGGTTCGCGGTCGCGAGTTCGATGAAATCTACGATCTGGTTGGTATTCGCGTTCTCGTTCAGTCTGTTAGAGATTGCTACGCCGTGCTAGGTGCTATTCACGCCAGATGGAATCCGGTTCCAGGACGTTTCAAGGATTACATTGCAATGCCCAAGTTCAATCTTTATCAATCACTTCATACGACAGTCATCGGTCCCGAGGGACGTACCGTTGAGATACAAATTAGAACCGCTGAAATGGATCAGCGGGCTCAGTACGGTGTTGCCGCCCACTGGATGTATAAAGAGCAGGCGGGGAAGTCTCAAACTACAACACAAGACGATTTGGTTTGGCTCAAGCACCTATCCGACTGGCAAGCCGAAACGCAAGACCCGGGGGAGTTTCTAGACGCACTCAGGTTTGAAATCGGAGCCAAAGAGGTCTATGTCTTTACGCCAAAGGGTAAAGTCATCGGGTTGCCCTCTGGAGCGACGGCAGTTGACTTTGCGTACGCAGTGCACACCGAAGTTGGAGATAGGACTGTCGGTGCAAAGGTAAACGGACGAATCAGCCCTCTAGATAGCACTCTAAATTCTGGGGACGTCGTAGAGGTACTTACCTCTAAGTCATTAGACGCTTCGCCTTCTAAGGACTGGCTGAATTTTGTTGCCTCACCACGAGCTCGCGCAAAGATAAAGCACCACTTTTCCCAGGAACGGCGCGAGGACGCAATTGAGCTAGGCAAGGAAAATCTCACCAAGGCAATGCGAAAGCTTGGACTGCCATTACAGCAGCTAATGTCTTTGGACTCGCTCGCCAAGTTAGTTGGCGACCTAGGTTTACAGGACGTAAGTGCTTTGTATGCCGCCCTTGGCGAAGGTCATCTATCTGCTCAATCGATAATCGATCGCTTGACGGTAAGTTCGAGTTCCGACCAAGAAAGCGACAGTGAATTTGAGTTGCCAGTTGCAACCAAATCCCCGCGACGCGTAAACGAGGGCGACTCGGGTGTTTTGGTCAAGGGTGATGCTGACGTGATGGTGAAGCTGGCTCGTTGCTGCACGCCGGTTCCTGGGGACAAGATTATGGGATTTGTCACCCGAGGTAGTGGTGTTTCAGTCCATCGTGATGATTGCAAAAACGCAACCTCTCTTAAGCTTGAGTCAGAGCGACTGGTTGATGTTTCTTGGGCACCATCGTCTAAGAGAATGTTCCTGGTGCAAATCCAAGTTGAGGCACTCGACCGCTCTGGACTACTCAGTGACGTAACAAGGGTGCTCAGTGAGCACCACGTGAACATCTTGTCGGCCTCGGTATCTACCAGAACCGACCGGGTTGCGCTCAGTAGATTTGTGTTTGAGATGGGTGACCCCGCTGCGCTGGATCATTTACTAGCTGCAGTGAAGCGAATTGAAGCAGTTTACGACGTATATCGAGTTTCGCAGTAGCTAGTTTTAGTTTTGCTTGACTACTGTGAGCCAGCTTCTTCTAGCCTCTAGTGCGTCCTTAGCCTGTTGAATCTTTGAGCTATCGCCTGCCAGCTCGGCGGCTTCCAATTCCTTCTCTAGTTTTGCAATTGACTGTTCAAGCTGAGAAAGAACTCCGCTAGTTCGCTCAATTGCAGCCGGATCCGATTTACGCCAATTCTCTTGTTCCGCTTCCTTGATTTTCTTCTCAACCGCACGCATTCGGTCATCGGTCTCGCGAATCTTGTCCTTTGGAACCTTGCCGGCTTTCTCATAACGAGCTTGAATCAATAGCAGCTGCTTTTTAGCTTCTGAAAGGTTCGCTATTGGGTCAAGCTTCTCTGCCTCCGCAATTATTAGCAGCTTGGCTTCGTAGTTCGCCTTGAATTCGCCTGACTCTTTAGCAATAACTTCCTTGCGAACTGCGTAGATACTGTCGCCAGCAGCTTTGAATTTGTCCCAGAGCAGGTCATCTTGTGTTCCTTGAGATCGCCCGGCTAGCTTCCACTGATCCAAAAGCTTGCGATACTCCGTCGCTGAGTCAGCACCTTTGGCAACCAGTGCTTCTGCTTGTGTGACAAGGGCTGTTTTCTTGACGCGAACATTCTTACTCTCAGCTGAAAGAGCAGAGAAGAATGCGCGCTTGTTGGCTTCAAACTTGGTTCTCGCCTGAGAGAAGCTCTTCCAGATCGGCTCCGAGTCCTTGCGTGAGATTTTTGGCGCGGCCTTCTGGGATTGCTGCCACTTCTCGAACAGCTCATTCATCTGCGCAGAAGCGGCTTTCCACTGTGTCTTCTTCGGGTCTTTGTCGGCAAGCGCCTGAGCTTTGGCAGCAATTTCTCGTCTGGTAGCAAGTGTCTGCGCAATAGCTTTCCCGGAAGCTTCAGTCTTGTCTTTTTTCATCTGTTCGATGCTTGGAGTGATGCTAGCGACCCGCTCTCGCAGTTCTTGAATATTGCCGACTGCGGCAGGCTCGGCTAGATCCGAGGATAGTTTTTGAGCGGCTTTTGAGATGCTGGCTGCGTCGGCTTTACCTTTTACTCGTTGCTCGAGAATTCTTACGTTGCCTTCTAGCTCAGCAAACTTGCGCTCGAAGTAGGCCAGCGCCTCCTGCATTGGGACACCCGGATATTGACCAACCTTGCGCTCCGAGCCATTGTCGAACACGTAGACGTTGTTGTCTTCGTCTACTCGGCCGTGGCTGTTTACTGTTTGTGTCACCGGTTTGCTCCTGCGGGCTAGTGGTAAGTAATTATCTTAGTTCGATTGCGCCAAGCTTAGTTTCCAGGGCTGGAGGGCCATCGACCCCGCCTCCATCGACGCCGGCATCAATAACTGACTGCAGATCTTCTAGTCCGCCATTGATCTTGCCAAATACTGTGTATCCGCCTGCCTCATCTGCACCTATTGTCGAGTCCTGATAGACAATGAAGAATTGACTACCCATGCTGGCAGCCGCTTCCTCTGCCCCCAGTGCCGAGGAACCAACTCGGGCCATCGCAAGGGTTCCTTTTACGTACAAGTTATCCGCTGGAGCATTCTCAATCGGACCAAAATTGTAGCCAGGACCACCATCTGGGGTATTGCTCGATTGTCCGCATTGGAGCACGAAAATGCCACCGGTAGTTAGCCGATGGCAAGTTATCCCGCTAAAGAAATCCTTACCCGCAAGATCTATAAAGCTCGCAACGGCCTGCGGTGCTAGTGCACCGTCGAGTTCAATTTCCAGGTTTGCATCGCCAACTTGCATGGTGCCTGTCCACGTTCTGCCCTCAGCAATCGAAAGATCAGGAATCGGAGCCGATGGTTCGGTAGGAGTTACCTCCGGAATTATTGCTTCTGGCTCAGGCTTGAGCGCAGTGTAAGTCAGCTGGGAACCCACTGCTAGAGCGATGGCTAGAACTGAAACAACAACGGCAAGACGGTTATCTATTTTTCTTCGAGTCGCCTTACTGGCTTCCAGTTCTTGCTTGGCGGAAAATCTTGCAAGTCTTTCTCGGTCTGAAGATTTCCCGATTGGCGTTTTAGTCAAGGTTGTTCAACTTCCTATTTGGGTTCATTAGAGAGTTTACAAAGCTTTTCAAGGGCTTTCTAATAGCCTTGTGCTTATGAGCCAATCACTGTTTTCGGGGGGAGCCCCGTTAGCTGCCAGGATGCGTCCCAGGACTCTAGCTGAAGTTATCGGTCAGGAAAAGGCTTTATTATCTGGATCTCCCTTGCAAATTCTTGCTAAGGCTGAATCCGCTAACTCTTCTCACACATCAATCCTGATTTGGGGTCCACCCGGCACAGGTAAAACCTCAATCGCCAAAGCAGTCGCGACTTCATCCGGGCGAAGGTTTGTTGAGCTATCGGCGGTGTCTACTGGGGTGAAAGAACTTCGCGAAGTAATTGAGAAAGCTCGCCTAGACCAAGAAACTTACGGTGTAACAACGATTGTATTTCTTGACGAAATTCATAGATTCTCCAAAGCTCAACAGGACGCTTTGTTGCCGTCGGTTGAAAGCGGTGGGATTTTGCTCATTGCAGCTACCACTGAAAACCCTTCCTTCGCCGTAATAGCACCGCTACTCTCCAGATCATTGCTGGTGCGATTGGAGCCGCTATCGCAGGATGCCGTCGCCGACCTTATAAAGAAGGCGATAGTCGAACCCCGTGGACTTGGCTCCAAAGTGGAAATTGAAGATGCTGCCCTAAAAAGAATTGTCGAGGTTTCTGGCGGTGACGCTAGAAGGGCTCTTACCGTTTTAGAGGCTGCGGCTTCTAGGGTTCTGGAGTTATCAGATTCCACCCCTGCGGGGATCGGATTGGAAGATGTGGGTGCGAGCTTGGAATCAGCTCTGGTTCGCTACGACCGTGATGGCGATCAGCACTACGACACCATAAGTGCGTTTATTAAAAGTGTCCGTGGCTCTGACGCGGATGCCGCGATTCACTATCTAGCTCGCATGCTCGAAGGCGGAGAGGATCCCAGGTTTATTGCTAGAAGGCTTATCTTGCTGGCCTCTGAAGACATCGGCCTAGCCGACCCCACAGCACTTTCTATTGCAGTGGCGGCCCACGAGAGCGTCGCGTTAATTGGAATGCCAGAGGGCAGAATTCCTTTGGCGGAGGCAACTGTGTATCTCGCTCTAGCCCCAAAGTCGAACTCTGCATATTTGGCAATCAACCAAGCCATCGCTGATGTAAAAAATGGCTTTGCCCCGACTATTCCTGCCAGCCTTCGAAGTAATTACCTATCTAAGGGGGAGACGGAAGAGGAGTATAGGTATCCCCACGATGACCCGAATTCGGTAGTGAACCAGGTCTATGTTCAGGGTGTACCAGAGTATTTCACCCCAAAGAGCTCAGGCTTCGAGAAGGGTCTCGTGGATCGCTGGACAGCGCTGAAGCGAATTATTCGAGGCAATAGGGCTTGATGGGCCGCTAGTTGCGGTGCTAAACTACCAAGGTTGCCAATTTGAATCCTGAGCGCGGCTGCAAGGGATTAACCAAATAGACAAGAGTCATTTAGCAGACCTTTCTGGGCACACGGGAACGAACCTCTGTCGTTTCATTCTTTGTTTGCCTAACTTGAAAGGAAGCTGTGTCTAAGACATCGCGTACCCGCAGTAAAACTCGTCTGTCCCGAGCACTAGGACTAGCGCTAACACCAAAAGCCGCCAAGTATCTTGAAAAGCGCCCTTACGCTCCAGGTGAGCACGGACGCACCAAAAGAAAAGCCGACAGCGACTTCGCCGTTCGTCTGCGTGAAAAGCAGAGACTAAGGGCTCAATACGGCATTCGTGAGGCTCAGCTTAAAAAGACTTTTGAAGAGGCTAAGCGTGCCACTGGATTGACCGGTGAAAACCTTGTAGAGCTTCTAGAGATGAGACTCGACGCAATTCTTCTTCGTGCAGGCTTTGCCCGCACAATTGCTCAGTCGCGTCAGTTGGTCGTGCACAGACATATTCTTGTAGACGGCCAGCGAGTCGACAGGCCTTCATTCCGCGTCAAGCCCGGTCAACTAGTTCACGTTGCCGAGAAGAGTGAGAAGACTGAACCGTTCCAGGTGGCAGCTGCTGGTGGACACGTGGATGTTCTTCCACCACTTCCTGGTTACCTAGCCGTTGAGCTAGAGAAGCTTCAGATCACACTTAACAGACGACCATTGCGTTCAGAAGTGCCTGTCACTTGTGAAGTTCAGCTCGTTGTTGAGTACTACGCCGCAAGATAGTTGAATCGCTTAGGGAGGTCGCCATGTCACCATCAGAAATTGCGAGCCTAATAGCCGCGGGTGGATTTGTTTTACTTGTGCTTTTTCTGGCAGTTCCGATTTTGAAGCTTGGAAAGCTGATTGATAGAAGCGGTGAATCTTTGGTTCAAATGACCGATGAGCTAACGCCTCTAGTTAGTGAACTTACCGTAACTTTGGAAGAGACGAATCGACAGCTTAAGAAGTTTGATGGGATTTCCTCCGACGTTGCGCAGGTCACCAAGAGCTTTGCCTCAATGGTTGCAATTTTCTCATCTTCAATAGGTGGACCAATGGCAAAGATTGCAGGCTTTGCTGATATTGTGCGCAAATTAGTCGGAAAGAGGAAGTAGAAATGAACAAACTTTTCTGGTTAATAGCTGGTGTCGCTATTGGTGTCGTCGTTGCTAAGCAAATCGAGGAGAATCCTCAGGCTCGCAAAGCTTATGAAGAAGCAAAGGCTTCTTTGCAAGAATTTGCGGACGCCGTAGCAGAAGGCTACAAGGATCGCGAGACCGAACTAACAAAGACTGCAGGCAAGGGTTCTTCCAAGTCGACAGCAAAGCCACGTGCGAAGAAAACCTCGCGCTCATCTGCGAAGAAGCCCGCAGCTAAATCAAAGCCCGCTGGCAAGTAGGTAACTTTGCTTACGGCCGAGATACGTCGCCGCTGGCTCGATTACTTCGCCAGTAAAGATCATGAGATTGTGCCGTCGGCTTCTCTGATATCTGAAGACCCGACTCTCATGTTCACCGTTGCCGGGATGGTGCCATTTATCCCTTACATGACTGGTTTAGTTCCAGCTCCATACAAGAGAGCTACAAGCGTGCAAAAGTGCGTTCGCACCCTCGACATCGATGAGGTTGGTAAGACAACTAGGCACGGAACGTTCTTCCAGATGAATGGAAACTTCTCTTTCGGCGATTACTTCAAACGTGAGGCTATATCTTACGCTTGGGAGTTTCTAACATCCCCGCAGTCGAAAGGGGGATTGGGTTTTGACCCAGAGAAGCTCTGGGTAACTGTTTACAAAGATGACGACGAGTCCATCAAGCTATGGCGCGAAGAAGCTGACATTCCATTGGAGCGTATTCAAAAACGTGGAATGAAGGACAACTACTGGTCGACTGGGCAACCTGGGCCTGCAGGACCATGTTCCGAAATCTATTTTGATCGTGGACCAGACTATGGCGTTGATGGTGGACCTGAAGCCGACGAGAATCGCTTTATAGAAATCTGGAACCTAGTTTTCATGCAGTACCAACGAGGTGCAGGCGATGGCAAAGATGGTTTCGAAATTCTTGGTGAATTACCTTCAAAGAACATCGACACGGGTATGGGGCTCGAGCGAGTTGCATTCATCATGCAAGGCGTTGACAACTTGTACGAGATTGATGAGGTCAAGCCAGTTCTAGATCTGGCAGCAAAGCTCGCGGGTAAAACCTACGGCGCTAATGAATCCGATGATGTTCGCCTCAGGGTGGTTGCAGATCACGTTCGCTCCGCGTTAATGCTTATTGGTGATGGGGTAGTTCCAGCAAATGATGCACGCGGCTACGTCGTCCGCCGATTACTCAGAAGAGTTGTTCGTGCAATGCGCTTATTGGGCGTTGAAAAACCTGTGTTCGCGGAGCTATTCACCCGATCCAAAGACTCGATGAAGGCTAGCTACCCTGAGCTAGACACGGACTTTGCTCGCATCTTACGAATTGCCGTAGCTGAGGAAGAAGCCTTCCTTCGCACCCTAAACGCCGGACTCCTAGTGTTGGACGAAGAAATTGCCAAAGCTAAGAAAGCAGGCAAGAGCAACATCAGTGGAGAAAGCTCATTTCTACTGCATGACACATACGGTTTTCCTGTTGATCTAACCTTTGAAATCGCCGAGGAACAAGGTTTATCTCTAGATCGCGAGGAGTTTAATGTTCTTATGAATGTTCAACGCCAGCGCGCGAAGGACGACGCAAAGACAAAGCGTTCGGGTAATGCCGATCTTTCGGTTTACGGAGAATTCCGCGCCCTTGGATCCACAAAATTCACCGGTTACGAGGAGCTAGTAACTAGCGCAAAAGTTGTGGGCCTTATTCGCGACGGGGCGGTAGTTTCGAGCATCAAGCAAGGCGACGTTGCTGAGGTGATTCTCGACGAAACTTCTTTTTATGCAGAGTCTGGTGGCCAGGACAGTGACTCCGGATTCATTTTCGCAGAGGGCCTATCTCTCGAGGTTCTGGATGTTCAGAAACCAGTAAAGGGACTTGTTTCTCACAGCGTTACAGTCCGAAGTGGTGAAGTCGGTGTTGGATCTAAAGTCTCGGCGCAAGTTTCGGCTGACTGGAGACTAGGAGCAGCGCAGGCGCACTCGGCAACACACGTTATGCACGCCGCTTTACGTCAAGTGCTGGGCCCAAGCGCACTTCAGTCTGGCTCTTACAACAAGCCAGGTTATATGCGTCTTGATTTTTCCTGGAACGAGTCATTAAGCCAATCTTCAATAACTGAAATCGAAGAGGTTGCAAATCTAGCTATTCGTCAAGACCTTGCGGTCCAGGCGGAGTTCATGAGCGTAGAGGAAGCAAAAGCCAGTGGGGCCATCGCCCTTTTCGGAGAAACCTATGACGAACTAGTTCGAGTGATTCAAATTGGCGGTCCTTGGTCAAGGGAGCTTTGTGGTGGTACTCACGTGTCTCGATCGTCTCAAGTGGGGTTAGTGTCAATTCTCGGCGAGGCATCGGTTGGATCTGGTTCACGCCGACTCGAAGCGCTTGTTGGATTTGAAGCTTTTCAAGCTCTGTCCGCCGAGGCTCAAATAGTTGGGCAAATTCTTGAGTCCCTTAAAGTCCCTAAACAAGAATTGGTAGCCAAGGTTAGACAAACTCTTGAGCAGCTCAAAAAAGCTGAGAAGAAGCTAGCATCTCTAGCACTTGATAGTTTCCGTTCTCGGATTCCAGAAGTGGTCAAATCTGTAAAAACGGTCGGAAAGTTTGACTTCTTGCATTACGCGGCCGGTGAAGATCTCTCCGTCGATCAAGTTCGCGAGATCGCGACAGGTCTTTCTCAAGCGCTAGAGAGTAAGGCTTCGATCGTTGCGGTTACGGCTCTAGTAGATAGCAAGATTGCCTTAATTGTTGCAACATCCAGTAAAGCAAGAGAGCTTGGCGTTTCCAGCGGGACCCTAGTAAAGGTGGCCTCTGGAATTTTGGGTGGTGGCGGTGGTGGCAAAGACAACATCGCTCAAGGCGGGGGCCCTGAAACTTCAAAGCTCAAAGAAGCAATTGCTGCTATCGAAAAGGAGTTGGGCTCCTAAATGCGAACTGGCCGGAGGTTAGCAGTCGATGTCGGCAAGGTGCGAATCGGCCTCGCGATTTGCGATAGTGAAGCAATTTTGTCCTCACCTTTAGCAGCGGTTGCAAGATTATCCAGCGCATCGGACACTGTTGCCTCGATTGCGGAACTTGCAGATGTACACGGTGTTATTGAAGTTTATGTGGGCGACCCGCTTTCGCTAAGTGGCAAGGAGACCGCTTCAACCAATGATGCGAGGCTAATCGCTTCGGAGCTTTCTAAAGCCATAGCGGTTCCGGTTCGAATGATTGACGAGAGGCTCACCACTGTCACTGCTACCGCTAAACTTCGAGCTTCTGGCGTCAGCGCAAAAGACAGCAAGTCGATTATCGACAGCGCAAGTGCTGTTGAAATTCTAGAAACTGCGCTTAGTTTCGAAAAGAGTTCAGGCTTGGCTCCAGGACATTTGGTCAGTGATTCTGTTGGGGCGTAGATCGGTGTCTGTTGGTATATCAAGGGGTTCAAAACTTCTTATTGGCGCTTTAGTTCTAGCTCTGGTTGGTGGCATTGCTGTAGTCGCAAATTTTGATTGGATACGAGGTCAGTATCAGAAATTAACAGCTTTGGATTATCAAGGAACCGGTGTGGGTGAAGTAATCGTACGAATAGAAGCTGGTGAGGATGGTCTTATCGTAGCCAACAAACTTTTCGAAGCCGGGGTTATCAGAGATGTTGACTCGTTTTACCGAGTACTTCTCGAGCGAAATCCAATTTTCTATCCCGGTAGCTTCACTCTGAAGCTTCAAATGAGTAATGAGTCAGCTTTGACTGCGGTTACCGATCAGTCGAACATTCTCAGTTTTCAGGTGACAATCCCAGAAGGCTATCGCGCGGCCCAGATTTTCAATGAGGTATCCAGAATCACCAACATTCCAGTTGAGGAACTTTGGTTGGCAGCCGAAGATTTGTCTGCGTACGGAATCCCAGAAGAAGCCCCAACAATAGAGGGCTACTTGTTTCCGGACACGTACAGCTTTGATTTAAGGGTGACTGCTGTAGATGTCATATCAATAATGGTTACGCGGATGGAGACTGCTCTCACGGAAGCAGGGGTTGTCAAAGAGGATTGGCACGAATTGCTAACTCTTGCTTCAATAACGCAGCGTGAGGCAAAGCAGGAGCCAGACTTTTATAAGGTGGCTAGGGTCTTTGCCAACCGGGTCGCCATCGACATGCGCTTGGAAACCGATCCGACTATTACTTATAGCTATGACGGAACAGATATGTCAGAAGCTTCTACGCAAGAGCAGATTTCCTATGGATACAACACTTATTTGGTGCGCGGTTTGCCGCCTGGACCAATCAGCTCCCCAGGTGAGCTAGCTATTGACGCAACCTTGAATCCCGCCGCTGGAGACTGGCTGTTCTTCGTGACTATTAATCTTGCTACCGGTGAGACTAAGTTCTCGGAGACTCTAGCTGAGCACGAGTCATGGATTCCGTTGCTTCGAAAGTGGGAGACAGAGAATCCGGACTGGTATGACGAGTAAATTCTGTGTTGTTGGGTCTCCAATCAAGCACAGTCTTTCCCCTGTTATTCACAAAGCCGCATACTCACTCCTGGGTTTGGATTTTAGCTACGAAAGAATTGAGGTTTCGCTAGGCGGACTCAGGGCTGTGATGGCGGAGCAAACTTTTTCTGGACTGAGTGTCACCATGCCACTGAAGTACGAAGCGTTTGATTTGGCAGATTCCCATTCGCCTGAAGCCGAGAAAACAGGTGTTGTGAACACCCTGGTTAGATCTTCGAATGGTTGGGTTGGGCACAACACCGATGTAATCGGATTCGTAAAGTGCTTCAATCAGGTTCCAAAAGCCCAATCCATAACAATTCTTGGCTCAGGTGCAACAGCAAGATCGGCAGCTCTAGCGATTTCAAGGGTGTTCCCCGCAGCGAAGCTTTCGGTTGTTGGAAGAACTCCAATCTCGATTCTTGATTTCACCCTATATCTAGATAGCCTTGGCCTTACTTCTGAAATAGTGGATCCTGAACCTTCTTCTTTAGTTGGCGCTGACTTGGTTGTTTCGACTGTCCCAGCAGCGGCCTTCACTGAACTCTGGGATCAGCTCGGAGCTGTTACGACAGCTAATCGCGGGATTCTGTTTGACGTAGCCTACGATCCTTGGCCATCCCTGGCCTCTAGGGCCTGGGGAGGAAAGACCATTTCCGGCCTCGAGTTGCTTGTTTGGCAAGCGATTGAACAGGTGAGACTCTTTGCTGAATCAAGGGGACATTCGGTTCCGGTTATCGAGCAAGATCTCTACGAATCAATGATCTCGGCTGCAGCAGAACAATCTGGGTTCAAATAGACCAACTGTGAGAGAATCTAAAGTATGTTGCGCTGGTTAACCGCTGGAGAATCGCATGGCCCTGAGCTAGTTGCGATTGTTGAAGGAATGCCCGCAGGAATTGAAATTACTACCAGCGATGTGCAGGATGCACTAGCTAGGCGAAGACTTGGCTTTGGTCGAGGTGCCCGCATGAAGTTTGAACAGGATCAAGTTCAACTAAGCGGCGGTGTGAGGCATGGTTTGTCGCAGGGCGGGCCAATTGCTATCACCATTCAAAACACTGAGTGGCCCAAGTGGGAACAGGTGATGTCTGCAGATCCAGTGTCTGAACAAGATCTATCGGGTGCACGCGCTGAGCCACTGACTAGACCTCGTCCAGGCCACGCCGACTTCACTGGTATGCAAAAATATGGCTTCTTGGACTCTCGTCCGGTACTAGAGCGCGCATCTGCGAGAGAGACGGCCGCGAGAGTTGCTTTGGGAGAAGTCGCTGCGAGATTTCTTTCCCAGCTGGGAATCAAACTAGTTACTCACACTGTGGCTATCGGATCAGTTAAATATGAGGATGAGCAGCTTCCAACACCAGCTGACGTATCTACTCTTGATGAGAACCCGGTGCGTTGTTTTAGTAAGCAGGTCACCGAGGCCATGGTTTCAGAGATAGAAGACTGCCAGAAAAGCGGAGACACTCTCGGGGGAGTAGTTGAAACCCTTGTGTATGGATTACCTCCTGGATTGGGAAGTTATGTTCATTGGGATCGCAAGTTGGATTCTCAACTTGCTGGCGCGCTTATGGGAATTCAGGCGATAAAGGGCGTCGAGATTGGCGATGGCTTTACTACCGCCAGTCGCAGAGGATCCGTTGCTCACGATGAAATATCAAGAGACACCGATGGCCTGGTGAAAAGATCAACCGGTAGAGCCGGGGGCATCGAAGGCGGCATGTCAACCGGTGAAGTGCTCCGTGTGCGAGCCGCGATGAAACCTATTTCAACGGTACCCAAAGCCTTGGCAACAATAGATGTACAAACAGGTGAGGCAGCCAAGGCTCACCATCAGCGCTCGGATGTCTGCGCAGTTCCCGCGGCAGGAATAGTAGCTGAGGCCATGGTTGCGCTCGTGGTTGCAAACGCTGTCTTGGAAAAATTTGGAGGGGACTCTGTTAGAGAGACTAAGCGGAACATGGTTTCTTATCTTGAATCCATTCCTGATGTCTTGAAATCAGCTGGTAGCTGATGAAGCAACCTTTGGTTCTGGTTGGACCGATGGGTGTGGGAAAGACAACCGTCGGAAAGAAACTTGCCAAGGAGCTAAACACATCCTTCGCAGATACCGACAAGATCATCGCTTCTGAACACGGTTCTATCTCCTCGCTCTTTGACCGCCTTGGCGAGCCTGGCTTCAGAGAGATCGAGAGCACTGTATTGGCTCAGTGCCTAGAGGGCTCGGGGGTTGTGGCAACTGGCGGCGGTGTTGTAACAATGGAATCAAACCGCAAGCTACTAAAAACCCACAACGTGGTTTACCTTGCGACCGACGGTAAGCATATTGCTTCACGAATAAGCACAAGAAACCGACCGCTTCTAAGCGACGGCGAGAATAGTTGGAAAAGTATTTACGAAGCTAGGAAACCGTTTTATCAGGAAGTGGCTACCCATGAGGTCGATACCAGTGGCAAATCTCTTGCAACCATCGTCTCCGAGATTTCAACACTCGTGGGGCAAAAGTGACTGAGCTAAGAAGAATTTCGGTTGGAGCAGCTGAGCCTTACGAGGTAGTAATTGGTAGGAATTTACTCGATCAAGTTCCCTCAATGCTTGTTGGCGCAAAGAAAGTCTTGATTGTCCATCCAGTCGGATTATCCGTTAGTGCTGAAGCTCTTAGAGACTCTCTTATGGAAGCTGACTTCGAAGTTGTACTAGCGGGCGTTCCCGATAGCGAGGATGCCAAGCGAATCGAGGTTGCAGCTTTTTGCTGGGGAATCCTTGGAAAATCTGAATTTTCTAGAACGGACATGATCATTGGCTTTGGAGGCGGCGCCATCACCGACCTCGCCGGCTTCGTTGCGGCGACTTGGCTAAGAGGTGTTGGAATTATTCAAATTCCTACCACTGTTCTTGCAATGGTTGACGCATCGATTGGTGGCAAGACAGGAGTAAACACTGCCGAGGGAAAAAACCTGGTTGGTGTTTTTCATTCGCCGAAAGGTGTTTTGGTAGACCTAGAAACCCTAGCTACCCTGGCGCGAAATGAGTTGATTGCTGGATTCGCAGAGGTTGTAAAGTGCGGGTTCATTAGTGACACTCAAATTCTCGAACTTATTGAAAAAGATTCCGCTGAGGCAACCGATCCATCGTCTGACCTATTTCTCGAGCTTGTCACTCGTGCTATCAAGGTTAAGGCAATGGTTGTGGCGGAAGACTTCCGCGAGCAGGGTCTGCGCGAGACCCTCAACTACGGACATACTCTAGGACATGCCATTGAATTGGCGGAGCGCTATAAGTGGCGTCACGGTGCAGCAGTCTCAATTGGAATGGTGTTTGCCGCGGAGCTGGCCAGGCTAAACGGTCGCCTATCAAGCGGCGACGTTCAAAGGCACCGGGAAATTCTTACCAGTCTCGGTCTTCCAGTTTCCTACCCGGCTGATAAGTGGCCTCAACTACTTGCCAACATGCGAATTGACAAGAAGGCCCGAGCGGGAAACTTGCGCTTTATAGTTTTGGACGAGTTAGGAAAGCCAAGAGTTATGCACGCGCCGACGGATGAGATTCTGTTCACTGCCTTTCAAGAGATTGCTCAGTAGGCTAGTCCCATGAAATCCATAGTTGTACTTAACGGGCCGAATCTGCAGCGCCTCGGATCCAGAGAGCCAGATATTTACGGGACTCTTGATTACACGACTCTTGTGAGCATGTTAGAAAAACACGCATCCGAACTTGGCGTTTCCTTGACCGTGAAGCAGTCCGATAGTGAGAGTGAATTAATTTCCTGGCTTCATGAGGCCACAGATTCCGGGGCCGACATTATTTTCAATCCCGCCGCTTTCACGCACTATTCCTATGCAATTGGCGATGCTTGTAAAATCCACACCGAATCTGGTGCGAAGCTAATTGAGGTTCACATCTCAAATCCACATTCCAGAGAAGAGTTTCGTAAAACCAGCGTTGTTTCGCCAGCAGCAACAGGGGTCATAGCCGGATTTGGTTTTGACTCATATCTGTTGGCGCTTAGACAGCTCACTTCCTAAACGCTAGACTCCATAGGTAAACCAACAAAACAAGGATTGAGCGAGCACGACCATGGCAACATCAAATGATCTGAAAAACGGCCTAGTTCTAAACATCGACGGACAATTGTGGACCGTTATCGAGTTTCAGCACGTCAAACCGGGCAAAGGACCTGCATTCGTGCGTTCGAAGCTTAAAAATGTCTTGACTGGCAAGGTTGTTGAAAGAACATTCAATGCTGGTGTAAAAGTTGAGACAGCAAATGTTGACAAGCGCGAAATGAATTATTTGTATAACGACGGCTCCGGATACGTGTTCATGGACAATCAGAATTACGAGCAGATGAGCTTGACCAATGAAATCGTTGGCGAGGCCAAGGACTACCTACTCGAGAACCAAGGGGCTATCGTCGCTGTCTACGAGGGTAATCCGATTTACGTTGAGCTACCAGCCTCCGTTGTCTTAGAGATAACTTTCACTGAGCCTGGATTACAGGGTGATCGTTCAAGCGGTGGAACCAAACCCGCAACGGTTGAAACAGGCCTGCAGATTCAGGTTCCGCTGTTTATTGAGCAGAACACCAAGGTGAGAGTAGACACCCGAACCGGCGAGTACCTCGGTCGAGTTACCGACTAGCAAGTGAGCTCCCGGACAAAATCTCGCAAGATGGCACTAGATGCCGTTTTTGCAGCCGATCTAAGAAAAATCAATCCTGAACTACTTCTTGATGTGTCAGCTGGTGAACAGCTAGATCGGCAGAATCAGGAAGAAATTGTTGGCTATGCGAGACAAATTGTCGAAGGAGTTGCCTCCAATTTCGCCGAGATTGACGATCGAATTGAAGCGTTTTCTCATAAATGGTCAGTTGAGCGTATGCCAGCTGTCGATCGGGCAATTCTTCGGGTGGCTTGTTGGGAGATTTTGTTCAACGAAGATGTGCCAGACGGTGTGGCAATCTCCGAGGCTGTCCAGTTAGCCGCCGAGCTGTCAACAGAGGATTCCAGCGCTTTCGTGAATGGTTTGCTGGGCGCCATTGCTGGCACAAAAACCGCAAGATGATGTAGTCTGATTTCCGTAAACATCCTTTAAAGATCGTCCTGTGAGGCGAAGAAGGAGGTGGGCGTTGTCAAAACGCACTGTCTTGAGCTCTGACGACATTCGTCGGGCTATCACTCGCATCTCTCACGAGATTCTTGAGCAAAATCGCGGTGTAGAAAACCTATTGTTGCTAGGTATTCCAACCAGAGGTATTCAGCTAGCCACACGTATTGCTCAAGTCATTAAAGAGCACTCTGCCACCGAAGTATCCGTCGGCTCCCTCGACGTCACCATGTATCGAGACGATCTATCAGATCAGCCAACACGGGTGGTCGGCATTACCAACATTCCCACCTCCGGGGTTTCTGGCAAAGCCGTTGTCTTGGTCGATGATGTCTTATTTAGCGGGAGAACTATCCGCGCAGCCCTCGACGCTCTCAATGATCACGGCCGCCCAGCAGCGGTCCGGCTTGCCGTTCTGGTGGACCGGGGCCATCGCCAGTTACCGATTAGGGCCGATTACGTTGGCAAGAACCTACCAACGGCGTTGACCGAGCGAATTTCTGTGAAGCTTCAAGAGGTAGATGGAGTGGACGAAGTGGTGATTGAAGATTGAAGAATTTACTCTCAGCTTCAGATTTGTCAAAGCCACAGATCATCGAAGTTCTTGATTTAGCGCATGAAATGTCAGATGTAAACGAACGCGAGATCAAGAAGCTACCGACTCTTCGGGGGAAGACAGTAGTGAATCTGTTCTTTGAAGACTCAACGCGAACCAGAATTTCTTTCGAGCTAGCGGCAAAGCGCCTATCAGCAGACGTAATTAACTTTGCCGCCAAAGGATCATCGGTTTCCAAGGGCGAGTCTTTGAAGGACACCGCTCAGACTCTAGAGGCGATGGGGGCAGACGCAATTGTTCTTCGCCACGGATCAAGTGGATCAGCACATAGATTGGCACACTCGGGTTGGGTTCGATCGGCTGTGATCAATGCTGGTGACGGTTCACACGAGCACCCAACACAGGCCCTTTTGGATGCAATGACCATAAGGCAAGCACTAGTAAAGAAACCAATCGGAACAGATCTTTCTGGAAAGAAGGTTCTCATTGTGGGCGACATTTCCCACTCGAGAGTGGCTCGCTCGAATTTGATTCTGCTAAGAGCGCTTGGTGCGACAGTAGCAACTTGCGGTCCAGCTACCCTAGTGCCCCGATCTTTGGAGCCAAGCGGCGGAATCTTTTATTCGCTAGATAAGGCGATTGATGAGTTTGTACCTGATGCAGTCTTGATGCTGAGAATTCAGTCCGAGCGCATGGAAGCTTCATTCTTTCCCACCGAGCGCGAGTACTCAAGGGTTTGGGGTATGAATAGCGAAAGGCTTTCAAGGCTTGCAGATTCATCAATTGTCTTGCACCCAGGACCAATGAATCGTGGACTTGAGATAGACGCAGCCAGTGCTGATAGTTCAAAGTCAAGAATTCTAGACCAAGTTCAAAATGGGGTCGCAGTGAGGATGGCAGTTTTGTTTCATTTGCTGGCTGGCGACAAAGGGGAGAAGCGATGAATTTCATTCTACAAAATGCCCTAGACACAAAGGGGAACTCGGTTGAGGTTGTTGTTGAAAGCGGTCGAATAGTCTCGTCAATAACCAAGGGTATCGATCACGAGTTAGTGGATTGCTCCGGGCTTCATGTTCTGCCAGGGTTCGTTGATTTACATACTCACCTTCGCGAACCGGGGTTCGAAAATAGCGAAACGATAAGAACTGGTTCGATGTCAGCCGCGGCCGGGGGCTATACCGCGGTTCATGCGATGGCCAACACATTTCCAGTTGCCGATACGGCCGGTGTAGTTGAGCAAGTGCTACGAATCGGTAAGCAAGTCGGCCTAGTACATGTCCAACCAATTGGTGCAGTCACCGTGGGGCTTGCCGGAGAGCAACTGGCTGAACTTGGTGCTATGCACGACTCGGCGGCTCGTGTTCGAATCTTCAGTGATGATGGTAATTGTGTTCACGATCCACTGTTGATGCGCAGGGCACTCGAATACGTCAAGGGTTTTGGCGGAATAATTGCGCAGCACGCTCAGGACCCTAGACTCACCAAGAACGCCCAGATGAACGAGGGTGCAATATCTTCTCGCCTTGGCTTGGCCGGCTGGCCAGCTCTAGCCGAGGAGTCGATCATCGCCAGAGATATCATGCTTACTGAGCTGACCGAATCAGGATTGCATGTTTGCCACGTGTCTACTAGAAGATCGGTTGAGTTGATTCGAGAGGCAAAGTCCAAAGGCATCCAGGTTACAGCTGAGGTCACTGCTCACCATTTGTTACTTACCGAGGAGCTCGCGGAAAGTTACGATCCGCTCTACAAAGTTAATCCACCTCTGAGAAAAGCAGATGACGTATTGGCTTTGCGGGAGGGCTTGGTTGATGGAACGATAGACGTGATCGCTACCGATCACGCTCCACACCCCAAAGAATCCAAGGACACCGATTGGGCCAGCGCCGCTTTTGGAATGATCGGTCTCGAGTTTGCCTACTCGGTAGCCCAACAGGTTCTGATTGATTCCGGGGCCTCCAATCTTGAGCGTCTAGCAGAAGTGATGTCAACTGATGCCGCAAGAATCTCGGGGCTGGATGGTCAGGGAAAATACTTGCTGCCAGGAAGTCTTGCGAATCTCACACTGGTTGATCTGGGGCAAGCTTGGGTAGGAGAAGCAAGAACTTACTCCAAGAGCTCTAACAACCCATATCAGGGCCTGGATTTCAAGGGTCGTGTGGTCCACACAATTTATGACGGAGAATTTACTTTGAGGAACCAGACGCTAAGGGGGACTGAGGCCGATGTTTGAGTTGTATCAGGTTGGCCTTACATTCATCGCGGTTCTTGTAGGAGTCATTTCTTGGGCAGGAGTGACTTGGCGCAAGAAATCGAGGGCGCAAGACCTAGTACTAGCGACTCCTGAGTACACCGAGTTCAGCAACGTTGGAGCAAACGGCTTCTATGTCGCAACAACTTTTGCTGGGCGACCACTGAATCGCTTATCTGCTCATGGTCTCGGTTTTGCTGGAAAGGCCCGCGTAGATGTTTCAGATCATGGGATTGAGGTTTATCGAATCGGCGAGCGAAGTTTCAGAATCGATTCTTCAGCCTTGGTAGATCTTGCCAGAACTTCGGGTGTTATTGACAAAGTTGTTGAAAAAGATGGACTTCTTTCACTTCGTTGGGTGCTTGGCACAACGGAACTTGAGACACATTTTAGGTTTGCGAATTCTCAATCTAGAGATGAGATTGCCCTGAAAGTCTCGAAACTGATTGTTGGTGTCAAATGATTCCAGCCAAGTTGGTTCTCGAGGACGGGAAAGTCTTCCACGGAAACTCTTATGGGGCTGTTGGCCAGGCATTGGGTGAAATTGTCTTTGCTACTGGCATGACCGGATATCAGGAGACTCTCACTGACCCTTCATACGCTGGCCAGATTGTTGTCCAAACAGCTCCGCATATAGGCAATACCGGCGTCAACAGCATGGACGAGGAATCAAACCGTATATGGGTGTCCGGATACGTGGTGCGCGAACCATCAAGGATTGTCTCGAATTACCGCTCAGAAAAATCCCTAGATGAAGAACTTGAAGGCAATTTCATCGTTGGAATTAGCGGCATCGACACAAGGGCTCTAACTAGACACATTCGCTCACTTGGCGCGATGCGCGCTGGAATTTTTTCGGGTCCTAGGTCGGAGCAATCCATCGAGAGGCTTCTTGAGATTGTTCGGGAAGCCCCTGAGATGAAGGGTCTATCGCTTAGCTCTGTGGTGACAACACCAGATGCGTACGAGGTGCCCCACATGGGTCAGTACGTCGGTCGAGTCACGATTCTCGACCTTGGAATTAAGCGCACCACAATATCCCAGATGATTAATCGTGGGCTTGTGGTGTCGGTGTTGCCAGCTACGACCAATCTCGATCAAGTTTTAGCAACAAGCCCGGATGCTGTTTTTTACTCCAATGGGCCTGGAGATCCGAGAGCATCTGCCACTCAGGTAGCTCTACTGCAAGAAATTCTCAAGCGAAGGATTCCTTTTTTTGGAATCTGCTTTGGAAACCAACTACTTGGACGGGCACTTGGCTTTGATACCTACAAGCTTTCTTTTGGCCATCGAGGGATTAACCAACCCATTCTTGATAGAACTACTGGCAAGGTTGAGGTTTCTTCTCACAACCACGGCTTCGCCGTTTCGGTTCCCGGTGGTGAGAATGGAGAAATTGTTGAATCTCCTGCAGGTTTTGGAAAAGTTAGAGTTTCACATGTGAACCTAAACGACGACTGCGTTGAGGGTCTTGAGTGCCTAGAGCTAAGCGCTTATTCCGTCCAGTTCCATCCAGAAGCAGCAGCGGGGCCACATGACTCCCATCATCTTTTTGATCGCTTGGTTGACATGATCTCTAGCCGGAAGGCGTTGAGCTAATGCCAAAAAGGGAGGATCTAAAGAGCGTTCTAGTTATCGGTAGCGGGCCCATTGTCATAGGTCAAGCCTGTGAATTTGACTACTCGGGGACTCAGGCGTGTCGTGTGCTGCGAGAAGAAGGAGTGAGGGTAATTCTCGTCAACTCGAATCCAGCGACAATTATGACCGATCCGGATTTTGCAGACGCGACTTATGTAGAGCCAATCACGCCAGAAGTAATTGAAGCGATTATCGCTAAAGAGCGACCGGACGCCATTTTGCCAACACTTGGCGGACAAACTGCTCTGAATGCAGCCATGAAACTTCATGAGCTGGGAGTGTTGGAAAAGTACTCCGTTGAGCTTATTGGGGCGAACGTTGCAGCTATTCGTGCTGGTGAGGATCGAAGTGAGTTCAAGCAAATCGTTCTAGACTCTGGAGCCGATGTCGCCAAGTCGTTTATCGCCCATGGCATCGATGAAGCCTTAGCTGCTGCCAAGAAATTAGGTTATCCGGTGGTTGTGCGTCCCTCGTTTACCATGGGTGGCTTAGGTTCCGGTTTTGCATATAACAAGGAAGATTTAGTCAGAATCGCTGGTGCTGGTTTACAGGCCAGCCCCACCAGCGAGGTATTGCTCGAGGAGTCCATTCTCGGTTGGAAAGAGTACGAACTTGAACTGATGCGAGATAAAAACGACAACGCAGTTGTGGTTTGTTCGATTGAGAACGTTGATCCAGTCGGGGTGCATACTGGAGATTCCATCACGGTAGCTCCCGCCCTTACCTTGACGGACAGAGAATTTCAGAACCTAAGAGACATTTCAATTCAGATTATCCGAGCCGTGGGTGTTGATACCGGGGGATGCAACATTCAGTTTGCTGTCAACCCCGTCGATGGGCGTGTAATTGTTATCGAAATGAACCCTAGAGTCTCCAGATCTTCCGCACTTGCCTCTAAGGCAACAGGATTTCCGATTGCAAAGATAGCGGCAAAGCTAGCGCTTGGTTACACGCTCGATGAGATTCCAAACGACATTACCGGAGTAACACCGGCTAGTTTTGAGCCAACACTTGATTATGTTGCAGTAAAGGTTCCAAGGTTCGCTTTCGAGAAGTTCCCCGCAGCTGACTCCATTCTCACAACGACCATGAAATCCGTCGGTGAGGCCATGGCTATTGGACGAACTTTTAGCCAGGCTCTTCAGAAGGCCCTTCGTTCTCTTGAGAAGAGAGGATCTTCCTTCCATTGGGGCCAGAACACCACACCGCTTAAGGATCTTGTCGAGATCATTAGTAAGCCAACTGATGGTCGAATTGTCGATGTTCAACAAGCACTGTTAAAGGGCGCTTCCATTGATGAAGTGTTTGAGGCAACAAAAATCGACCCATGGTTTTTAGATCAGATTGTACTGATCAATGAAGTTGCCGAGATTGTTAGGTCGGCTAAGGACCTTGACTTTGGGACTCTTCGCAATGCAAAAATGCATGGCTTCAGTGATCAGCAAATAGCTCAACTCAGAAGATTGAGTGAGTTTGACGTTAGAAGTATCCGCCATGGGCTAGGTCTTAGGCCGGTATTCAAGACTGTTGACACTTGTGCAGGGGAATTTCCCGCGCTAACGCCATATCACTACTCAACCTATGAACAAGAAACAGAAGTCGTTGCAAGCGATAGAAGAAAAGTGATCATCCTGGGTTCTGGTCCAAACAGGATCGGCCAGGGTGTCGAGTTTGACTACTCGTGCGTGCATGCTTGTTTCGCTTTGTCAGATGCAGGGTATGAAACTGTAATGATCAACTGCAACCCGGAAACCGTTTCTACTGACTACGACACTTCGGATCGGCTGTACTTTGAGCCAATGACACTTGAGGATGTGCTGGAAGTTATCCACGCTGAATCGCAGTCTGGAGAAATAGTAGGTGTCATTGTGCAGCTCGGAGGTCAGACTGCTCTCGGGTTAGCTCAAGGACTGAAAGACGCAGGCGTTCCAATTCTTGGCACCACACCCGAATCCCTGGATTTGGCTGAAGACAGGGGAGCATTCTCCAAGATTCTTGATCAAGCTGGTTTGCTATCTCCAGCAAATGGAACTGCAACAAACCTTGAAGAGGCTAAGGCCGTTGCGCAGAATATCGGCTATCCGGTGTTGGTTAGACCATCTCATGTTCTGGGAGGTCGCGGAATGGAGATTGTCTACGAGGCCGAGGGCATGACGGGATACTTTGGGCGAATTGAGGGGCAGGCAATAGTTGGTTTGGAGCACCCCCTACTTGTTGATCGCTTTCTCGATGATGCAATTGAGATAGATATTGATGCTTTGTATGACGGTGTGGAATTGTATGTTGGTGGCGTGATGGAGCACATCGAGGAAGCTGGAATTCATTCTGGTGACTCGAGTTGCACACTTCCTCCGATAACACTTAGTGAATCTCAGATCAAGCGCGTCCGGGACGCAACTGAGTTGATTGCCAAGGGCGTAGGCGTAAAGGGATTGATTAACGTTCAGTTTGGGCTCGCTGCGGATGTGCTTTATGTTTTGGAGGCGAACCCTAGAGCCTCGCGTACAGTGCCATTTGTCTCCAAGGCTCTTGGTATAACTCTGGCCAAAGCGGCGTCCTTAGTCATGGTTGGCAAAACCATTAAGGAGCTGCGTGCGGAAGGTCATCTTCCAGCAGTTGACGGCGTTGTTTCGTTGCCCGGGGATCCAATCTCGGTCAAGGAAGCAGTTCTTCCCTTCAAGCGGTTTGCAACTCCAGAGGGTAAGTATGTTGACTCTCTGCTTGGTCCGGAGATGCGTTCAACCGGGGAGGTTATGGGTATCGATGTTGATTTCCCTACAGCATTCGCAAAGTCACAGGCTGCCGCTGGTAGCGCCCTGCCCAAGTCCGGCAAAATCTTTGTGTCGGTTGCCGACAGAGACAAGCCACAGATGCTTCTAGCGATTAGAAGACTGGCTCAGTTAGGTTTTGAGATTCTCGCGACAGAGGGAACTGCGCGAATTCTTGAAAGGCATGGGGTTACGGCAACTTCCGTTCGCAAGCACAGCCAAGGCCCTTCCGAAACTCTCGGTCCAACAATTGTTGAACTGATTACTGCTGGGCAAGTAGATGTTGTAGTGAACACTCCAACCGGTGCTGCGGCAAGACGAGATGGTTATGAAATTCGGGCGGCCACTACAGCGGCCGACAAACCAATCTTTACGACAATCGCACAATTGAGCTCCGCTATCGGATCTTTTGAGTCTGTAATAGCAGGTCCGTTCGCAGTTCGATCGTTGCAAGAGTATGCCCAGGATAGAAAGAACGCTCTTGGCAAATAGCTTCGGAGCGCGCCTTGCTCAAACATTTGCTAGCCGTGGCCAGCTTTGCGTGGGAATGGACCCCAGTGCCGAACAGCTAAAAAAATGGGGACTTAGCGTGAACGCTGCAGGTGCCGAGCAGTTCTGCATCGAGATCATGGATAGCTGCCATGACGAGATTGGAATTTTGAAACCCCAGGTTTCATTCTTTGAACAATTTGGTTCTGAAGGCTATGCAGCTTTAGAGCGGGTGCTAGTTCGAGCCTCGGAAAGTGGCCTAATTGTTATAGCTGATGCCAAACGCGGAGACATTGGAAGCACCATGGATGGCTACGCAAGAGCATGGCTTTCGTCCCAAGGACCATTTGTATCTGACGCGATAACCGTTTCCCCATACTTGGGTTCAGAATCCCTTAACGCCACGATTGCATCTGCATCCAGCAATTCAAAGGGTGTGTTTATTCTGGCGGCAACTTCTAATCCCGAGGCAAAAGCTTTACAGTCTTCAATCTCTGATAATCAACGAACCGTGGCAAGCAACATAGCCTCATATGCGGCTGGCTTCAATAAGGAGTCTCTGGGCTCTATTGGTTTGGTCATCGGGGCGCAGGCTAATCTAATTGATATGGCTGTCTACACTGAGAAACTGGTTCACACCCCTATACTCGCACCAGGTTTTGGTGCTCAGGGTGCAAGGCTTTCAAATGCACGGTCAATTTTTGGTGAACTCACTGACGTAACCATTTTCAGCGTGTCAAGATCTGTGGCGGGGGAGTCAAGGATTGGCCTGCGAGAAAGAGTGCAGAGTGCGAAAGCAGAATTAGAGATTGGACTTGCAAGATGAACGCAAAGTTAGTTGTACTTTCCGGTCCGTCTGCTGTGGGTAAGGGAACAATTGCTAGTCACATCATTGAGCAAAACGATAATTTTGAGCTTTCGGTTTCAGCCACCACGAGAAGTGCGCGTCCTGGTGAAATAGAAGGACAATCATATCGATTCGTAAGCGAAGACGAGTTTTCAAGGATGCAGCAATCAAATGAGCTATTGGAGTGGGCCACCGTTCATGGGCAGCACAGGTACGGTACTCCCCGGTCGCCGGTAGAAAAAGCCCTTGCTGAGGGGAAGAATGTGGTTCTTGAGATTGATGTTCAGGGGGCTTTTCAAGTCAAGAAGTCTTTTCCGGAGGCGCTATTGTTTTTTGTAAACCCGCCTAGTTTTGAAGAGCTTGAGGTGAGGATGCACAAGAGGGGAACAGAAAGCCCAGAAGATAAGCTACGCAGGCTCGAAACTGCTAAATCCGAGCTTTCCCAAGCGGATTCCTTTGATTTCCAGGTAATAAATGACGAGGTAGCCAGATGCGCCAAAGAAGTCGTAGACTTAGTTAAATCCAACTAATTGCAGGGAAGTTTGTCATGTCAGAAAAGCTTGAAGGTATTGTGTCTCCGTCCATCGATAACCTAATGGACCGTGTTGATTCAAAGTATGAGCTTGTAATGTTTGCCGCCAAGCGAGCACGTCAGATTAACGATTACTACTCTTCACTGCACGAAGGATCTCTTTTTAGCAACGTTGGCCCGCTAGTTGATGTAACAATCGACGAGAAGCCTCTAACGATTGCTCTCAATGAAGTTGATCAGGGACTTCTCACCAAGAAAAATCTAGACTAAACGGCAAATCTCAATTGGCTAACGTAGTCGTTGGTGTAACAGGCGGTATCGCAGCCTACAAATCCGCCGCTCTTGTTCGGCTTTTCTCTGAGGCCGGTCACAGCGTCCAAGTGGTAGCAACAGTTAACGCCACGCGGTTCATCGGAACGACAACCCTAGAAGCACTATCTCACAACAAAGTCCAAATTGTAGATCCGGATCTTTTCACTGACGTTGAGAGTGTAAAACATGTAGCTCTTGCAAAATCAGCGGATCTTATTGTTGTAGCTCCGGCAACAGCCTCCTTTTTAGCAAAAGTGACGGCAGGTATTGCGGATGATCTTTTGACAACAACGGTGCTCACCGCATCCTGCCCAGTGATTCTTGCCCCGGCCATGCATACTGAGATGTGGGAAAACCCAGCCACTCAGCAAAACATCTCTACCCTTAGAGATCGAGGCGTGCACATCGTAGATCCTGGTGTTGGAAGGCTCACAGGAGAAGACACTGGTGTTGGTCGACTCGCAGAGCCAGAAAGCATACTAGCCACGGCCAGCGCATTGCTAGGCGAGAAAAAACTTGATGGCGTTCGCGTTCTTGTTACAACTGGAGGAACCAGAGAACGAATTGACCCTGCTCGTTTTGTTGGAAATTTCTCTTCTGGAAAGCAGGGTCTTGCTTTCGCAAGAGCAGCACTGGAAATGGGTGCCAGCGTTAAAGTCATCGCAGCAAACGTCGATAAGTCATTACTTCAGGGAATGGATCACTTGAATGTGGTCAGCGCATCTGATCTAAGCGAAAGCATTGATGATGCAATTGGCAGCTTTGATTTGCTGGTTATGGCTGCAGCGGTTGCCGATTACAGCCCAACCATTGTCTCTGACGAGAAAATAAAGAGGGCTGTCACTGGGGAGAACATAGAAATCTCGCTGACTGCAAATCCTGACATCGTCGCGGCTGTCTCGGGCAGGACCAGAAGCACGGGATCAGACGCGGTGATTGTCGCCTTTGCTGCGGAGTCAGGAGATGATCTAGAGTCTCTGGCCAAGACAAAGCTCCTCTCAAAAAAGTGCGACTTTGTTGTTGCTAACAGCATCAGCTCAGGCGAAGTATTCGGCTCGGATCAGAACTCGGTTTTGTTGGTTTCTGAGAGCGATTCGACTAGGTTCTCGGGTTCGAAGCTAGAGATTGCAAGGGCTGTTTTGGAGATTGTTTCCAGTAAAGTTGTTAGGTCACCAAGAGGGGAATCCAAATGAGCAATTTGCGTCAGTTCACGTCTGAGTCAGTTACTGAAGGCCATCCAGATAAAATCTGTGATCAAATCTCAGATGCGATTCTTGATGCAATGCTGACAGAGGACCCTAATGCCCGGGTCGCTGTAGAGACAATGGTGACAACAGGTTTGGTGCACGTTGCCGGCGAAGTTTCAACCTCTGGATACGTTGAGATTCCTGCCATAGTTCGTAAGACCGTGCTTGACATTGGGTATAACTCTTCGAGCATTGGTTTTGATGGTGCAAGCTGTGGTGTTTCAGTTTCGATCGGTCAGCAGTCTCCAGACATCGCCCAGGGCGTTGATTCCGGGTTGGAAGTTCGCGATGGCGGTTCATCCGACCCATATGAGTTACAGGGTGCTGGTGACCAGGGTCTAATGTTTGGTTACGCAAGCAATGAGACCAGCACTTTCATGCCAACCGCAATAGCTTTGGCCCACAGGCTTTCGGAGAAACTGGCCGCTGTAAGAAAAAGTGGTCAAGTTGACTTTCTAAGACCGGATGGAAAAACCCAGGTCACAATCGGCTATGAAGGCTCAACACCTCGCACAGTCGAAGCCATAGTTGTCTCTTCACAGCACAACGATAAGGTAACTCAAGCCGAGATACACGCTGCGATCCGCGAACAGGTAGTGAATCCAATTCTTTCGGAATCTGGACTTGATTTTGCAAACGCAAAGCTTTTCATCAACCCAACCGGAAAGTTCGTTATCGGTGGACCGCAAGGAGATGCTGGTCTAACTGGCCGCAAAATCATCGTAGACACCTATGGTGGAGCGTCTCGACACGGTGGTGGTGCTTTCAGCGGTAAAGACCCCTCTAAGGTTGACCGTTCTGCCGCTTATGCAATGAGGTGGGTCGCTAAGAACGTTGTCGCTTCCGGAGCTGCCGATCGTGCCGAAGTGCAGGTTGCCTACGCAATTGGTGTTGCTAATCCAGTTGGAATCTACTTGGAAACCTTCGGCACCGAGAAGGTTGACACTCAACTAATCGAGAAGGCGATCAGGGACATTTTTGACTTGAGACCCCGTCCAATTGTTGAGTCACTAGATTTACTAAGGCCAATTTACAAAATGACTGCCGCATACGGACACTTTGGACGCGAACTGCCTGAATTCACTTGGGAGAAGTTGAATCGAGTAGAGGAACTTCGTTCTGCACTGAAGCTATAGCTATGCCAGTAATTGCGAAGGTTGCCGTAGTTTCGAATCTTCCGCAGCTGGACAAACTGTTTGATTACCTAGTCCCAGACCAGTTTGTATCTGTAATGCAGGTTGGCTCAAGAGTGAAAGTACCATTTGGCAAGGCTGCGAAGGCTTACGAAGGTTTTGTTTTCCAGATCGAAACCTCGTCAGATTTCCCTGGACAGCTATCAAGCGTCCATGAAGTAATTGGTTCAAAGCCCGCACTTTCACCAGAGCTGTTTGATTTTCTACATGAGCTTGCGGTGCGTTCGGCATCTTCGATAGGGGAGATGTTAAAACTTGCTGTTCCGCCGCACATGCCCAGAGCCTTCAAAGCCCACATCGTGCCCACTGAGGCGCCACCGTTCCCTGAGCAATCGGCCGCACTACTAAAACAAGTTCAGGCTCAAGAGCTTGTGCGGCAGGGCTCCAAGCATGCGGTTCTTGCAAGGCCCGTAATCTCATCACTTGGAGTGGCCCCCGATAACCGTAGCTTCCCAAGCTGGGTAGTTTCCATGTGTTCAATAGCGGCTCAAAATCTGCGTGCAGGGAAATCTACAATTCTTGCTGTCCCGGACTTTCGAGATCAGGAAGTACTCCTGGAAGCGCTTGGATGTTGCGAACTGAACGAATTTGTAGCGAACTTCTCTCAAGAGCAACCAAAGTCCAAGATTTATGAAGCTTACCTTCGAGCGTTGGATGAAACACCCCGTGTGATCGTGGGTTCTAGATCTGTGATCCTCGCGCCAGCGCATCACCTAGGCACCATAGTGATTTTTGATGATGGCGACCGTAGCTTTACTGATCAATCGGCACCGTATCTCAACACCCGCGATAGCGCCCTGTTGAGACAGAGCATTCAGGAGTGCTCACTTGTTTTCCTGTCGCACGCGAGATCCACGGACATACAAAGACTTGTAGAAACCGGTTACCTGAATGAAGCTTCGGAATCATTTCCGCGGCCAAAGATCTCGGTTTCAGAACCCGGATTTAGGGTCGACTCCCATGCTTTCAAAGCAATCAAAAAGGGCTTGGAAACGGGTTCAGTTTTAGTGCAAGTGGCGTCTAGGGGAGAGTCGACGGCTCTATTCTGTGCGGCCTGCGACAAAAAACTCTCGTGCCATATTTGTGCTGGTCCGGTTTGGGTCGACGGCGGTGGAGTGAGAAAGTGCCGCTGGTGCAATGCCTTTTCCCCTGCAGGTGCCTGTGAATGTGGTTCTTTCGAAATCAGCAAGGGAAGAGCTGGTTCCTCGAGAACAGCTGCCGAGCTAGGCCGCTCGTTTCCAAACTCGAAGGTGGTTGAGTCAACTGGCGACAATAGACTTCTGCGAATTTCCCCTGGCAAGAATCTCGTTGTCGCAACGGCTGGCGCCGAACCATTTGTTTCCGATGGTTATCAAGCCGTTGTCATACTTGATGCCCAAACACTCCTATCCAGACAAAATCTAAGGGCAACCGAAGATGCAGTGAGACTTTGGTCAAACGCGATTTCCAAACTGGCCATCGACGGTGAAGCTGTCCTTGTTGGGGTCTCTGGATCTCTTTCACAGAAGTTCTGTCTGTGGCAGCAGGTTGAGATTTCGTCAGACGAGCTTGCATCGCGAAGGGAGCTTATGCTTCCTCCAGCTCTTCGACTTGGCAGTATCGCAGGCTCCCAGGCGATGCTTGTTGAACTGGCAGAATCCCTATCGGATTTTGGGAAAGTTAAGGTACTGGGGCCAGCTCCACACGCTAAGGGAAATGATTCTAGTGAGTGGCGTCTTATTGTTAAGTACAACTATTCGGATACCGTTGAGGTAGCGAAGCACCTTCGCGGCGAAGCAATTCGTTTGTCTCGCGGTAAATCAGTTGTTGCCTCCTCGGGCAGAGCAGTCAGGGCTTTGAAGGTCCGGATGAGTGACGGAGATGTTGTTTAGCATGATTGCCAAAGCGAGAGTGGTTTTTGCAGGCACCCCGCCAAATGCCGCTGAAACATTAGAGCGCCTTGTGAGTGAGGGAGTTCATATTATTGGCGTCCTGACCAGAAAAGATGCACGCGTTGGACGATCCAGTGAACTTACGCCTTCTGCCGTTGCTCAGAAAGCGCGCGAGCTTGGACTAGAAACTTTAAAGTCAAACTCGATTGATGAGCATGCACTTAAGTGGCTAAGTGGTCTCAACGCTGACATTGGCGTTGTTGTTGCCTATGGGGCGATTTTCCAGCAACCCGTACTTGAGATTCCGAGGCTTGGATGGTTGAACCTTCATTACTCACTGCTTCCGGAACTTCCTGGCCCGGCACCGGTTCAGCACGCGATCCTGCAAGGAAAGAAGGTAACTGGTGTGACCGTGTTTCGTCTTGACACAGGTATCGACACTGGTCCGATTCTCACAAGCGTGGAACAGGTTATTGATGATGCTGATACCGCGGGGTCATTGCTTATCAAGCTAACTGCAATCGGCTCCAATTTGCTCTCTGATGTTCTTCTCGGCGATGAAAGCCAACTGTCGAAAGCGAAACAACAAATTTTTACTGAATCGCATCCAACTGCCAAAAAACCTACTCGAGAGCTTGCAAGAGTAGATTTCAACGGTGACGCACTCACGCAGCTGAACAAGATTAGAGGCATGAACCCAGAACCGATGGCGTGGTTCGAGCTCAACGGATCAACAATCCGAATTATTCGTGCGAAGTTTCAAGATTCGAACACAGATCCTTCCACAATGAGAATCGTGGAAAAGGAGCTATTAGTTGATTGCAACCATGGATCGTTGGTTCTTGAGCTGGTGCAACCAGCGGGAAAGCAGCAGATGTCAGGGGCAGATTGGTTTAGAGGCTTGCGGGTTGAGAAACTGATACTCCCCTAATGCGTGCAATAGCTTTTGAGCTACTAAGGCGTGTGAGTGAAGATGACTCTTATGCGAACCTTTTGTTACCGAAGTTACTTGGCGATGCGAAAGTGGACTCAAGAGATGCAGGATTTATCCAAGAGCTAGCTTTTGGCACACTCAGAAACAGGTTGCTTTATGAAAAAATCATTGAGTTAGCGTCTTCCCGAGAAATCCGAACCATCGACGCAGATGCGCTAATTGTTTTGCTCTTAGGGGCTCACCAGATTCTTGGAATGCGTGTTCCTGTCCACGCAGCCATTAATGAGTCGGTCAATCTCGCCAAGGTGAAAGCGTCAAAGTCTTCAGTTGGATTCGTGAACGCAGTTCTTCGTCGAATATCGGAGAGATCTCGCGATGAGTGGATTTCTAAGGTTTGCCATCTTGCTAATTCAGGCGAAGAGAGGCTCTCATTTGAACATTCTCATCCTCTTTGGATTGTGAAGTCATTGAAGGCCGCTCTTGAGGGTCGAGGATTGGCTGATTCACTTGAGAATCTCTTAATAGCGGATAACACTCCGGCCAAGGTATCGGTCGCCGCGCTTCCAGGATTTGCTAACGTGGCTGATTTATTGGATTACGGAACTCTGGGTACCGCGAGCCCGATTGGGTTGGAGCTGAACGTGCCGCCATCTAGAGTTCCGCAACTACAAAACGGTTACGTAAGGGTCCAAGACCAAGGTTCTCAGCTTGCAGTTCTTGCACTATTAGCAGCCGAGGTAAAAGTTGAGGACTCGAGGTGGTTAGATCTTTGCGCAGGTCCAGGCGGAAAAGCCGCGCTGATGTTAGCTGTTGCAAAACAAAGATTTGTTGCTTTTGAAGCAAACGAAGTATCGGCACATCGAGCCAAGCTTGTGCAGCAAGCACTGGATCCAATTTCAGACGTAAAGGTCACTATTGGGGACGGTCGCAACGTAGCCCAAGAGGGAGCAAGGTTTTCGAGAATTCTGCTTGATGCCCCCTGCACGGGACTAGGCGCTCTCAGAAGAAGGCCAGAATCGCGTTGGCGCAAAAGGGCAACTGACATCCCAGAGCTTTCAAAGCTGCAAAGAGATCTCTTCAAAGCTTCTTGGGATGCACTGTTGCCCGGTGGCGTGCTCGGTTACGTGACCTGCTCGCCCCACCTTTCTGAAACCACCGCCCTGGTGTCCTGGGCAGAGTCAGCGTATGGGGGCGACATAGAGTTGCTGCCCGCAAACGTGATTCTGAATGAAATCAATCAGACTCTGGGTCTTGATGTCTCGTTTAGGACTGCACAGCTGTGGCCACACATCCATGGAACTGACGCCATGTTCATTGCCTTGTTTCGCAAAAAGGTAAACTCGTAGGGTGAAGATGAGAATCGCGCCCAGCATTTTGAGTGCTGATTTTGCAAACCTTGAAGCTGAGCTAAGGACAATATCAGGCTCCGACCTTATTCACGTCGATGTGATGGACGGTCATTTCGTACCCAATCTAACCATTGGTGTTCCCGTGGTCGCGCGCTTGCAGGAGATTACAACGGTTCCGCTAGATGTTCATCTCATGATTGAAAATCCGGAGAATTGGGCTGGAAAATATGCAGAAACTGGAGCGTCTTCAGTTACCTTTCACCTCGAAGCTGCCACGAACCCTAAAGAAGCCATATCGCAAATCAGAAGCTCTGGCTCAAAAGTTGGCATCGCTATCAAGCCTGGAACCGCGTTTGAGGATGTATCTGGGCTAGTTGAATTGTCCGACATGTTGCTTATCATGACCGTTGAACCAGGCTTTGGAGGACAGGGTTTGATTGCCTCGGTAATACCTAAGATCACGCAAGCCCGCGATTTCATAGATGCTCACAGCCTTGAGGTATCACTACAAATTGATGGGGGAGTTGGGTTAGCTAACATAGCCGATCTAGCACGAGCCGGTGCCGACACTTTCGTTGCTGGCAGTGCTGTGTTTTCCGAGTTAGAAAGAAATGACCGTATTGGTGCGCTCCGGTTACTTGCTGAGTCGATCTAGTGTTGCCAAGTTTTATACCTAGTTACCTAGGTGCCGCCATCGGAGACATTGCATGATTTCGCTTGAAGAGGCAAAAAGGCTTTCGGAACAATTCCGCGTTATTCCACTTGTTACCACACTGTTTTCAGGCAGTGAGACCCCACTTTCGATTTTCGAGAAACTCGCTGGCGACTCTACCGGGACATTTCTGCTTGAGTCAGCGGAGCAAGGCGTCTGGTCAAGGTATTCGTTTATTGGTGTTTCAAATCTAGGGATGCTACTAAAAGAAGGATCAGCTGTTCGCTGGATTGAAGCAGAGCCAAGTCAGATCAGCTCTTTGGTTGCATCTTTGGTTTCAGATAACAGCGGCTTGGATGCAATCGAGTCAATCCAGAAATTCTTTAGAGCAGCTCCGACGCCAGGGCTACCGCCACTGGTGTCTGGAATGGTGGGCTTTCTGAGTTGGGGTGTTGTCAATGAGATTGAGATTCTTCCAGCACCAAAGTCAGGGTCCTACCAGATTCCAGAAATGGCGTTTTCATTACTAAGGGATTTGGTGGTGGTCGATCACGCTGATTCAACCTTGAAGCTAATTTCGAACCTGTACTTGACGGACTCTACCGACATCGGGCAAGAGTACGAGAAGTCAGTGGCGCGAATTCAGAAACTGAAGTCTGATCTGCTCTCGACACAACTACCGTTCATTGCTGAAATCGACACCAATGCGCCACTTGAGTACAAGCGGAGCAGTAGCGATCAAGAGTTCATATCGATGGTCGAAAGGGCAAAGGCTCGAGTTGAATTAGGTGACGTCTTCCAAGTAGTGGTTTCACAGCGTTTTGAGATGGATGTTGCTGCAACAGCGCTTGATGTCTACAGGAGCTTGAGGGCACTGAATCCAAGCCCATACATGTACTTACTAAATCTTGAAGACTCCACTGGTGTATTTTCTGTTGTCGGATCATCACCCGAGGCTTTGGTGAAGGTGAATCAGGATTCGGCCATACTCCATCCCATTGCCGGCTCAAGACCTAGAGGGGCAACAGGTGAGGAAGACAGCAGACTGGCAGAAGACCTTCTAGCCGACAAGAAGGAGCAAGCTGAGCACCTTATGCTCGTTGATCTTGCGCGCAACGATCTATTGAAGGTATGTGCTCCAGATTCTGTTTCTGTCACCGAGTTCATGACAGTCGAAAGATACAGCCACATCATGCATTTGGTTTCAACAGTTGAGGGAAAGATCTCGGCCGGCTCTTCTGCCGTCGATGTTGTTAGGGCAACTTTTCCAGCTGGAACTTTATCAGGGGCCCCGAAACCAATGGCTCTCTCCGTTATCCATGAGCTAGAACCAATCAATAGAGGACTCTTTGGCGGTGTTGTTGGTTACTTCGACTTTTCCGGTAATGCCGATTTGGCGATTGCTATTCGCACTGTTGTCCTTCGTGATGGTAAGGGCTATGTCCAAGCTGGTGCAGGCATCGTCCTAGACTCCGTTCCAGAATCTGAAAACCAGGAGACAATCTCCAAAGCCTCAGCACCACTCAAGGCAATTGCAATAGCAAACACTATGAGGAAGCTTTCGTGACAAAAACGCAAGCTCTGCTTAGCTGGCTAGTTTCCCTTGCTTTGCTAGCCATCACAGCAGGCCAAAGTTGGCAAAGTTTCGAGGTCTCGGAGAGTGCTGGTGGCGGTGTAATTAGCATCAACGGCTTCATGGCTTTCCCAGTTGTTGGAACACTTATCGCGCTGCAAGTTGTGTTAACTCTGGTTAGCCTGCTCGTAAAACCGATGGTTACCAGAGTCCTTGCTGCAACCTCACTGCCTTTGATGATCTGGACCATTTTTGAGATCGCGCTGAATTCGGAAGATCGGGTCCAAGCGACACTTATGAGGGCGCTAGCATCTCAGACCGGTGTGTTGGAAGAGCTTTCGACTTCTGAATTCGTGGTTTCAAGCACGGTAGGAGTCTTCACCACGCTATTTCTTATATGCGCGGCTCTCAACTCGGTGCTTCTGGCATTTTTAGCTCTGTTGCCTCACAAGAGTCTTAAGACAAAGACGTCAAGGTCAAATTCTCAGCTACCCGAGGACCTCTGGAGCAGCCAAAACTAAAATTGAACTGATAAAGTTGAAGCCAAAGAGGAGAAGTAATGTCTGCAAATAGCGCCGAGCCAGGTCACGGGGATTCACTTGCCGCGTGGGTAACAGTGTCCGTGGTCATTGTCGCGTTTTCCCTCGGCACGCTCTTTTTTTGGCTTGACCAGGCTCTTCTAGTTTGGGCTAGCGCCGGACTGGCCGCCCTAGGACCGATTGCTGGTTGGTATCTGAAGCGTGCAGGTTTTGGTGTTGGCGGATCGAAGTCAAAGAACTAATTGCTTTTTGATCTTTACGCCGGTGCAATTAGAGACGCCGCTGAACGCGAAGAACTTTTTCCACTTAAGCAAGTTGAGAAGCTGGCCCTTAGGGCGCCAGAGGCAATCGACGCCGAGCTTTTTCTGCTAAGTCCTTCGAACATCCGAGTTATTGCAGAGATTAAGCGAGCTAGTCCATCCCGCGGAAGCATTGCCAAGATTGAGGACCCCGCAGCTCTTGCCAAGTCTTATGAGGAAGCTGGAGCGGCTGCGGTTAGTGTTTTGACCGAGGCAAGGAGCTTTCTTGGAAGCCTGGAGGACCTCGATGAGGTTCGAGGTGCAGTTGGAGTTCCTATTTTGCGTAAGGATTTCATCGCAAACGAGTACCAGGTGCTCGAAGCTCGCGCTCATGGCGCGGACATGGTTCTGCTTATCGTCGCCGGGCTGGACCAAAAGACATTGTCTAGACTCAAGGTCTTTACTGAGCAATTGGGTATGGCCGCCCTTGTTGAAACTCACTCAGAGCAAGAAGTACTGCGTGCATGCGAAGTTGAATCGAGACTTATAGGAATCAATGCCAGGGATCTAGGCACCTTTGAAACCGACCGATCCTTGTTTGGTCGATTGGCTTCGCTGGTGCCCGATGGATCCATCAAGATTGCTGAATCGGCTGTTCGTAGCGTAGCTGATGTTCAAGAGTATGCCTCCTATGGAGCGGACTGCGTATTGGTGGGAGAGGCCTTAGTAACTGGTAACGCTTCGGAACTCGTTAGCTCTTTCAGTGAAGTGAAGAAGTCGTAGGCTTAATAGATGTCAGAAAAACTCGCGGATCAAGTTGGACCATACTTTGGTGAGTTTGGTGGGAGATTTGTTCCTGAATCGCTTATTGCTGCCTTGGATGAGCTTGACCGAACCTACCAAGAGGCCAAGAAGGATCCTTCGTTTATCGAAGAGTTGGCTCACTTGCACAAGACCTATACCGGCCGTCCTTCGATAATTACGGAGGCACCAAAGTTTGCTGCCACCCTTGGTGATATTCGAGTTTTTCTCAAGCGTGAAGATTTAAACCACACCGGCTCACACAAGATCAATAACGTTCTTGGGCAAGCTTTGCTTGCAAAAAGAATGGGCAAACGAAGGATCATTGCAGAAACAGGAGCCGGCCAGCACGGTGTGGCCAGTGCAACTGCGGCGGCATTACTTGGCCTTGAGTGTGTTGTATACATGGGTGAGGTCGACACTGTTAGACAATCCCTGAATGTTGCCAGAATGCGACTTCTTGGCGCAGAAGTAATAGCAGTCAAGACTGGTAGTAGAACTCTAAAAGATGCGATAAATGAAGCCTTGCGTGACTGGGTGGCAAACGTAGACGGCACTCATTACCTGCTTGGTACGGTTGCTGGCCCCCATCCGTTCCCAACCATGGTTCGTGATTTCCATTCCGTGATTGGCATCGAGGCTAGGCAGCAGATGCTTGACGAAACTGGTTCGCTTCCGGACGCAGTTGTTGCTTGTGTTGGCGGGGGCTCAAATGCAATTGGAATCTTCCACGCCTTTTTAGACGATGACGTTCGACTTGTTGGGATGGAAGCCGCTGGAGATGGGGTTGCCACCGGAAGGCATGCGGCTACGCTAAGTGCGGGTCGACCTGGTGTATTGCACGGGGCAATGAGCTACCTGCTGCAAGATGAAGATGGTCAAACTCTTGAATCACATTCGATATCTGCGGGTCTTGACTATCCAGGCGTTGGCCCAGAGCATTCTTGGTTGAAGGACATCGGCAGGGCTGAGTATATTCCGGTGACCGATTCAGAGGCTATGGAGGCTCTTAGAACTCTTAGTCGAACAGAGGGGATCATCCCCGCAATAGAAACTGCCCACGCGCTTGCCGGTATTTCGCAATTGATGCCAACTTTGAAACCAGGTAGCAAGGTGCTTGTGAACCTCAGCGGCCGCGGTGATAAGGACATGGAAACAGCGGCCAAGTATTTCGGATTGGTCTAGATGAGCAGAACTGAGGACACTCTTCGGGCCAACAAGCAAAGCGGTGGCTCCTTGATTGGATACTTCCCTCTGGGCTACCCCACACTTGATGACTCGATTGAGGCAGCGGTTGCAATGTGTGAATCTGGGGTAGACGTTCTTGAGTTGGGTATTCCCTATAGCGATCCAGTTATGGATGGAATAGTTATTCAAAAAGCAACAGAAGAAGCGCTCGAGAATGGTTTTCGACTCAGTAATGCCTTTGAAGCGATCAGAAAGATCACTTCGAGGGTCAAGGCCCCTGTATTAGTTATGACCTACTGGAACCCAGTGCTGGCTTACGGAGTGGAGCGGTTTGCTTCCGATCTCGCCGATTCTGGTGCGGTTGGAGCAATCACACCTGACTTGATACCCGATGAGGCTACCAAGTGGATTTCCGCTACCGATGCTCAAAATCTTGATCGTGTTTTTCTTGCCACACCCTCATCCAGCGACTCGAGAGTTGGCAATGCCAGCGAGAGCTCACGTGGTTTTGTCTATGCGGTTTCTACGATGGGTATCACTGGTGCGCGTGAGGATCTAGACGCAAAGGCGAAGGAAGTTGTTTCTAGAGTGCGCAGCAACGCACCAAAATCTCTCACTGCCGTTGGCATCGGTATCTCAACAGAGGACCAGGTTCGGCAAGTGAACAGTTATGCGGACGGAGCTATCGTCGGTTCCGCATTCATAGCCGCTTACGCAAGTAAGGGGCTTGTTGGGCTAACGGCTAAGGTTAGAGAATTGGCAAAAGGAAAGAGCTGAGATGAATCTGTTCCACATTGTGACATCAATCGCATCACCGGATATTAGCTACATTGAGCTTGGTCCTCTAAGGATTCATTTCTATGCACTTTTTATCCTCACTGGAATCATTATCGCTCTCTTGCTTACTGAGTCCAGACTCAAGGCCAGGGGAGTCGAGGCTGGAGTTGCATTAGATGTGTCGTTCTGGGCGATACCATTTGGAATTCTGGGAGGAAGATTCTTCCACGTGATCACTCATCCCAATGACTACTTTTATCAGGGCGCTGACCTGCTTGCACCATTTCGAATTTGGGAGGGCGGATTGGCAATCTACGGGGCCTTAGTGTTTGGTGCAGTGGGTGCCTATATTGGATCAAGAAAGTCGGGAATCAAGTTCACTTCATATTTGGACGCCGTGGCTCCTGGCATTTTGCTTGCTCAAGCAATAGGTCGCTGGGGTAACTACTTTAACAATGAGCTATTTGGGCTACCGACCGATCTTCCATGGGGCTTGGAGATTTCGAGCAGCAACCCCGCATACCCTGCTGGCTTGCCGGAGGGTGTCTTGTTTCATCCAACATTTTTATACGAATCAATTTGGTCGCTAATTGGAGTGGCACTCCTGCTCGCCGCTGACAAGAGGTTCAACCTGCGTTGGGGCCGAATGATTGGTCTTTACTTCATCTATTACTCGGTTGGCAGGGTCTGGGTCGAAGCCATCCGGATAGACCCAAGCGAGATAGTGCTGGGTTTGCGAATCAACATCTGGTCAGCCATTGTCGGGATCATCGTAGGACTTGCGGTTATGGTTATCTCTCATCGTAAGCACACTGGTCTTGAACTCTCCTCCTACCTTGTAGGTCGCGAGCCAAAAGGCAAAGATGACTCTGCTGCAGAGCCAGAGGATAAGCTAGTATCTGAGAAGTAGCCCCACAAGGCTAATTTGGCATCACAAGTGCCTGGTTCCAGTTTTAGAACTGTTTTGCGGGCCAGCGTTGTCCCTTCAATATTTCGAATGGAGACAACGCGCAATGCCCATTTCACCCTTTGAGCGCTTTGCCAATTGGCCTAGCTCTGGTTTGTATCAGCAGGAATCCGAAAAGGATGCCTGCGGGCTTGCGCTTGTTGCAACCTTGAGGGGAACTCCAGGCCACGACATTATTCAAACAGCTCTCGGTGCTCTTCGAAACCTTGACCACCGGGGTGCAATCGGTTCCGACGCTGGGACAGGTGATGGCGCTGGAATCCTAATTCAAATTCCTGATGCATTTTTTAGGCGGGAACTTGGAAGTAATCTGCCACCAGCAGGTAGCTATGGAGCTGGACTTGTTTTTGAGTCCAAGGATGTAGATACACGCAGCGCTGAACGTCAGAAGTTTGCTGAGCTAGCTAACCAAGAAGATCTAGAGGTTTTGTTCTGGCGCGATGTTCCGACAAATCCAGATGTTCTAGGAGAGCTATCAAGGCAGGCAATGCCGTTTATCGGTCAAGTGTTTGTAAAAAGTGTCTCGGGCCTTACTGGCATGGACCTAGAGCGAAAGCTCTATCGCCTGAGAAGAGCCAGTGAGAAAAGCATTGGCGTTTATCACCCTTCGCTCTCGAGTAAGACAATTGTTTACAAAGGAATGGTTACAACCCTTCAGCTAGAGCCCTTTTTTCCGGAGCTTAGTGATCCAGGGATGGTTTCTACTCTCGCTCTTGTTCACTCCAGATTCTCGACGAACACCTTTCCGTCCTGGCCTCTTGCCCATCCATATCGAATGATTGCTCACAATGGTGAGATAAACACTATTCGGGGAAATCGCAATTGGATGAAGGCTCGTGAAGCCCAATTGCAATCCGATGTGCTCGGTGACATCGAATCACTCAAGCCCGTAATCACCAAGGGAGCAAGCGACAGCGCATCGTTTGATGAGGTTCTGGAACTTTTGTATTTGGCAGGAAGATCGCTACCGCACGCCATGATGATGATGATTCCTGAAGCTTGGGAGTCTCAGCAGGTAATTGATCCTGCTAGAAAGAGTTTCTACGAGTATCACTCATTGATGATGGAGCCTTGGGATGGTCCAGCAGCAGTTATCTTCACTGACGGTGATCTGGTTGGAGCGACCCTCGATCGCAACGGCCTTAGACCAGGTCGATACCTGGTCACCGAAGACGGATTGGTTGTTCTGGCATCCGAAGCGGGAGTTGTTGACATCGATCCGTCCAAGGTTGTCAGAAAGGGCAAGCTTCAGCCTGGGAAGATGTTCTTAGTCGACACCGTTGAAGGTCGAATCATTGAAGATGAGGAAATCAAGTCCCAAGTGGCGTCTTCAGAGCCTTGGGATAGTTGGTTGTCGGATAACCGAATCAACTTGCGTGATCTGCCTGAACGAGAGCACATTGCACACACCTCATCGTCTGTGAACCGTCGTCAGAGAACTTTTGGGTTCACTGACGAGGAACTCAGAGTGCTACTGATGCCAATGGCAAAAAACGGGGCTGAACCACTTGGAGCAATGGGCTCTGACACGCCAATCGCTGCGATCTCTGATAGACCAAGGTTACTTTTTGACTACTTTGTTCAGCAGTTTGCGCAGGTAACCAATCCGCCGCTGGATTCGATACGCGAGCAGGTTGTTACTTCGCTTGCTACCGGTATCGGTCCAGAAAGAAATCTTTTGAGTGCGGGGCCAAATCATGCACAACAGGTGATTATTGATTTTCCAGCTCTAAGCAATGACGAGCTTGCAAAAATCAAGCACATCGACGAAATGCCTGGTGGCGGCGAGGCGTTTGTCGTTAGAGGTCTCTATCGGCTATCCGAGGGGAGCGTTGGCCTAGAAAAGCGCCTTGTTGAGATCTACGCCGAAGTTGATCAGGCAATTGCCGATGGCATCACCTACTTGGTTCTTTCAGATCGTGATTCCAACCGTGATTTAGCTCCAATCCCTTCACTACTTTTAACTTCGGCAGTACATCATCACTTGATAAGGACCGGTCGACGCACAATGGTCGGCTTGGTGGTGGAAGCTGGCGATGTTCGCGAGGTGCACCATATTGCCGCTCTTGTTGGTTATGGTGCGGCTGCTGTTAACCCCTACCTAGCTTTGGAATCTGTGGAGCTCATGATCAGAGAGGGAAGAATTCAGGGCGTG
>NZ_JBIILG010000024.1:0-16857 GCF_044232805.1 Rhodoluna sp.
ACATCAGTTCCGAAATGTCGATGGAGGCAGTCAAAATAGCACGGTTGATTTCGGAATCTCTCGGGGTAACCGGAAACTTAGCAGTTGAAATGTTTGAAACTACCGACGGTGAACTACTGGTAAATGAATTAGCAATGCGACCACACAATTCAGGTCACTTCACAATCGAGGGATCAGTTACTTCGCAATTTGAACAACACCTTCGAGCTGTGTTGAATCTTCCGCTCGGTAAAACAGATCCAGTGAGGCCTGTGGCGGTCATGGCAAATCTTCTTGGGGTCTCTAACTCCCAGGATCTTTTGGCTAACCGTGACAAAGTCATGTCTTTATTCCCAGATGTAAATATCCACTTCTACGGAAAAGCTCCAAGGCTTGGTAGAAAGCTAGGGCACATCACCGTAGTTGGTGACAATGCCGACACTTGTCTTCGGACAGCCGAGGCTGCCAGGAACGAACTAAACAACTAATATTTCAGTATTAGGTAAATCGACGGGAGTTCAAATTACCAATCCACTAGTAGCAGTTGTGATGGGTTCCGACTCGGACTGGTCAATCATGTCCGATGCCGCTCAGGCGTTAAAAGATTTTGGAATCGAATACGAAGTCGAGGTACTCTCCGCTCATCGCACTCCCGAGCGAATGATTGAGTGGGGAAAAACTGCTGCCTCACGAGGCATCAAGGTAATCATCGCTGGTGCCGGAGGCGCTGCACATCTTCCCGGGATGCTTGCTTCTGTAACAACACTTCCCGTTGTTGGTGTTCCCGTTCCACTAGGCAAACTTGATGGCATGGACTCTCTGCTCTCGATTGTTCAAATGCCAGCTGGAATTCCAGTTGCAACAGTTTCCATAGGTGGAGCCAAGAACGCTGGAATACTTGCCGCCAGAATTTTGTCCACCAGCGATAAAACATTGGAACAAAAACTTGTTGACTACGGAGTCTCCCTGGCTGATCTAGTCGCGGAGAAAAACACTCAGCTGCAAAATCAAATCAAGAACAGCTAAATCAAAAATTCAAGACCGCAATGCTTTGCGCAACAAAATTGGTCGATTTGAAGCTGGCAAATTCCTGACAGTGGTAATTTCCTTCGGAAATTTCTCAAAAAACGCTCCGTGACCAGCTAGATTCTGGGGATTTTCTGCGATTTCGTAACAGTGTTGCTTTTTGCTCAATATCTGTTCCATTTGCGTTTTGCGTTGCCATTATAGAAAGTTCAACCTAGGCTTGAAGGTGCGTGAGGAGTGCGTTATGAGAAGAACCTTTATTGTCGCGCTTGGCTTGGCTACAGCCCTAGTGCTTGCTGGCTGTACCCTCTTTTACCCAAACTCTGGCACCCCAACCGATGAGCTAATCGATCCGAATGCCTCCGCTAGCGTTGCGCCAGGCGAAGAAAATAGCCAAGGGGAAGCTACTTCACCTACTAACTCTCCCTCTTCCTCTCCTTCAGTTTCTCCGACCATGGCAGCTGCGGTCTTGAACATTCTTTACTCAGACACCTCAGCGGGGGTACTGAACGTGGTTTCCGAAGTCAGCAATTTTGCAGAAGATGGCGGAAGTTGCATTCTTAGCTATTACCAAGGAGAAACTGCCACAGCTATTGCAACGGTGAAAGCTGAGCGCAACGTTACCTCAACCCAGTGTTTCCCATTTAACGTCAGTTTTTCAGGCCTCCCGAAAGGTTCTTTGATGCTGACTGTTAGTTACAAATCCGACAACCACATCGGTGAATCCCAAAAGTTTGAGGTGATCATTCCCTAATGATTAAAACAGCAGGAAAACTCTGGTCCATGTTACTTATTGCCGCGATGTCGGCAGCGGGAATTGTTGCGCTTGAGGCAGAGAGCACTCCAGCAGAAGCTGCTAATGCCGCTTGGTTTAACCCGGGACAAATTATTAGCGACAGCGCTTTTTATACTTCGGGAACTATGTCTGCCGTCGACATCCAAAGATTCCTAAATGGAAAAGTTGCGGCCTGTCGAGCAGATCCAACAAGACCTGGTTGTCTTAAGGATTACCGTCTCAGCACTCCAGCTGTAGCTGGAGCAGCCGGAAGATGTGCATCGCTTCCTGCAAAGACAAACGTCAGCGCTGCTGAAATCATTTATGACGTATCAATAGCGTGTGGAATTAGCCCCAAGGTGCTTTTAGTCAAGTTGCAAAAAGAGCAGGGGCTTGTAACTTCAACTAACCCGAGTGCCCGTGCTTACGAGTTTGCACTTGGAATGAACTGTCCGGACACCCCTGCTGGTTGTAGCGCGGCATCGGCAGGATTTTTCTGGCAGCTTTACAAAGGTGCTGGACAATTGCAGTGGTACAGCAACCCGGCTGGTTCCTTTACCTGGCTAAAACCAGGAAGAACCATCAATCGCCCCTACCAGGCCAATAACCCTGGTTGTGGCGCTCAATCATTTGTCTTGGAAAACAAGGCAACCGCCGCTTTGTATTACTACACCCCTTACGTGCCTAACCAAACCGCTCTGGGAAACCTCTATGGGGTCGGAGACGTTTGTAGCGCATATGGAAACCGAAACTTCTTCCGCGATTACACGGACTGGTTCGGCTCAACTATTGGCGGTAGCTTCCTTCTCAAAGGCGACGCTGCTGACGTATTCATGATTGTCAATGAGACCAAGTTCCGAATCCCAACTCCAGAGCTACTTACTTCCCTTGCGCCTTTAGGTCCTGTTGGAACTGTTTCAAATGCTCACCTAGATCGATACACCACAGTCAGTGACATGAGCGCTCTTGCTAGAAATGCCGTTGACGGAAGTTACTTCTTTATCCACAACAGCCAACGGCTAGCGTTTGCTAACTGTGATGAGGTGGCAGCTTGGGGATTGAACTGCGCTAGCGCTGTAACAATGACTGGCTCTCAGGTGAGTGCCCTGGTAGCCGGCGAAGCAATGTCAGCTCTGGTCGGAAGATTTGTTGTTGAAAACGGCAAACTGGTTGCGGTAACGGTTCCAACACCTGATCCGTCAGCGTCACCTACCGCGACACCTGATCCGTCAGCGTCACCTACCGCGACACCTGATCCGTCAGCGTCACCTACCGCGACACCTGATCCGTCAGCGTCACCTACCGCTACTCCTAGCGCGACTCCTACCGCGACTCCTAGCTCGACCCCTACCCCTACTCCAACCACATCAGCGTCCCCAGCACCTGCCGCACCAGCTCCAGTTTCCACCTACACAGTCGCTCGTGGTGACTCACTCAGTGGAATCGCATCTCGCTTTGGCACCACAACAAGAAACCTGATGAGCATCAATGGCATTACCAATTCAAACTATATCCGCGCCGGTCAGGTCCTAAAGCTTTCTTCTAACGGAGTTACTCCAGCAGCACCTGCTGCGCCCGCTCCAACCACCCCAGCACCTGCAGCTCCAGCAACCACTTACAAAGTTACTCCAGGTGACTCCTTGAGTGGGATTGCGGCAAGATTTGGAACAACCACGAGAAACCTCATGTCTATCAATGGAATTGTTGATGCCAACCGAATCAGAATTGGTCAAGTACTTACCATTGCAGGTGCCGCTGCCGCAGCTGCTCCTGCAGCTCCAGCCTCAACCTCTGGTGCAACCACCAGTTACAAGGTTGTTCCTGGAGACACCCTGAGTGGCATTGCTTCCCGCTTTGGCACCACATCAAGGAACCTGATGGCCCTAAATGGAATTACTAATGCCAACTTCCTTAGAATCGGTCAGGTTCTAAGGCTCTCTTAGAACCTGCTGTAGCTTCAGTTTCACCGAAACGGTAACTTTGCTTTATGGAACAGGATCTAGCTAATGCTTAGTCGAATCTCTGGATCCACCAAGAATTATGCCTGGGGATCAAAAGAGCTGGTTCCTGATTTCTTTGGACTGGCCGAATCTAGCGAGCCGATTGCTGAAATATGGTTTGGCACCCACCCACTCGGTGAAAGCAAGAGTTTGTCAGAAAACCAAAGCCTTTCGGAAAGCCTTGGCAAGCGCCTTAAATTTCTAGTCAAGTTCCTTTCTGCCGAGCGATCCCTTTCAATTCAGGTCCATCCAAACTCCTATCAGGCCAAAGCTGGATTTGATTTGGAGCAGGACCGGGATATACCAATTGGTGATCCCAAAAGAAACTACAAAGACGCTTCTCAAAAGCCAGAAGCACTTATTGCCCTGACAAGCTTTCGAGCACTTTGTGGCTTTCGTCCGCGGACAGAGCTAATAACGGTCTTTACAGAGTTTGGAAAATCTGAACCCCAGTTTGCTTCTTTGGCAAAGAAGTTACTGTCCGATGCATCGCTAAAAAACATTTTTCAATCACTGATAGAAAACTCTGAGCTCGCCAAGCGATTCACTGAGGCTGTACCGAGCTCCCAATCCAATCCAGTTGCCATGAAAGCTAGGGCACTAGTTGCGACACTACTTAAGCAATTTCCAGATGACACCGGAGCGCTAGTTGCTTTGATGCTCAACGAAGTTTCTCTAGAGCCAGGCGAAGCAATCTACTTGCCGGCTGGTAACGTGCATGCCTACCTGTCTGGTCTTGGGCTTGAGGTTATGGCTGCTTCGGACAACGTATTGCGCGCGGGGTTAACTTCGAAGCACGTGGATGTTGCTGAAGTTCTAGAGATTGCGGATTTTAGAGAACTTGTGGAGCCAAGACTTAGACCGAAGAAACTAGCGGAGGGCCTGATCGAGTATCCGGTGGACTGCTCAGAGTTTCACATCTACCGGGCAGATGTTTCGGGAAAGAACTTACTTGCCGATCTAGACCTGCCAGCTAGCGCAATGGTGGTTTGCACCTCAGGGGAGGTGGCAGTTAGCACCAGCCTGGACGAGCGCGAAGTGCTCACTAAATCTGAGGTGGTCTTGGCCTCCGGGGCTAAGAAGCTGAGCCTGAGCGGCAGCGGAACGGTGTTTCTGGTCTTGGGGGACTAGCCCAGCGCCTTCCAGGCACTTTCGATTATTTCTGCCAAAGAGTTCTTCGCCTTCCAACCCATGGTTTTCTCAATTCTGGAAGCATCAGCAATCAAGCGGGCTGGATCTCCGGCCCTTCGGGCGACAACTTCATACTCAAAGTCAATTCCTGTTGTTTCTCGAATCTGCTTTAGAACCTCAATGACGCTAGATCCATATCCTGTTCCAACGTTGAAGGTATTGAATGCGCGCTTGTCTTGTTCTAGATAATCGAGTGCTTTAATGTGAGCTTGCGCTAAATCAAGAACATGGACATAGTCGCGGATACAACTGCCGTCAGGAGTGTTGTAGTCCGAACCATAGACCTTTGGCTTGGATTTATTCTTTATCGCCTCAAAGACAATTGGAATCAAGTTCAAAACTTGAGTGTCTGCGAGGTCATCCCATCCTGCGCCTGCGGCGTTGAAGTAGCGAAGGTTTACGTGTCTAAGGCCCCAGGAGGTTTCGGCGTTTGCGGCCATCCATTCACCAATGAGTTTTGTTTGGCCGTAAGGGTTTATCGGAGAAGCGGCTTGATCTTCTGAAACTAGGTCAACATCTGGAACACCGTAGGCTGCAGCGCTGGATGAAAAAACTAGCTTTTTTACACCAGCACTTTTCATGGCCAGAAGCAGGTTTGCCTGACCCCCAAGGTTCTTATTGAAATATTTCTCGGGATTTTCGACAGAATCGCCAACCCGCTTCAAGGCAGCTAGATGGATCACAGAATCCACGCTGTGCTCTTGCATGAGAGCTTCCAATGCAGCTACCGCGGAGGGTTCAGCTAGGTCAATTCGGTAGCTGGTTAGGCCCGAAACCCTTGATTCTTTGCCGGTAGAGAGGTCATCGACCACAATCACTTCGGTGCCTGTCTCGGTTAGCAACCGGGCCACGTGGGACCCGATATAACCTGCACCGCCAGTGATCAGAACGCTCATTCTCCAAGGATACTTGCCCCGAATGGCCCAGACAGGCCAGTAAAGATGTGGAATTCAACTTGACAAGACACCAATAACAGCGGTGTAATTACAGCAGTGAAAGTACTTGCCAGCGCCTGGCAGCTTAGAGAACGGAACAGCACTAAATGGAAAATCGCGGACAGGTTCCCGATAACTGGTTTATCGACCCTCTTCTTCTAGGTGTCTCAGGTGCATACACAGACTTCGAACAAGACCCACTTTCCTGGCAAGCAGATGCACTTTGTGCACAGACAGACCCAGAGGCATTCTTTCCTGAAAAGGGAGGATCTACCAGAGATGCAAAAAGAATTTGCACCGGTTGCGATGTAAAGGCACAGTGCCTAGAGTATGCACTTGCTAACGATGAAAGATTTGGTATTTGGGGCGGTCTGTCTGAGAGAGAAAGACGCAAACTAAAAAAGCGTGCTTAGCTCGCGCTTTGCGCTGAAAGCTAATTCATGACAGCCGATGTTTGTGCAATAGTTTTAGCTCACGATCAACCACAGTTTCTAGAACGAGTTCTAGCAGATCTCAAAAACCAATCTGTAACGCCCTCAAGAGTTTTGATTGTTGACACTTCAAAACAACTTGCAGCTTCGAGCCAAGGCTATGAAGTTCTAAAGCTTGATTCAAAAACTAGATTTGCTGCTGCCATTGAAGCGGCCGTAGCGCACATAGCCCCAAAAGAGTTCTTGTGGATTCTGCACGATGACAGTGCCCCTGACTCTAGGGCTTTAGAAAACTTACTTCGTGAAGTTGAACTAAGCCCATCGCTTGCAATTGTTGGACCAAAACAAGTTGATTGGGACAACCCCAGAATCATCAGGCAGCTTGGCCTTAGCCTTACCCGAGGCGGGAAACTCTTCAGTCGTGTTCGTGGAGAATTCGACCAGGGCCAACACGATAACTCCGAGGACGTGATGGCGGTTGGAACCGCCGGGGCGCTAATCAACATGGATGTTTACCGAGCCCTAGGCGGCTTCGACGCCCAAGCACCTGTCTATGCGGCAGATGTTGACTTTTCCATTCGAGCCAGGTTGCAAGGCTCGAGAGTAGCGGTTGCACCAAATGCCAAGGTTTCGCACAAGATGCTCTCGATGCAAGGAGCCAGGCCGCTTCGCTGGCTGGGCACCAACCCAGCAACTGCAATTAGGCAAGCAGAGCTGCACCTGGCCCTAAGTTATTCAAGCGCTGCGTTGTTCTGGCTTGGTTGGCTGTTTTTACTTCCTCTAGCCGCAGCCAACTCATTAGTCTTGGGCTTCAGATCAAAGGGCTATGCAATTGGCCCAGAGCTTCGTGCTGCATTTTTGGTGTTTATCAACTTAGCAAGCGTGCTTGCATCCAGATCCAAAATTAGTCAAACCACCACAGCTAAAATCGGAACTCTTTCGGCCTTGCGGGCAAGTGGGCAAGAAGTTAGAAACGATAACAAAAAAGCCAAAGATGAAGAAGTATCTACCAGATTGCTTGCCACTCACGCCCTGGGCGAAACCGAACTGTTGCAAGTTACACCGAACTCAGGATTTATTTCTTCTGGTGCGATTTGGTGGGCGCTTGGATTACTAGCGCTAAACCTTCCTTGGGTTCCAACGAACGTAGCTGTTTCTGGACCAGGTGTGCTGCCACTTTCTTCTAACTGGTTAGAAATATTTGGCCAGGCTGGATCCAACTCGCATTCCATTGGCTTGGGTTTTGTGGGGGCAGCGGATCCTTGGGTTTGGGCCCTTACTCTACTTAGCGCGCCGCTGTTTTTCCTACCGACATTTTCTGTGACACTGTTTTTGTTCCTCGCCACCCCCATCGCATTCGCGGGTGCATTCAAGATTTCCGAATTGGTCGCCTCAAAAAACTTGGTTCGGATAGTTTCAGCATTGAGTTTTGCTTTGTGGCCTGCCCTCACAGTTTCGGTTTCGGAAGCTAAGTTCTCGCAAGTGCTGGCAGTTGCTTTGCTGCCTTGGCTTTTATACTCGCTGGCTCGAGTGGCAAGAATCGGCCACAAGGACTCCACGCGTTTCCCAAGAACGCACGTCGGGATAGCTGCCATCTTGCTGGCCATGATTGCCGCCAGCTCGCCGGTTCTAGGAGCAGTGTTACTAGTTCTGGTAGTAATCACGGCAATAGTTCGACCAAGCAAGATTGTGCCATTGCTTTCCACCACCTTGCTAGCTATCGCTTGGTTCCTGCCGCTAATAATTGAGCGCATTGCTTCGGGTAACTGGCTGAGCCTGTTACTTGATCCTGGATTGAGCGTGACGGATGGATTGGAAGCTAACTGGACGCTGGCATTTTTTGGCTTCGGGTTTGATGCGCTTAGCTGGGGACTACTTATTACGGTCCCAACGCTGGTTTTTGCCCTACTTGCCCTGCTAGCTCCCAAGCTTCGAAACACCCTGCCGCTTTGGGCAATTGCCTTGCTGGCTCTTGCAGCTAGTTGGGTAGTAGTTGGAATCGACTTTGATTTAGGAAACGGCTCAAGCCTTGGAATAGACGCCAGTGCTCTGCTTGGCTTATTTGGCTTGGCACTAACGCTTCTGCTGGCTCATGTTGCAGACACTTCATTTGTGCTTCGAGTCAGTGCGCTTGCAACTGTTGCCCTAGTTGGATTACTACCGGCGGCATATCAAATGGTTACAGTTACCCCCAATGTGAGCTACTCCGATGGGCAAATTGTGCCCTCAATTATTCAAGCCGATGTAAGTTCTGGAAGTTATTGGAGAACCCTGCAGCTGGAATCAACCAGTGAAGGTGGTTTAGTTGCTCAAGTTTTCACTGGAGCGGGAGTAAAGCTAAACCACATTTCAAGTGGTTACAAAATTTCCAGCACCACAAACCCAGAAGCAAACCCTGATTACCAAGAGCTCGGGCAACTGGTTGCCAATTTGGCCTCCGCTAACGGTGCAGAGATTTATCCAACTCTTGAAAAGTTTGGCATTGGATACATCCTTGTGAAACCAGTTGATAGAAATCTTCAACTCGCCCTTGATTCCACCAGAGGGCTGGAATCAATTGGGCTAACCGACTATGGCCAATTGTGGAAAGTAGAGAACATTCCAGCGGGAATCCAAGCAACCCCGCTTGATTTTGGTTTGGTAAAACTTGGACAACTCGCCGTACTTGCTTTATTCGCTTGGTTTGCAATTCCTGCAAGAAGCAAGAAAAGGCGAAAAACCAAAGACAGCGATATCTTCATTGACTCCGAGGAGGCAAACTAATGATTACTCGTGCAATTGCCTTCGTAGCGACAACTCTTTTACTGGCAGGCGCTTTGGTTTTCGCTCCACCTGTAGGGCTTTCAGTGGATCTAGGTTCGGCTAGTGGCAGTTTTGATGTCAAGCCTGCCGATCAGAGTTTGGTTTGCCCAGGCCCACTTTTTGTCACCGGAGGTGCTAGTGGAACAGACCTTGGAGTTTTTGAAAGAACTGGCTCCACAACACTTCGCTACAGCGCCGAGGGAACCGGAGCACTCGAAGTTAAATCAATTGCCATCCAAGACCCGCTCGTGACTTCCCTTGGCTCTGGAAGAATTTACTCCGCTGGTGAAATCACAAACGCCACCGAACTTAGAAATACCGGGGCGAGTGTGGGGTCCCCACAAGGATCCATGGTGGCAACTGGCAGCACCACTCAGCTTGTTGCCATCGATTCCATGCGAGGACTGGCAGCAGCTAGCTGCCAGCAGCCAAGTGGCGATATTTGGCTGGTTGGTGGCTCAACAGCTGCCGGACGTGAAGCGCTATTGATTTTGACTAACCCAACGCCAAATGATGCAACAGCCGATCTAACTATTTACTCAGATCTAGGAGAGATAGAAGTTGCTGGCCTTTCTGGAATATCAGTGTTGGCAAATTCCACCACGGTGCTTTCCCTTGCAAGCTTTGCCCCAACGGTTTCGACATTGGCAGTTCAAGTTCAAACATCGGGTGCCAAGCTGGCGGCCTGGATTCAACACCGAGTTATGAACGGCACCGAGTCTTTGGGAGTGGATTATGTCTATCCTTCTCTTGCACCTCAACTGGAATCGGTAATTCCTGGTTTTGTGGTGCGCGGGACTGAAGCAATCAACCAAGTTGCTGTGACAGAAGGTATTGCCGATGCGGGGCACTCAATCCGAGTGTTCGCTCCAACTGGAGCAAACGTCACAATCCAGATTGTTTCCACCAGCGCAGAGGTTTTCGGCGCGGTTTTGACTGGAACCGTTGAGCCTGGAACGGTGCGGGATTTTCCCATCACCGATCTGCTAGATGGTAACTACTCGGTGTTTGTCAGCTCAGACCAACCAGTTTTCGCAACTGCCAAGGCAGCAATCGGTAACGACGCCGGCACCCCACGAATCGACTTCACTTGGCTGGGAGCAGCAGAGCCGCTCACCGCGGCGCGAGCGATTATGACCTCTGCGGTAATTCCGCCAGACGGCGCTTCTTATCTGGTATTTGCCAACCCGATCAATGAAGTAAGGAGTGCAACTGTTACTAGCTTGGAAACCGGAGTTGCAACAGTTGTTTCAGTTCCCGCTCAAGGCTCTAGCTTGCTAGGAATAACCGGAGCAGTTGCTGTTTCGAGCGACACCGGTGTCTTTGCTTCAGTTGCACTGCTACTGAGTGGTCAAATTTCCTCGTTGGCGCTTTACCAGCCAACTAATCTTGGCAATTCAGTTCAGGTGCGTTTTCGCTAACGGTTGTAGTAATCGGGAACTAGATCCCAAGGGTCAATATCCAGTAAGTCCGCAATCGCCTCAAATACTTGCTGCTCAACTTTTAGTCTTTCTTCCAGCATTGATTTTCTTGAGTGAGAACCAAAGCGTTCGGTTGGAATTCGATAAATCGTGATGTGATTACCTTCGCGATCAACTGTCCATCTTGGAATATCAGTTTGACTTTCAGCAGCGGTGGGTTCGGATCTAACTGACCAGGTGAGACCTTCGAGGTCTTCAGCCCAAATAGCTTTCAGATACTCCATAGCGGTGTTGACGTATTGCTCAAAACTGTGAGATCTGGTTTGGCCAAATTTGAACAGCTTGCTCAGTATCGGTCTTCTCATGCCGCGGTCATGGCGATCCCTGTGGGCGTTGCGTGATTTTGAGGGTTTAGCCATGGCCCCATTGTATTATTGGGACAGTGAGCACAGTTGATGCAATTTTCAAAAAATACGACATCCGTGGATTAGTCGGCTCTGAAATCACCCCAGAAAAAGTCTCAGCTATAGCTGCTTCATTTGTCGATGTGCTTGATCTGGCCGGTAAGTCGGTAGTGGTGGGGCACGATATGCGAGATTCCTCAGTTGGCTTTGTTGATGCCTTTATAGAAGGCGCTACCGCCAGGGGAGCAGATGTAATCAATATCGGTCTGTGCTCAACTGATGAGTGCTACTTTGCCTCCGGACACCTGGAAGCGGCATCCGCCATGTTCACCGCGAGCCACAACCCCTCCACCTATAACGGCATCAAGTTTTCAAGAGCCGGCGCCTTGGGTATCTCGATGGAAACCGGCTTGAGTGAAATCCTCGAGGGTGCAAATAAGTACCTAGCTTCAGGAATCAAAGAGGTAGCCGAGCCTGGTTATGCCAGTGAGCACGACATCATGGGCGAGTACGCTGCAAATCTTCGCGAACTAGTTTCGCTAGAGGCAATTCGTCCGTTGAAAGTTGTTGTCGATGCAGCCAATGGCATGGGCGGACTCACTGTGCCATCAGTTTTGGGAACTGATGCGGGGCTATCAAAACTTCCAGTTGATATCATCCCGATGTACTTTGAACTAGACGGTTCCTTTCCAAATCACGAAGCTAATCCGCTAGATCCTAAGAACCTTGTTGACTTACAAAAAAGAGTCATTCAAGAAAAAGCCGACATCGGTTTGGCATTTGATGGCGATGCCGACCGCTGCTTTGTTATTGATGAAAAAGGAAACGCTGTTTCCCCCTCTGCTGTTGCCGCCATCGTGGCAGTTAGCGAAATCACCAGGGCCAAGGCTCTAGGAGATAACAACGTTCACATCCTGCATAACTTGCTCACCTCGCGAGCAGTGAAGGAATTCATTGAAGCCGCTGGTGCCACAGCTACCCGTACGAGAGTCGGGCACTCTTTGATTAAAGACGAGATGGCTAGAACTGGAGCAACCTTTGGTGGCGAGCACTCCGCGCACTATTACTTCAAAGATTTCTTTGGTGCTGACAGTGGCATGCTTGCGGCCATGCACGTGATGCGCGAGTTTGGCTCTCAGGATCTGCCACTTTCGGAATTTGCAGCCAAGTTCGACCCCTATTTTGCTAGCGGGGAGATCAACTCGACCGTCAAGGACTCTGGGGCGAAAATGGCCCAAATCAAAAGTGAGTTCAAGGACTTTGATATTGACGAATTAGACGGTGTAACCGTAAGTTCCAAGCCAGGGCAGAGCCCCTGGTGGTGGTTCAATGTCCGAAGCTCCAACACCGAGCCGCTACTGAGGTTGAATGTGGAATCTGAGGACAAAAACCGCTGTGATGAGCTAACTTCCAGGGTTTTGGGACTAATAAATAGCTAGCCCCCAAGCTATGCTTGGATAATGCTGAAATCAAAGACAACTATCGAATTTAAAGTAGCCGACCTAGCTCTTGCCGAGGCTGGAAGACATCAAATCCGCCTCGCTGAGAACGAAATGCCTGGCCTTATGGCTCTGCGCCAAGAGTTTGCCGCAGCTCAGCCACTAAAGGGTGCCCGCATCGCCGGCTCACTTCACATGACTGTTCAGACCGCCGTTCTAATTGAGACCCTTGCTGCCCTTGGTGCACAGGTTCGTTGGGCCAGCTGTAACATTTTCTCCACTCAGGACGAAGCAGCAGCTGCTGTTGTAGTTGGATCTGGATCTCCAGAGCACGTTGCTGGTATTCCTGTGTTTGCTTGGAAGGGCGAAACCCTAGACGAGTACTGGTGGGCGACGTCTAGAATCTTCGATTGGTCCACAGAGGCCGAAGCAGAAGGTGCCTCTTACACCGGACCAAACATGATTTTGGATGACGGCGGAGACGCAACATTGCTAGTTCACAAGGGACGCGAGTTTGAGCTCGCTGGATCAGTTCCTCCAACCGGCGCAGACGACAGCGAAGAGTATGGCGTAATTCTTGAGCTACTTCGTGACTCACTAAAGGAGTCGAAAGACCGCTTCACAACTATTGCTTCTGAAATCATCGGTGTTAGCGAAGAAACCACCACCGGTGTTCACAGACTCTACGAGTTCTTCAAGCGCGGAGAACTATTGTTCCCTGCGATCAACGTGAACGATTCTGTAACCAAGACCAAGTTCGACAACAAGTATGGAATCAGACACTCACTTCCAGATGGTCTAAACCGCGCAACCGACGTTTTGATAGGTGGCAAGACTGTTTGGGTTGGTGGCTACGGTGACGTAGGTAAGGGCGCAGCTGAAGCTCTTGTTGGTCAGGGAGCTCGCGTTATTGTGAGCGAGATCGATCCGATTTGTGCACTGCAGGCAGTTATGGATGGTTACCAGGTAACAACTTTGGAATCTGTAATCGAAGAAGTTGACATTTTTGTAACCGCTACCGGCAACACCGGAGTAATTACACCAGATCACGTAATGCAGATGAAGCACCTTGCGATCATCGCAAACATCGGTCACTTCGATGATGAGATTGACATGGCTGGAATCGCCAAGATCAAGGACATCGGCAAGATCGAGATCAAGCCTCAGGTTCACGAGTGGCTACTACCAAACAACAGAAGCGTCCTGATTTTGAGTGAGGGAAGGCTAATGAACCTTGGTAACGCCACTGGCCACCCAAGCTTTGTGATGAGCACCTCGTTCTCAAACCAGGTTCTAGCTCAGATCGAGTTGTTCACTAACTTGTCTGCCTACCCACTAGGCGTTCACATTCTGCCGAAGCACCTAGACGAAAAGGTTGCCAGAATGCACCTTGACGCTCTTGGGGTAAAACTCACAGAAATGAACGCAGACCAGGCGCGGTATATTGGTGTTCCAGTCAATGGACCATACAAGGTGGACCACTACCGCTACTAGGACCTAACATGACCCCTAAGATTCTTGTCGTCGATGACGATAATGCGCTAAGGGAAATGGTTGGAATTGTTCTAACAGCATCGGGTTTCACACCAACTTACTGCCCGGATGGTAATCAGGCGCTCGCAATATTTGAAGCCGAAAAACCCGACCTTGTTTTGCTTGATGTCATGCTTCCAGGAAAGAGCGGCATAGAAGTTTGCAAAGACCTTCGAGCCGTTTCGGGAACGCCAATAATCATGTTGACCGCAAAGTCCGAAACTAACGACGTGGTGCTGGGGCTAGAAGCCGGCGCCGATGACTATATGGTCAAGCCGTTTGAGCCAAGTGAGCTAACAGCCAGAATTAACGCGAGACTCAGACCGATCACTAGCTCAGAAGCAAGAGTAAGTATCGGGCCGCTTGAGCTGGATGTCGAGGGCCACCAGGTCTTGCGTAACGGAGAAACTATATCTTTGACTCCTTTGGAATTCAACTTGCTTTTGACCTTGGCTCAAAAACCAAAACAAGTTTTTACAAGGGAATTACTGCTGGAGCAGGTTTGGGGTTATCAGTACAAGGCCGACACCCGATTGGTAAATGTTCATGTGCAGCGACTTAGATCAAAAATCGAGCAGGATCCTGATAATCCAATAATTATCAAAACTGTTCGAGGCATTGGTTACAGGGCTGGCTAGGCTCAATGTTTAGATTGCTAAGACGCTCGGTTCAGGCTCGAGCGGTTGCCACCACTGTTGCGCTTAGCTCGGTGCTACTTGTAGCTCTCGGGGGGTTCCTGTCTTTCTCAATCGGAAATGGGCTCTTTGAAGAGCGATTACAGCAAGCTCTTGCTGAGTCTGAGGCCGCGGTTCTAGATGTTCAAAACACCTTTGCTGCCGCCAGTGTGAGTGACGAAGTAGCCCTTCAGACTCTGATGAATTCTGTGGTTCCCAAGCTAGAGGCCACCGGAGTTTCTGACACCAGACGCGTGGCCCTACTTAGGGCCCCTGGACAGACCGGCGTCCAGCTGCTGCAGAGCCCGATTTCCTCTGGTTTGGATACCGCGGTGATCTCTTCGAGCTTTAGAGCTGAGGTGCGACTTAGCGAAGGAAGATTGCTATACCAATCAATCCAGCTCACCGGCTCGAATGCTGGGGTAGTAACCACCAGCCCAGGCCTTGTTGTTGGTTCCCCAATCCAAATCCCGCTTGCCGGATCTCACGAGCTATATCTGGTTTTTGATCTATCTAGCGACCAGCAAACTTTGAATTTTGTGCAACAGACCCTTTTTGCTGGCGGACTAGCAATCATCTTGATCATCGGTGGTGTTACCTACCTAGTAACCGGATGGATCGTGAGACCGGTAAAAATCGCAGCTGAGGTTTCTGAAGAGATTGCCGACGGAGCTTTAGATGTTCGCCTCCTAGAAAAAGGTGATGATGTAATTTCCTCGCTAGCTAAGTCATTTAATAGAATGGCCGATTCGCTTCAGCAGCAAATTACGAAACTCGCATCTGTTTCGAAAATGCAGCAAAGATTCGTTTCTGATGTTTCGCACGAGCTTCGGACACCTCTAACCACCATCAAACTTGCCGGTGACTTGATCTTTGAATCTAGGAAAGATTTGGATCCATCTCTCAAAAGATCTGCTGAGCTTATGCAGGGTCAAATCGAAAGATTCGAAGTGTTGTTGAATGACCTGTTGGAGATCTCAAGGTACGACGCGGGTGCGGTTCGAGCAGAGTTAGAAATTTACGACCTAAACCAAGTTGTTAGATCATCAGTTGCCTCAATTGACCCGCTCGCACTAAAGCGCGGAAGTACCATTGAGATTCAAATTCCAGATAGTGAAGTAATGGCCGAATTTGATTCACGCAGAATCGAACGCCTGCTTAGGAACTTACTGGCCAATGCAATTGAACACGGCGAAGGTAAACCTATTCAAGTAGCCGTTGGCATGAACGAAGCGGCAGTTGCAGTTTCGGTGACCGATAACGGTGTTGGCATGACCGAGGCCGAACTAGCCAGAGTCTTTGATCGATTCTGGAGAGCGGACCCAGCTAGAAAGCGAACCAGTGGGGGTACCGGATTAGGTTTAGCCATTTCACTGGAAGACACCTTGTTACACGGCGGATCCCTAGATGTTTGGGCCAAGCCCAACGCGGGGTCCAGTTTTAGGCTTACTCTTCCCAAGGTCCAGGGTGGACAAATAACCGCTTCTCCGCTTGAGCTACCCGGTGCAACGCAGGTAAAGCCTGGGCCAAGCGAGGAACGATGAAGCAAAAGTTCCTAGCAGTTTTGCTACTGGCAAGCCTGACCGGCTGTGCGACGTTACCGGTTTCAGGTCCCGTCAGAATTGGACCAGATTTGGCACCACCTTCTGATTCCAACTCGTTTTACTACTCACCCGCCACCCCAGCTGATGGCGCTAGTGAAACAGAAATTTTGGCAGGTTTTCTAGCGGCAGGAACTGCTCCCCAAAATGACTATGCAATCGCAAGAGAGTATCTAAGTGAATCTATTCGAGCTACCTGGAACCCCAACCAAGAATTACTGATTGAAAAATCAACACCTAAAGTCACTTTGACCGAATCGGGAATTGCTTTTGTTGAAGTTGAAGTAACCGCCAGAGTAGATGCAAATGGCAGGTATGAAACACTTCCTGCAGGATCAACTAGGACCTTGGAATATACCTTCATTGAGCAAGCCGGACAGATTCGTCTAAGTAGTGCACCTGATGTCACAATCGTGATTCGACCGGTATTCGATGTCGTCTTTAGAAGTTACTCGGTTTATTTCCTAGATCACGCCAAAGCAGCACTTGTTCCAGAACTCAGGTGGTTTCCAGCTAACCCAGCTACGGGAACCAAGTTGGTCAATGCTTTGCTGGCTGGACCATCAGAATGGTTAAAGCCAGCGGTGGTTTCTGCGATTCCTACCGGAACGGTTTTGTCTTTGGATGCGGTTACTGTTCAGCAAGA
>NZ_JBIILG010000025.1:0-16826 GCF_044232805.1 Rhodoluna sp.
GGACCACATGAACAAGAGCGAACTAGTAGCTGCAATCGCAGATAGCACTGGCGAGTCACAGGCTGCCGTAAACCGCATTGTTGACGCAATGTTTGACACTATTGCCAAGGAAATCAGGAAGGGCACCAAAGTGACCATTCCAGGTTGGCTATCAGTAGAGAAGGGCTTCCGTGCAGCACGTGCGGGCCGTAACCCACAGACTGGTGCAACAATCCAGATTGCAGCCTCAAACACCGTAAAGGTATCTGCAGGTTCCAAGCTAAAGGCTTCAGTCAAGTAACTTACATTCTTGAAGAAAAAGGCATCGGCTTCGGTCGGTGCCTTTTTCATTACTTTCAATCAAAAGGCTAGGCCATGAACAACTCGCTAAAAGGCAACCTCCTGGTTATTGGCCAATTCATCCTGCTTGGGTTGCTGATTTTGTACCCAGCAAACTCAATCAACTACGGGCCCTTTGCACTCACAGTAACTATTGCTATCGCAGTTCTTCTTGCTATGGGGCTTGTGATTCTTGGGCTTTCCTTCTTGGCTCTTGGTAAATCGCTTACCGCCCATCCAATTCCAGCCAAAAAAGGCGAGTTAGTTACGGATGGGTTGTATCGATTTGCCAGGCACCCTATTTACACGGCCCTGCTAGCTATTGGTTTGGCAATGGCCCTAAGTGGTGGCTTGTTTCCGCATATGTTGTTTTTCATAGCCCTTGTTGTTCTGCTGAATTACAAGGCAAGTTTTGAAGAGCAACTACTTCGCTCAAGATACGTTGACTACGCAAGCTACGCGGAAAAAACTGGCAGGTTTTTACCTAAGCTTAAAAGGTGACCTTACTTCAAAACCGCTTTCTAGCTGCCAGCTTGGTTGCTATCTCCGGGCTGGTGGTCGCACTCATTTTTGGCTTAATTCTTGGCGGCGGCGCTGATCCACTACAGTTTTCTGATCCAGGGCCACTAATTCGTTACGGAACCCCGATAGCTAAAGGCCTTATGAATCTAGCGATGGCCGTTGCCATCGGCTCTTTGGTTTTGGCGGCCTTTGCGGCCAACGATAAGTCAGCTGTTTTACGCAAGCTCTTGAACTTGTCGGCTATTTCCGCTGCGGCTTGGGTCCTTATTGGCTCCGCACACTTTCTACTGAGCTTTATCTCAGTATCTGGAGCAAGCTTCTCGCTAGAGCCCAGCTTTAGTCAGGGCCTATTTGTTTACGCAACTGAGATCGAACTAGGTATCTCATTTGGGCTGAATCTATTGGCAGCGCTAGCGATAGCAACTTTGGCGCTGATGGTTAGCTCCCTCACCGGAACCGCCCTTACGGCAGCTCTGGGACTTGCTAGCTTGATTCCCCTAGCGCTAATTGGCCACGCTTCGGGAACAGAGAATCACTCGCTAGCGGTCAATTCACTCGGCATGCACCTGGTCGGAATAGTTATCTGGGTTGGGGGCCTAATTGCTTTGTTTGCCATTCGGCCAGAACTTCAAGGAAATTCCAAGCCGATGGCCTTGCGCTATTCATCTCTAGCATTAGCAAGCTTTGCGCTGGTTGCCATATCGGGCATTGGATCTAGTTATGTTCGACTGCCAAGTTTTGAAAGCCTGGCAAGTCCTTACGGAGCGCTATTGATACTAAAAGCAGGGCTACTGATTGCGCTTGGAGTATTCGGTGCGATCTATCGCAGGGGGATACTTCAAAAGATTGACCAGAAGGGTTCGTTTTTTAAGCTAGCTCTTCTTGAGATATCGGTTATGGGCTTGGCGGTGGGAATGGGAACTGCGTTAGCTAGAACTGCAACACCTGTCGAGCAAGGGGAATTTATTGTTCCAACTCCTGCTCAGTTTCTTACTGGCGAGATGCTTCCGCCGGAGTTCACATTTGAGACCTTCTTTACCGTGACCAAGGTTGATATTCTTTGGCTAGTAATTGCCCTTGCTGCGATGGGGGCCTATCTAATTGGCGTGAGGATTCTAAAACTCCGCGGGGATAGCTGGCCGTTAGCTAGAACGGCCTCTTGGATGCTTGGCATGCTGCTACTTATCTTTACAACCAGCGGTTCCCTGAATGCCTATCAGGAGTATCTATTCAGTGTCCACATGATCGCTCACATGAGCCTGACTATGGCGATTCCGGTGCTGTTGGTTCCAGGGGCACCTGTGACGCTTCTAATGCGGGCTGTTCATAAACGAACGGATGAATCTAGGGGGGTTAGAGAATGGGTGCTCTGGGCCGTTCACACCAAGCCTGCGATGTTTATCGCTCATCCAGGTTTTGCAGCAATCAACTTCGCAGCTTCTTTGGTTATTTTCTACTTCACGCCCATTTTTGATTGGGCCACCCGTGAACACATTGGACATCAGTGGATGATTGTTCATTTTCTGATTACCGGATACCTGTTTGTTCAGTCACTTATTGGAATAGATCCAGGGCCTGCCAGAGTTGGCTATCCGTTCCGGATTATTACTCTCATTCTCGTAATGGCGTTCCACGCCTTCTTCGGGGTTGCCTTGATGACAGGTTCTGGATTGCTACTTCCAGATTGGTTTGGAGCTATGGGTCGCACCTGGGGTCTTCCTCCTTTGGGAGACCAACAAAACGGTGGAGCAATCGCTTGGGGAATTGGTGAGCTTCCAACCATCGCGCTCGCGATAATTGTGTCTTGGCAATGGTTCAAATCAGACCGAAGAGATTCGGTCAGATTAGACCGCGCTTCTGATCGAAGCGGTAACAAAGACCTCGACAATTACAATCAGATGCTAGATCGCATCAACCAAAGGCCCTAGATGCAATCAGTGACACTCTCTGTTGAGCAGCAGAACCTTTTCGATTACATCGAGCAGTCTGAAAACAATATCTTTATAACCGGCCGTGCTGGAACCGGTAAATCAACATTGCTTAGCTACTTGGTTGAGAACACCAAGAAAAATGTTGCAGTGTGCGCTCCAACTGGTGTTGCAGCGCTAAACGTTGGCGGAGTTACCATTCACTCGTTATTTGGTTTTCCTTTTGGAATTCTGGCCGATCAAGATCTCGCACGGCACATGAACAAGCGAACTAGAGAAGTTCTTGCGGCCCTTGATGTCTTGATCATCGACGAAGTTTCGATGGTCAATGCTGATTTGATGGACGCTATCTCCCGCGCTATGGGAATAGCAAGGGGCAGAAGAAAACTTCCTTTTGGTGGAGCTCAGGTTGTTATGTTCGGAGATCCGTATCAACTCTCCCCAGTTCCAGGAAACAACGAAGAGCGAAACTACATGAGTGAGAATTACCAATCAATTTGGTTTTTTGATGCAAAAGTCTGGCGCGAAGATTCACTAGAAAGATTCGAGCTCGGCGAAATCTTCCGTCAGTCTGATGAAGATTTCAAAACTATTTTGAATGCGATTCGAGTTGGTGAAGTTGAGCAGCACATGCTCGATACGTTGAATGCTGCTGGAAACAGATTTCCTTCGCATGAGGAAATAATTCGCCTGGCGACCATAAACGCAAGTGTGGATAAGACCAATAAAGAGCGCATGAATAAACTCACTACTAAGCCGAAGACCTTCGAAGCGATATTTAGTGCAAGTGATGAAACCGCATTTGGAAGAACACTTCCAGCAGAACCATCACTTGAGCTAAAAGTTGGTGCACAAGTTATGTTCATAAAAAACGATGACGGCAAAAGAACTTCCGATGGATTAGTTCGTCGCTGGGTCAATGGAACTATTGGAAAAGTAGTTGACATGCCATCTAGTGGTGGAGTGGTAGTTGAAGTCGATGGCGAAAGACTAGATGTTGGAAAAGCGACTTGGGAGAAAGTCCGTTACGAAATCGACGAAGAGTTTGATGAAGAAACCGGTCGTGTGAAAGAAGTGCTAGTCACTATTCCTCTGGCTGAGTATCAGCAGATTCCGCTGCGTCTTGCATGGTCAGTAACAATTCACAAATCTCAAGGTCAGACCTACGACGAAGCAGTTATTGATCTTGGCCGCGGAGCTTTTAGTCCGGGGCAAACTTACGTTGCCCTTTCTCGAATTCGATCCTTGGAAGGGTTGTATTTGACTCGTGCGATTAGGCAGCAAGATGTCATGGTCGATAAAGACGTGATCAGGTTTATGAGTGGCGTCAAAACCGCACCGGTTGAAAAGCTTTTTTAGCCCAACAGCCACCAGTTGATTGGCTGATGAAGCCTCGCTGCCCAGTCACTTTCTTCGTGGGCGGTTCCAGGAAATATGCCGTACATCAAGTCTTTATCTCGAACATATCCCCTAGCTTCAAAACCTTTGATGGCTTTGTTGTGAAACGGAGGGTAGAACAAATCCAAACCTTCGGTTCCGCTGTCGGTATAGATCTTGTGCTTGCCAGGATTTGGAAGATACTTGGGAAGTTCTTGCGACATGTATTCGTGACCGATAATCCAGTGCGTTGAGAAGCAAAGTGCTGCTCCAAAAAGATGTGGGTATTTGCTCATCAAATAAAGGGAAGCAAGTCCCCCCATCGAACCACCAGCGATTGCGGTTCGTTCCATCTGATGCTCAATGCCGTATTTTTCCAAGACCATAGGGAGGATCTTCTCGGCGAGCAAAACGTTGTATTCACCGTTCATTGAAGTTTTGTGAATTGGCTTGTATTCAAGAGGCAGGTTGTCAAAGATGTCTGGATGTGCTTCGACTATTTCCTTTGGGGCAAGTTCCAGCATTCTGGTGCCAGGACCTAGGCCATGGACGGCAACAATAAGCGGTTGTGGATTGGCCTTGATTCTCTTGTCTCTAAGCGCATCAAGGATTCTCCACGGCGTATTGGTTGATGCAGTTCTAGGATCAAAGACATTCTTGCCATCGTGCATCATCAGAATTGGCGTGTAAGAAACTACCTTTTCCGGAACCCAAACATCAACGCGGTGGTTGTCAACTGTAAAGGTTTCGAGCTTGCCAAAAGCCATTGCGATCTTTTGCTTGCGAAGTTCTCTGAACGCCATAAACAACGGAAAAGTGAAAGCCATCGCCGTTATCCCAGAAGCTAAGAAATACAGCCACACCCTCTTCATGCCAAGCTTCTTTGCTTCGTAAAGCATGAAAACCACTAGAGCCAAAATCACAATCAGTAGATCCAGCGAGAGCACCCAGTCCACAGCCGAACCAAACCAGGCTTTGATGTAGTCCTGACCTTCGAGGGAGGCAATGGCGTTAAACCACCAGGCGGTAATGAGCCCGATGCCAGCTAAGACAAAGTAGATTCTGGCGCGAACTTCGTGGCCGAACATGGTGATTCCCTTCCTCGGTAGTTATTACCCTAGCAACGCTTATCGAAGCGGTAATCTAGAGCAATGTTGATGTCAGATCGCGATATACGCGCAAGTATCGAAGCCGGCCAGATTGGGCTAGAACCCCTCGAGATGGGCTTACTGCAGCCAAGCTCAATCGATGTTCGCCTAGACCGCTTCTTTAGATTGTTTGACAATCACAAGTACGCATTTATTGATCCTGCCGAGCAGCAGGACGAGCTAACACGTCTAATTGAGGTTGACTCAGCAGAACCTTTCATCTTGCACCCCGGTGAATTTGTTCTTGGCTCAACTTATGAATTTGTAACCTTGCCAGACGATGTTGCAGCAAGGTTAGAGGGTAAAAGCTCACTTGGAAGACTTGGACTGCTAACTCACTCAACAGCAGGATTTGTTGATCCAGGATTTAAAGGTCACGTGACCCTTGAGCTTTCAAACGTCGCAACGCTGCCAATAAAACTTTGGCCGGGAATGAAGATTGGTCAGCTCTGCTTTTTCAAGCTGACATCGCCTTCAGAGCATCCTTACGGAAGCGAAAAATACTCGTCAAGATATCAAGGCCAGCGCGGTCCAACAGCTTCTAGAAGTTACAAGAACTTCTATAGAACAGATGTTGGTAATGCTCCACTAGAAAACTAGCTCGAGTAACTTACCTTCGGGTTTGGATTTACTCTAAGTAGTAGCGCCAATCCAACAACCAGAATCACCATCAGACCCAACACACCGTAAATGGTTGTGTTTTCTTCTCCGGTAGCAACTGCTGCAATTGTGATTGCGGTTGCCCAGAAAAAACCCGATAGGAAGCTGATTGCGCGACCGGTGGTCTGATACAAACCAAACACTTCACCCTCGCGACCCTCAGGAGCAAACCTGGACACGAATGTTCTGGAGGATGCTTGAGCTGGGCCTACGAACAAGCACAGTGCCAAACCACCAATCCAGTAAGTAATCTGACCAGCGTCGGCAAAGATAAAGACACCAAAGCCAGCAATTATCAGGCCGATTAGAGAAGCTGCAATTACGTTTCGTGATCCAACGACATCGTCAATGCGACCTCCAATTACAGCTCCAATTCCGGCAACGATGTTGGCAGCCATACCGAAGATAATGATCTCGGTTTGAGTGAAACCAAAAGCAAGAGATCCAAGTACTGCTCCAAAGGTGAATACACCAGCTAGACCGTCACGGTAAACAGCTGAGGAAATTAAGAACTTGAAGGTGTCTGGTGCTTGCTTGTAAAGACTCTTTAGTTGTCCCCATAGCGCACCGTAGGAAGCAAAAATACTTTCCTTAGGTGCATTTTTCTTTCCCTCAATTTCTGGAACCCTAAGTAGCAATGGGATAGAGAAAACTAGAGTCCAAACTGCACAGAACAAGAAAACAGTTCTAACTTCTAATCCGTCGGTAGCCGGAACACCAAACACTGTTCCTGGAAGCACAAATCCAAATAGTGCGACTGCAAGCAGGATGATTCCTCCGAGGTAACCTAGTCCCCACGCGTAGCCTGAGATGCGACCAATGGTAGATGGAGAGGAAACGGATCTGAGCATCGCGTAGTAGTTGATAAAGGCTGTCTCTTGAACAATGGAACCAAGGCCGTAAAGAACTAGACCAAATAGCAGGAACTCCGCTTTGGGTTCGACAAAGAAGCTAGCGATCATGATTCCAACCAACACGTAAGTGTTGGTCATAAGCCAGAACTTTCTGCGGCCACCGATGTCAGAACGACGACCGAGAATCGGCGCGATTACCGCCAGGACAAAGCCCGCAATACCTGTTGCGATACCCAGCAGTGCATCTGCATTGGTGCCAGCTTCTGCCACCGCTGAGGCTAGGTAGACCGGGAAGATGAAGGTCTGCATGATGGTCGGATAGGGCTGCTCTGCCCAGTCCCACAGGGCCCAGGCGAAGGTGCCCTTCTGGCCAAGCTTTGTCCTAGGTAAACGGGTCTTTGATTTTCCAGATGTGTTTGTCATGGCAACAAGGTAGCGCAAGCATGGCCAGTTTCCGACAACAAGGCGGAAAATTCGGCGTGAACAGATCCCTGTTCTTGAAGTTGAGCAGGGCCGACTCAAGTTTCTTTGGAAAACACTTGACAATTTGAAGATAGTTTGTGAAACTTGAGTCAATGAGGCTCAAGTTTGAGTCCCCAACCCCGAAACACCAGTAAATACAAGGAGAAAACAAGCATGGCACGTGCAGTGGGTATTGACCTAGGAACCACCAATAGCGCAGTTTCAGTTCTAGAAGGTGGAGAGCCAACGGTTATCGTCAACGCTGAGGGCTTTAGAACCACACCTTCCATAGTGGCTTTCACCAAGGATGGAGAGGTTCTGGTGGGCGAGACCGCCAAGCGCCAGGCCGTCACCAACGTAGACCGCACCATTGCCTCGGTAAAGAGGCACATGGGCACCGACTGGAAGTTCAAGGTCGATGACAAGAATTACACCGCTCAGGAGATATCGGCCAGGATTCTGTCCAAGCTCAAAAGAGACGCCGAGACCTACCTGGGTGAATCCGTAACCGACGCCGTGATCACGGTTCCGGCTTACTTCAACGACGCCGAGCGTCAGGCAACCAAGGAAGCCGGTGAGATTGCAGGACTAAACGTTCTTCGCATCATCAACGAGCCAACTGCAGCTGCTTTGGCCTACGGACTAGATAAGGGTCAGCAAGATGAACTCATCTTGGTATTTGACCTTGGTGGAGGAACATTCGACGTATCTCTACTTGAGGTAGGAAAAGATGATGACTTCTCTACCATTCAGGTTCGCTCAACTTCAGGTGATAACCGCCTAGGTGGAGATGACTGGGACCAGAGAATCGTTGATCACCTAGTCAAGAAGTTCAAAGACACCACTGGTGTTGACGTTGCTAAAGACAAGATCGCTTTGCAGCGTCTAAAGGAAGCAGCGGAGCAGGCTAAGAAAGAACTTTCTCAGTCCACTACTGCAAACATTCAGCTTCCATATCTATCTCTTACTGAAAACGGCCCAGCGAACTTGGACGAGACAATTACTCGTGCTCAGTTCGAGCAACTTACCTCTGATCTACTAGAGCGCACCAAGAAGCCTTTCAATGACGTAATCAAGGAAGCGGGTGTAAAGGTTGCCGACATCGCACACGTTGTGATGGTTGGTGGATCAACTCGTATGCCAGCGGTTACCGAATTGGTAAAGCAGCTAACCGGAGGAAAAGAACCAAACAAGGCAGTAAACCCAGATGAGGTTGTTGCTGTTGGTGCTTCACTCCAGGCCGGTGTTCTAAAAGGTGAGCGTAAAGACGTTCTACTTATCGACGTGACTCCACTAGCTCTTGGAATTGAAACCAAAGGTGGAATCATGACCAAGCTAATCGAGCGCAACACTGCGATTCCAACCAAGCGAAGCGAAACCTTCACTACTGCCGATGACAACCAGCCTTCGGTTTCGATTCAGGTTTACCAGGGTGAGCGCGAGTTCACCAGGGACAACAAGTCTCTAGGAAACTTTGAACTAACCGGTATCGCACCAGCACCGCGCGGTATCCCTCAGGTTGAAGTTACTTTCGACATCGACGCTAACGGTATCGTTCACGTGTCCGCTAAGGACAAGGGAACCGGAAAAGAGCAGTCGATGACAATCACAGGTGGATCCTCACTTGCGAAAGAAGACATCGAACGCATGGTTAAGGAAGCTGAAGAGCACGCTGCTGAAGACAAGAAGCGTCGTGAAGAGCAAGACCTTAAGAACACTGCCGAGCAGATGGCTTACCAAACAGAGAAGATCATCAAGGATAACGATGACAAACTTCCTGAAGAAGTTAAGACCGAAGTTCAAGCAGACATCGATGCTCTAAAGACTGCACTTGCTGGCGACGACATCGACGCCATCAAGAGTGCTAACGAGAAGCTAGCCACCTCAGCCCAGAAACTAGGCGAGGCAATCTACGCAAACACTTCGGAGGATGCTCCTGCCGAACCAGAAGCTTCCAGCGAAGATGTCGTAGATGCTGAAGTTGTAGACGAAGAGCCTGCTGACGAGAAGAAGTAATGACGGAAGAGAATCTAGAGCCAACTGAGAACGAAGCAACAGATCAAGAGGCGTCCGAAACACCTTCGGACCCCCTTGATGCTGAGCTAGCTGACTTAGTTGAAGAAACTGGACCAATAAGTAAAGAAGCAGAGCTTCTTGCTGATTTGCAGCGTCTGCAGGCAGAATTCGTAAACTACAAAGCAAGAGTTGAGCGCGACAGAGATCAAGCAAGAAACTCAGCAATTGTTGAAGTGCTTCGATCTCTGCTGCCAGCACTTGATGATTTAGAGCGTGCAGAAGCCCACGGCGATTTAGAGGGAACACCGTTTATGGCAGTAGTTACCAAGATTCGCAGTGCGGGTGACAAATTCGGGCTAAAGAAATTTGCTGAAAAGGGAGAGAAGTTTGACCCTGAGATTCATAACGCTCTCGTGCAAACGCCAAGCAAAGAAGTGACCGAACCAACTATTAACGAGGTAATTGAGGCTGGATTCATGATTGATGATCGCCTAATTCGACCCGCTATGGTTTCGGTTTTCGTTCCGGAGCAGGAATAAGTCATGGCGAGCCAAGACTGGTTTGAAAAGGACTTTTATCAAGTTCTTGGCGTAGCCAAGGACGCCTCGGATTCTGATATCAAAAAGACCTACCGAAAACTAGCTAGGCAGTACCATCCGGATTCCAACCCGGGAGACGCCAAAGCAGAAGCAAAATTCAAGGAGATTAGCGAAGCGTTCTCTGTTTTGTCTGATGCTGAACAGCGCAAAGAGTATGACGCAATCAAGGCCATGGGTTCTGGTGCAAGATTCACATCAGGTGGTGCTGGCGCAGGCGGTGGCTTTGAAGATGTCTTCTCAAATATATTTGGTGGTCGAGGTGGCGGATTTGGTGGAGGCTTCGGCGGATTTGATTTTGGCCCCACACCTGGAATCGATCTAACCGCCAGAACTTCGATCGACTTTATCGATTCCATCAAGGGTGCAACAATCAAGCTCAGCCTTCAGGGTATGGAAGCTCTAAACGTCAAGATACCTGCTGGGGTTGTCGACGGTCAAAAAATAAAACTGCGTGGCAAAGGAAGACCTTCTCCAAACGGAGGACCTTCCGGAGATCTGATTGTGACAGTTCGAGTAAAACCTCATCCGGTTTTCGTTCGAGATGGAATCAACTTACGAGTTGCAGTCCCAGTAACTTTTACCGAGGCAGCGCTAGGGGCCACCATTAGTGTCCCGACTCTTGGTGGGGAACCCGTGAAGTTAAAAATTCATCCAGGTATTCCAAATGGTCGAGTGCTTCGAATCAAGGGTCGTGGCGTCGATCTTGGAAATAACCGTGGAGATTTGCTTGCAACCGTTGAAGTTGCAGTCCCATCTCATTTGTCCGAAAAGGCCAAAAAAGCACTTTTGGAATTTGAAGAACAAATGCCAAAAGAAGACCCTCGTTCCGATTTGATTTCTAGAGCTGGCTTACTGTAACCAAAGGAGGTGGGAAATGACTGAGCTAGATGAAAACACACCACTGTTTGTGATTTCTGTTGCAGCTGAATTGGCATTGATGCACCCTCAAACACTTAGGCAATACGACCGCCTTGGCTTGGTTTCCCCCTCAAGAACGGCCGGCCAATCAAGACGTTACACAATGCGAAACGTTGCTCAACTTCGTGAGATCGCAAGGCTTTCAACAGAGGGAGTTTCACTCGAGGGAATCAAGAGGATCCTTGACTTAGAAAACCAAAACATCGAACTCAAAAAAAGAGTAAGAGACCTTGAGCAGGCTCTAGCCAACGAAATGCTCAATCGTCCTGGCGCGAGAATCTTCTCCGCGGGCGAGCAGGGCGTCGAGAGCCTGGCGGCCGGTAAGAGACCTACAAGATCTACCCAAGTTGTTTTATGGAGGTCCCGTTGAACCAGAACCAACAACAAGAAGAACAGAAATCTGCTCTAGAAAAATTTGGCGTAAATCTAACCGACATTGCAAAGTCTGGAAAGTTGGACCCAGTAATAGGTCGAGATGCTGAGATACGCCGCGTAAGCCAAGTGCTTTCTCGCCGAACAAAAAACAACCCTGTCCTTATCGGGGAGCCTGGAGTGGGCAAGACAGCCGTTGTTGAAGGACTGGCTCAAAGAATCATTGCTGGCGACGTTCCAGAGAGCCTAAAAGGAAAGCAGCTGATCTCCCTTGACCTTGCGGCCATGGTTGCGGGTGCAAAATATCGTGGTGAATTCGAAGAGCGCCTAAAGGCTGTTCTTGCTGAAATAAATGCATCCGAAGGGCAGATCATCACTTTTGTTGATGAGCTTCACAACCTTGTAGGAGCAGGAGGTGGCGATGGTTCGATGGACGCATCGAACATGCTAAAACCCATGCTTGCCAGGGGAGAACTTCGTCTCATTGGCGCTACGACTTTAGATGAATACCGCGAACGCATTGAAAAAGATGCTGCGTTGGAGCGCCGATTCCAGCAGGTCTTTGTTGGTGAGCCAAGTGTTGTTGACACGGTCGCAATTCTGCGAGGTCTCAAGGAGCGCTACGAAGCGCACCACAAAGTGGCCATTGCTGACAGCGCTCTGGTTGCAGCGGCAACACTTTCAAACCGATACATCACAGGTCGCCAGCTTCCAGACAAGGCAATTGATCTAATTGATGAGGCAGCCTCCAGGTTGCGCATGGAGATTGACTCGGCCCCCGTAGAGATCGATGAGCTACGCCGAAAAGTTGATCGACTAAAGCTAGAAGAACTTGCACTTCAAAAGGAAAAAGACGCCGCATCAAAAGAGCGACTTGCAAAACTTCGAGAGGATTTAGCCGAGAAATCCGCCTCGCTTAAGGAGCTTACGAGCCGCTGGGAGCTAGAGCGTAAAGAGCTCAACAAGATTGGTGATCTAAAAACCAAACTTGACTCTCTCAGAATCGAAGCTGACAAGGCTCAGCGTGAAGGTAATCTCGAACTAGCCTCCAAGCTTCTCTATGGTGAGATTCCAGCACTCGAAAAGGAGCTCATCGCTGAGGAAGTAGCAGGAGATGTCGACAAGGTCAGAATGGTTAACGACCATGTGACTGAAGAAGACATCGCCGCCGTTGTTTCCGCATGGACTGGAATTCCAACCGGACGGTTACTTGCTGGCGAGTCCGCAAAACTTTTAAAACTTGAGCAAGAACTTGCCAAGCGCCTAATTGGTCAAAAAGCGGCCGTCAAGTCAGTGTCTGATGCAGTGCGAAGAACCAAAGCGGGTATTTCAGATCCTGATCGGCCAACCGGGTCATTTATGTTTCTTGGTCCAACAGGTGTTGGTAAAACCGAGTTAGCTAAGTCTCTCGCTGCATTCTTGTTTGATGATGAGAAATCTATGGTTCGAATCGATATGAGCGAGTATGCCGAAAAGCATTCAGTTTCCAGACTCATCGGTGCACCTCCTGGATACATTGGCTACGAAGAAGGTGGGCAGCTAACTGAAGCCGTACGCAGACGTCCATACTCGGTGATTTTGTTAGATGAAGTAGAAAAAGCACACCCAGAGGTTTTCGATGTTCTACTGCAGGTTCTAGATGACGGTCGACTAACTGACGGTCAAGGTAGAACAGTAGATTTTAGAAATGTGATTTTGATTCTCACATCAAACTTAGGATCACAATTTCTTATTGACCCTGAGCTTGATGATTCGCAAAAGAAAGAAGCCGTTCTTGCTGCTGTTAGAGCAAGCTTCAAGCCAGAGTTTCTAAATCGACTCGATGACATTGTTGTGTTCCAGACCCTAGATAGAACAGAGCTGGGCCAAATTGTTGAATTGAACATCGACCGACTAACGCACCGATTGAGTGAAAAGCGACTAGAACTTGCGGTAACACCAGCAGCTCGAGCCTGGTTGGCAGATAAAGGCTATGACCCAATTTATGGAGCGAGACCGTTGAGAAGGTTGATGCAGCAGCAAATTGATGATCAGCTTGCAAATCTCATTCTTGCTGGCTCAATTCATGACGGATCATTGGTGAAAGTTGATTACGCAGAAGGCTCGGAAAACCTGAGTGTGTCTGTGACATCGTTGGATTAGGAAATCTCAACAACCACCGGAACGTGATCGCTCGGGCCTTCACCTTTTCGCTCGTCACGTTCAATCTTGGCCGCAGTGACTTTTTCAGCAAAAGAATCTGAACCTAAAATGAAATCGATTCGCATGCCTTCATTTCTTTGAAAGCGAAGTTGCTGGTAATCCCAGTAGGTATATCCTTCTGGGATTAGTTTTCGAACAACATCTTGCAAACCAATTTGCTCGAAGGCTTCGAAAGCTTGGCGCTCTGCTGATGAAACATGAGTGGAGCCTGCAAAAAAGTTAATGTCCCAAACGTCGGTATCAAGTGGTGCGATATTAAAATCCCCCATTAGCGCCAAAGGCGTTGAAGGATCATTTTCCAAACTTTCTGCAGTAATCGCAGCTAGACGATCAAGCCACTCAAGTTTGTATGTGTAATGAGGATCATCCAATGTTCTGCCGTTTGGAACATACAAACTCCACAGCCGAACTCCATCAAAGGTAGCTGCGATTGCCCTAGCTTCTTCTTTGGTTTCTGGACCAAAGCCAGGCATTCCAGTAAAACCTATTTCGATGTCCTCTGCAGGAATCTTTGATGCGAATGCCACACCGTTCCATTGGTTTAGTCCATGCATGGTGATTTGGTAGCCAGCTTCTTCAAACGGGGCATATGGAAATTGATCTGGCTTACATTTGATCTCTTGCATTGCCAAAACATCGGTTCCCGAGGCCTCTAGGTAAGCCAATACCCTTCCAACACGGGTTCTTATGGAGTTCACGTTCCAGGTGGCTATTTTCACTCCTTAAACTTATAGCTATGACTTCAAGCACCAGCGACAAAGCAAAACTTGTTCAATTAATCAAGGACTTAGCTGTTGTGCACGGAAAAGTAACCCTTTCTAGCGGACTTGAAGCCGATTACTACGTTGATCTTCGACGAGCAACACTTCACCATGAGGCAGCCCCATTGATTGGCCGGCTCATGATTCAAATGCTTGAAGATGCAGCAATCGAGAAATTTGACGCTGTTGGCGGACTAACAATGGGAGCAGATCCAGTGGCAACCGCAATGTTGCACCAGGCAAGCGCCATGGGTAAAACAGTTGACGCATTTGTGGTTCGCAAGGAAGCAAAAGCTCACGGCATGGGTCGTCAGGTCGAAGGGCCCGATGTAGCAGGTAAGTCGCTTATTGTTATTGAAGACACATCAACTACTGGGGGATCACCACTAACCGCTGCCGCTGCATTGGAAAAAGCAGGCGGCAAGATCTTGGCGGTTGCAACCGTGGTGGATAGGAATACCGGTGCCAGACAGGCAATCGAAGCAAAGGGCTATCGCTACCTGTCACTTATCTCGTTAGAGGAATTAGGTTTATAAATTGAGTAGTAGCCGAGGCATTGCCTCGTACATTTTTGTCGAGCTGTCTAACATCACAAGCGTTATTGCAGGCTCCATGGTCTTTATTGCGCTTCCCTGGTTAGCACTTGAAATTACTGGTTCTGCTGCAATGGCTGGAGCGGTTGTCGCACTAACGGCAATCCCAGGATTGTTCCTGAGTCCAATTCTTGGAACAATCGTTGACCGCATTGGTCGAAAAGTCAGCGCAATCATTTCTGAGGGACTGTCCGCTGTTGCAATCTTGTTGATTCCGGTTGTTCACAGTTTTGTGGAAATTGGATTCGTTCTATTAGTGGTTCTTGCAACTGCACGGGCAATTGTGAACCCAGCAGCTTCGACTGCGAGAAAATCGATCATTCCAGATATCGCAGGACCTGCACGTATTTCTTTGGAGCGCGCAAACTCAATTCACGAAGCAGTATTTGCAACCGGTTTTGCCATTGGTCCTGCGGTGGGAGCGGCCTTTATCGCTTTAATCGGTCCATACGATGTGTTCGTTGTGGTGGCAGTGTTTTCCGCCCTATCTTCAATTTCAGCCATGCTAATCAACACCGTTGAGCATCGAGGTGACGGCGTATCTGAAACTGGAAGTTTGCTTCGCGATACTGCTCTTGGAATCAAGACGATATCGCAAACCCCAGCTGTATTAATAGGAATGAGCTTCGTTCTCACTCTGGCAATGATTTATCTTCCAACCGAGATGGTTATTCTCCCGGCCCATTTCAACGCGTTGGATTATGCAACTGGACTTGGAATCTTGATTTCAACAATGGCTGGTGCATCTGTTCTGGGGGCATTACTTTTTGAGACTCTTCAGAAATATCTAAGCTATTCAACAATTTTGAAGTTTGGCTTCATTGGGCTCGGGCTTTCAGTGTTAGTTATGTCCTTTATTCCTCCGATGCCCATTCTGCTGGCAGCGGGAGCAGTACTTGGCTTTAGCTGGGGACCACTGATGCCGATGCTTAACACAGTCGTGCAAAGAGTGATCCCTGAAAGTATGCGGGGAAGAGTTTTTGGTATCGAAATGACAATTTGGAGTGCTGGACCGATGCTTACCGCTGTTGGAGTGGGACTTGCTGTTGACGCGGTTGGCGTTCAGCCGGTCTATTTATTCCTGGCTATTTTAGTTCTACTCTTGTCGGTGTTTGTCTCGTTCAACAAGGCAAACATTCAATTAGACCAAGCGCAAAAGATTGAGGCAGTTTAGGTGCAGCCCGAAGATTCTGATTTCGTAGCAGAACAAACCACTTGGGGAGTGGGTCCTTGGGTTGGCGATTTACCAACCGGTTCCGATGCCGCAAAATACGATCCTGAGTTACTAGCAAACGGGGACACCAGAAACGTTGTGGACAAGTATCGATACTGGTCGATGGAAGCCATCGTTGCCGACTTAGATTCCAAAAGGCATAGCTTCCATGTTGCAATTGAGAACTGGCAACACGATCTAAACATTGGATCTATCGTTCGAACCGCAAATGCTTTTCTAGCGGCCGAAGTTCATATCATCGGCAATAGGCGTTGGAATAGGCGCGGTGCCATGGTCACTGATCGCTACCAGCACATAAAGCACCACCCAACTGTGGAGGACTTTGTTGCTTGGGCTGCAACAGCTAACGATGGCAAAGCGTTGCCGATTATTGCAATCGACAATGTTCCTGGCTGCAAGCAGCTTGAAAGCTACCAAATTCCAAAAAGCTGTGTTCTGTTATTTGGTCAAGAAGGTCCTGGTTTGTCAGAGGCAGCAATCGAAGCTTCAAAAGACGTTGTGGAGATAACCCAGTACGGCTCCACCAGGTCCATAAACGCTAGTGCGGCAGCAGCCATCACGATGCACGCTTGGATCACCCAGCACAAGTTCGGCTCCTAACAAGTCCCCAAAGGCCCAGAACTAGCTAGCTGGTAGGATTTTCTGGTGCCCGCAATAGTCCTAGTTGGCGCCCAATGGGGCGACGAAGGCAAGGGCAAAGCCACAGACTTACTCGGAAATCGAGTCGACTACGTAGTTAGATACCAAGGCGGAAACAACGCCGGACACACAGTCGTTATCGGGGACAAGAAGTTCGCTTTGCACCTACTGCCTAGCGGCATTCTCACACCCGGAGTAATTCCAGTAATTGGTAACGGTGTCG
>NZ_JBIILG010000055.1:0-4783 GCF_044232805.1 Rhodoluna sp.
TGGATCGAGACTCGTGAGCTCTTCAACAGCCGATCTAATCTGATCGGCTTCACGAGATCTAGCTTCTAGCTGGGTAGTGATTTCGGCAAGTCTGGTCGCGGCCTGCTTCCAGTTTGCATAAACAGCTTTGTACTCGGTCAATACTTTTGCAAGCTGCTCGCCTGCGAATTGATCCAAAGCTTCACGTTGGGCAACTGCGGAGCGCAGTCTTATCTGATCGGACTGACCGTGAACAACTACAAGTTGTTCACCAATTTCGGCCAAGATTCCAACCGGCACCGATTTACCCGAAAGTGCGGCCCGTGATCTTCCCTCCGCTGATACCGAGCGGTTCACTAAAAGCTCTGAATCTTCTAGTTCGATACCTAGCTCGCGAATTCTTGTGACCACCGAGTCGGCGAGCAGCCACCTGCCTTCGACGAAAGCTTGTTCTTGACCCTTACGAATGGCTGAGGAGTCGCTTCTTTCTCCAAGTAGCAAACCAAGGGCGTTTAGCACCATGGTTTTTCCGGCACCGGTTTCACCAGTGAGGACGGTGAGTCCTGGTCCAAACTCCAGCTTGGCTTCGCTAATGACCCCGAGGTCGCGAATGAGAATCTCTTCAATCACGAGCTAATCCTTTTTTGAATCCGGTCCGCGCCAACCTTCAACCGGTAAGGAGAATTTCTTTACCAATCGGTTTGTGAAAGGTCCTTGATTGAGTCTTGCAAGCTTCACCGATTTGTCGGACTTTCTAACTTCCACTCTCGCACCTGCTGGCAAATCGGTAGTTCTTCGGCCATCGCACCACAGCACACCGTGTCCCGGAGATCGCTGCAGTACTTCAACAGCTAGTAGTGAACCCGGGCTGATAACCAGTGGTCTTGCAAACAATGCATGCGCGCTTAGTGGAACAAGTAACAGTGCATCAACTGATGGCCAAACGACTGGTCCACCTGCAGAAAATGCGTAAGCCGTGGAGCCGGTAGGTGTGGAAATCACGATGCCATCGCAACCAAAACTTGATAGCGGCCTGCTATCTATTTCAACAACAACCTCTAGCATCTTTTCGCGAGCGCTCTTTTCAACCGCCGCTTCGTTTAGGGCCCAGGTGCGGTATACCTCTTTACCGTCGAGCAAAACCGAAACATCCAGAGTTATGCGCTCTTTAACCAAGTAGTCACGGTTAGCAACTCGCTCGATGGTTGAGCCAATCTCGTTTTTTTCACTTTCGGCTAAGAAGCCAACGTGGCCCAGGTTTATGCCCAGAAGTGGGGTCTGAGATTCCCGAACGATTTCGGCAGCTTTCAAGATGGTGCCGTCCCCGCCAAGAACTACCGTGAGCTCAAGCTCTGCTTCTTGACAATCAGATCCAAGTTCAAGAACCCGTTCCATGGTTTTTGCTGCTTCACCGGTAGCAAACTTTTTGGTTTCGGTAAGTTGTTCTTTGGTCATTACTGGCGTGATTCCAGCAGCCAGTAATGCTGTGGCCGACTCTAGGGTGGCAACAATTGCTTCATCCCTAGCGGTATGGGAAACCAGCAGGACAAGACGTTTTTTGCTCATTTTCCCTCCCTGGCCAATTTCTCGATTCTCTCAGTCCATATTGACTGATTTGGGCGCTCGGAACTAGCAACCCAGATTAGATACTCGATGTTCCCGTGGGTGCCAGGTAGCTCCGAACGCTCCAATCCAAGCACCCCAAGATCTAACTCGTTACAACAATCCACAACCTGCTTGATGGCCTGGGCCCTAAGCCTGTGATCCGACACTATTCCAGAGGCCGATAGTGACTGCTTACCCACCTCAAACTGGGGCTTTATAAGTAGTACAAAATCAGCAGTTGGCGCCACCTTTACTAGAGCCGGTAGCACCAATGTGACCGATATAAAGGAAAGATCCGCTACCACCAGCTGGAACTCCAGATCGGCAACCCCGGTCAACTCGCGAAGCTCAGTCATCGTTACCTCGCGGGCGTTGATTCCTTCAAAAGAGAGCACTCTTGGGTTTGTAAGTAGCTCCGGTGCTAGCTGATCATGACCTACGTCAATTGCTACAACTCGGCTCGCTCCATGCCGAAGTAAAACATCGGTAAAGCCCCCCGTGGAGGCTCCAACATCCAGCGCGCACTTGCCCACTACGTCTATTTCTGCGAATTTATCGAGCGCTCCCTTGAGCTTGAGACCCGCTCTCGAGACATACTCGTCTGCGGCGACGACAGTTATCTGCGCTTCGATATCAACTAACTGACTAGGTTTGGTGAGTTCACGTTCGCCAATAAAGACCCTATGGGCTTTAACTAGGTCAGCTGCGTGACCTCTGGATCTTGCAAGCCCGATGTTTACAAGGTGCGAATCGATTCGAAGATTACTCAGTTTATTGTGGCCTGTTGTCAGAAATCATGGCTTCGAGCTTGGCCCTGATGGCCTCGAAAGCTGCTGGTTGCTCGGCAAGCGGCAATTCACGGGCGCTGGAAATCTCAACAGCGAGTTCATCCAATAGATCTGACATGATTACCTTTCTTCTATGACTAGCTTATTCGTATAGAGCTTGCTCTACATCGAGGGTATGAATTGGCTGGCCACTATCCCAGATGGTCAAACACGCGCACTTCAAAGCCTCCAAAGACTTTGGGTCTCCGAAGCTGACAAGAACCTTCTGACCCAGAAGCTCCACCTCAGTGCTACCTAACTTGTAGCCACGCTTGGTTTTTACAGGCGCCTGGTAGCTACCGAGTAAATCCTTTAAAGTTCCAAGAATAAATGTCGGTCTAAAGTCAGCTTTGGCAGCCAACAATTCTTTGCGGGTAGTAACCCCGGTCATCACAAGAGCCGAACCGATACCTGCTCGGTTGGCGCCCAATACATCGGTATCTAGCCGATCTCCGATGTATACCGCGCTTGATGCTCCAAACTGCGCCAGTGCTGTTTCAAAGATTGCTTTCTCGGGTTTACCGGCAACAACCGGTAGCTGACCCACTGCGGTGTGAACCGCAGAAACCAATGTGCCATTTCCTGGTGCAAGGCCCTCTTCTCTTGGAATGGTCCAGTCTTGGTTTGTAGCTACCCACTTAGCGCCCTGTTGGATTGCATAACTAGCCTCGGCTAAGTGTTTCCAGCCAACTGATGGATCAAAGCCTTGAATAACGGCAGCTGGTGAATCTTTACTTGATTCGACTATTTGGAATCCAGCAAGTGAAACATTTGAGCGCAGTCCCTCGCCACCGACTACCAGAACTTTTGATCCTGCAGGAACAATCTGTTTTAGTAAACCCGCTCCAGCTTGCGCGGAAGTGATGACATCATCGACTCTTAGCTCTAAACCAAAAGATCGAAGCTGCTCGGCAATTGCCTCGCTGGTCCTAGAAGCGTTGTTGGTTATGTATCCAACTTGGATTCCTTTTGCTTGAATGGCAGAAATCGATTCGATTGCATCAACAATTGCGCGGCCACCTTCATAGATCACTCCGTCGAGGTCCAGAAGTAGCGTTTCGAATTTGTCCAGAATTTTAGCGACCACGAGGAGCGCCTCGTCTTTCGCCGCCTGGGTTATCAAATCCCCTGCGGGGTTTACCAGAGTCTCGGCTACCAGAACTGGCTCGGCCATAAGGTTTTCTTGGTTCATCATCGGATGAAGTCCTGGCTGGGCGATCGGCCAACTTTGGAATTTCAATCTCTTCAATGATTTCTAGAACATCTTCTGGCTTGCCAGCAAGTGCAACTTCTGCACGCTGAGCCAAATCAAACCACTTCCTGGCATCTTCTTTGCGACCTAGTAGCTCAAGAGTGTCGGCATATGCGCGAAATAGTGGTGGCGAGTACGAGAAAACTTTGGCCGGGTTAAGTTCTGGGATTTCTAGCTCCGCTAGGGCAAGTTCGTTCTCGCCAAGGTCCAATCTCGCTCCGCTAGTAACGATTGCCAGGTTCACTCGAACAGCCGGCGTTAGCTTTTTTCGGTCAACCTCGCGGGCCATTTTTAGGGCACGATCTGGTCTATTCATGCCGCGTTCTGAATCAACAATCAAGGGAATCTGATCATTTGATGCGGAAATTCTTCTGTGCGCGAGGAGCTCTCGAAGTGCAAGGGTGTAATCACCAACGGTATACGCCGTTACTCCAACGGTTTCTCTGACAATCGCAATTCGGCCAGCTCTTCGGGCTGCCGCCAAGGCATGCTTATGGGCAAGTTCTGGATCTTGGTCAATTAGGAGATTTACCATCGCAAGATGTCTTGCAACCATCTCGGCGTTTTCTGGAGTAAGAGTTTTCAGTTGCACCCGAACCCCAAGATCAACATCATCAGGAGTTATAGCATCTGGAATTACAGGCGACTTCTCGCGATTTGGGTCGCGGGTTCTCTCAACTAGTTGCTGCCAGTCAGGTCGTTCTGATTCTGGCTCTTGACGCTCTGCGCGACCTGATGGTCTCGCGCGAACTGGACGCGAGGAATCTCGCCGTGGCTTACGGTCTCGATCTTCGCTCATATGCAACTTGTCCTTAAATGAAGATGGTCACCAACATACATTGGTGACCATCTCCTAATCTAAGTCCGGCGGTGTCCTACTCTCCCACAAGGTCACCCTTGCAGTACCATCGGCGCAGGAGGTCTTAGCTTCCGGGTTCGGAATGTTACCGGGCGTTTCCCCTCCGCTATGGCCGCCGAAACACTATTGAGTTATGTTTCATTGACACACGAAAGTGTGTTGTTTGGTTCCCATACCTCGGGAACCACATAGTGGACGCAAGCAAAAAAATTGTTATCAAGTAGTTGGCTTATTAGTACCGGTCAGCTCCATGGGTCTTTA
>NZ_JBIILG010000056.1:0-4669 GCF_044232805.1 Rhodoluna sp.
CCACTTTATAGAGTCGGGATTGGTTAGAGCTGCTATCTGGTCTACCCAGTCCTTAACGCCTATAACAGCCACTCAATCCTCCTTGACGAGTAGTCCCAGTCTATAACGCTGAGAATCTAGAGGCCCAAGAATCCTTCATGACCAAAATTTTGTCAATCTAACGGCTCTATAGGTTTCTTAGTGGGACAATAATGTCACCCACAAATCAAAGGATTAGTTTTGAACAACATCGCGTCATTTATCACTGGCCGCAAAACCTCATGGGTCACACTTCTTATTGGACTAATCTTTGCTGGATTAGCTTTTGGTCCACTGAGTGCACCAGAGTCAGACACTTCTCCAACCGATGGTCTTCCAGCCAACAACGAGACAGTTCTTGTTAACAAGGCCCTAGAGGATCTTCCTGGAACTGATGGCACAGTTGCTGTTGTTGTTTACTCATCTGACACCAAGCTCACTGAAGAGCAAGAACTTTGGATAACTGGAACCTTTGACCCAATGGCTCAGGGTTTTGTTGATGGTGCAAGCGACAAGTTTTTGGATTACACATCAGGTGAACTAAACGGTGAGGCGTTTGTTCCACCGGCTCAAGTTTCAGATGATGGCAAAGTCGCCGTTATAACTGTTCCCTTGGAAGAATTCGAAGAAAACGCAGAGCGCACCGAGCGAATGACCGAAATGCGCGCGATTGCTAAAGAAGATATGCCAGCTGGCCTAGAGGTTTACATCACCGGTCCCGAAGGTTTCCAGGTTGACATCGCAGGAGTATTTGCCGGTGCAAACTTCACGCTGCTTCTTTCCACCGTTATCATCGTTGCTGTTCTACTTCTTATTACCTACCGCTCACCAGTTCTTTGGCTAGTGCCACTGATTGTTATTGGTGTTGCAGATGGAATGGCAGCCCAGCTTGCCCCACAACTTGCAACTGTCTTCCTGGGCGCACCAGCAGATGGATCGGTAACAGGAATCTTGTCAGTTCTAGTGTTTGGTGCTGGAACCAACTACGCACTTTTGCTAATTGCTCGCTATCGCGAAGAGTTACTACTGAATGAAGATCGCCACCAGGCGATGAACCGGGCTCTTAGAGGAGTAACACCGGCGGTGTTGGCATCCGGTGGAACCGTTACCCTTGCTCTACTTACTTTGCTATTTGCTCAACTTGGTGGAAACCGAACTCTCGGACTGGTAGTTGCCGGTGGAATCATCATGGCCATGTTTGCGGCCCTTGTTGTTCTACCAGCAGCAATCGTGGTCTTCGGTCGCGGCTTGTTCTGGCCTTTTGTTCCAAAATTCGGTGGGGTAAACAAGTCTGAAACAGGACTTTGGGCCAAGCTTGGACGCGGCGTTAGCAAGCGTCCAGTTATTGTCTCGATCGCAGGATTTATCATTCTCGCAATCTTGAGCTTTGGTGCGACCGGAGTAAAGGTCGGTCTATCTTCTACTGAGCAATTCCGAGTGGCACCAGAAGCAGCCGTTGGCCAAGACGTGTTGGCTGAAGCCTTCCCGGCTGGATCAACATCGCCAGCGATTGTTATTGCCAACAACGGCTTCGAAGACGAAGTAGCGTCCGCTGCTGAAAAAGTTAGCGGTGTTGCCGAGGTAACCATCGGGGACAGCACCTCCGAAATCACCAAGATCGATGTGGTTTTGGACGCTGAATCGCAGTCTGAAGAAGCGTATGTGATCATTCGTGAACTTCGCCAAGAACTTCGCGCAATCGAAGGAGCAGACGCTTTGGTTGGTGGCATCGACGCTCAGCGACTAGATGTTAAAGACACCTACGCTTCTGATCAGCTGACGGTTATACCTATGATCTTGATTCTGGTGTTCCTAGTGCTGGTTCTATTGCTTCGATCACTGGTAGCGCCAATCTTGCTACTGCTAACCGTGGTGGCGTCCTTCTTCTCCGCTATTGGAGCAAGCTGGCTGCTGTTTGAGAACGTATTTGGATTGCCGGCTTTGGATCTATCGGTATTCCTTTACAGCTTCTTGTTCCTAGTTGCCCTAGGTGTTGATTACAACATCTTCTTGGTAACCAGGGCGAAGGAAGAAGCTGAGAAACTTGGTCTAAAAGAAGGAATGATTAAGGCCCTTGCTTCAACCGGTGGCGTTATCACCAGTGCGGGAATCTTGCTCGCGGCAGTGTTCGCAGTCCTTGGAGTTCTGCCGCTGATTGCTCTCTACCAAATTGGAATCATCGTAGGTATCGGTGTGCTGCTAGATACCCTCTTGGTAAGAACAGTTATCGTGCCTTCGCTTGCGTTTATCACCGGAAAGTACTTCTGGTGGCCAAATCACAAGAAGGCTAAGGCTTAGCAAAGCTTCGAACCTTCGAGCTTGACCTGCATATTGAACGCACACCACTGTTTGCTAGCCCCAAAGCAATAGTGGTAATCTCTTTTGGTTGCTAGGCAATGACGCCCCGATAGCTCAGTGGTAGAGCACTTCCATGGTAAGGAAGGGGTCGACAGTTCAAACCTGTCTCGGGGCTCGACTAATAAGCTAATAAGAGAAATACAACTGTTTAGTCCCCGGCGGGGTAGCTCAGGTGGTTAGAGCACACGACTCATAATCGTGGGGTCGCGGGTTCGAGTCCCGCCTCCGCTACCAAATCAATCAACGGGTTATTCCCGAAGGACCTAGATACAGTTAACAAATGGTCAATCCAGCTATCGAAGGCAAAATTTACCCAAGGACTTCTAGTTACCTTGTCGGCCGCGAAAAAATCCGCGAATTTGCCAAAGCTGTTTTCTCTTTAGACCCAGCCAATCTAGATCTAGACGCTGCCAAAAAGCAGGGCTATAAAGACCTAATCGCCCCACCAACTTTTGCGGTCGTGATCCAAGAGCGCTCGCTAACTCAGGTAATTTCCGACAAAGAAGCTGCCCTAGATTTCTCCAGGGTCGTTCACGGCGACCAGCGCTTTATTCACGTTAGGCCCATCGTCGCCGGCGATGAACTAACCAGCGAACTCAAGGTAGCTAGCGTCAAACAGCTGGCAGGAAATTCCATGGTCAGCTTTGAAACCCAAATCTTTGACGCGAATCAAATTCTTGTCTGCACAGCAATCTCAACTCTTGTGGTGCGAGGTGAAGCATGAGCCTCCAAGTAGGTCAACTCCTTCCCGCTAGGGAGTTTCACTTCACCCGGGACAGCCTGGTCCGCTACGCCGGAGCCTCAGGGGATTTCAACGCAATTCACTACCGCGATGATGTTGCCAAGGCAGTTGGATTACCAGGCGTCTTGGCGCACGGCATGCTCACCATGGGTGCCGCTGTGCAGGCCGTGGTTGATTTTCTAGGGGACAGCGGAAAAGTAATTGACTACCAGGTTCGGTTCACCAAACCTGTTTTGGTTGATGCTGCCAAGGGTGCAACTTTGGTTGTGAACGCAACGGTAGTTGAAATAGATGAGACAGCAAAGATTGCCCGAATTGACCTATCAGCCTCCTGCGATGGAGTTGTGGTTCTAGGAAAAGCTCAAGTTCGAGTGAGTATCTAATGACCAGGCTTTCCGAGCTAACATCAATGCGAGTTGGTGGCGAGCCAGCCGAGCTCACAGTTTGCTCAACATCCGCGGAACTAATTGACTGCGCCAAGAGAGCTTGGGCATCCGGCGAAGACTGGTTACTTATTGGCGGCGGAACCAACATGGTGGTTTCCGAAAGCATTGAAGATTTATCTGTTATCCAAATAAAAACCAAAGGCATTGAAAAAACAACCTTTGGCGACAAGCAAATCTGGCGTATCCAAGCAGGTGAAGATTGGGATGAGCTTGTTGCAGCCAGTGTGAATGAAGGTCTCGCTGGCATTGAAGCCATGAGCGGTATCCCAGGAAGCGTTGGAGCATCGCCGGTACAAAACATCGGGGCTTACGGCCAAGAACTAAGCGATGTATTTTTGAAAGCAGAATTTTTAGATTATGAATCAGGCGAGCTAGAAATTCTTGAGCCAAAAGACATGAAATTTGGCTATCGAGACAGCGCTATCAAAAAAGGAAGAACTGGACTTATCACCTGGATCGAAATCGAACTTCTAGATCTTGCCGGCAAAGCCAGACCGCTGTATTCAGGTCAAATTGCAAAAGATCTCAATTCTGAAATGGGAGCTCAGCCCAGCTTGGTTCAGGTGCGGCAGTCAGTTTTGAAACTTCGCGCTTCAAAATCAATGGTGCTAGATCCAAAGGATCCAAACAGTGTGAGCTGTGGGAGCTTTTTTACTAACCCAATCGTGAGCGACACTTTTGCTAGAACACTTCCCGCCGATGCCCCATCGTGGGAAACACCAGAAGATGATGGACTAACAGTCAAACTAAGCGCCGCTTGGTTGATCGAGCAATCGGGAATAGATAAAGGCTTTAGCTTGCCAGGATCAAAAGCTGCAGTTTCTCAAAAGCACGCTTTGGCAATAACCAATCGCGGTGGTGCAACGGCAGACGAGATCGTCGAGCTCGCAAGATACATTCAAGAACGAGTTGCCGCGAAGTTTGGAATCAACTTGGTTCCAGAACCAAACCTGATTGGGTTTTAGCTAAAGAGTTTTTGTAGGCGCTTGATGCCTTCAACAATTGGTTCATCACCAAGTGCGTAGCTCATCCGAACATAACCCGAAGGCCCAAACGCCTCACCAGGAACTAGAGCAACCTCAGCTTTTTCCAAGATGAGATCACA
>NZ_JBIILG010000057.1:0-4577 GCF_044232805.1 Rhodoluna sp.
AGAAGAAATGTGGTCTAACACGCGAACTGGAATTGGGTCTGATCCGACTTGAACCATTGATAGCAAATCTTCAGCGTTTAGCTTTACCCCGTAGTGCCGAAGTAGCGCTGGAGCCAACGCTGGATTAACGATGGCCTTTCTGGAAAGACTTAGTTCAAAATCATCGTGCTTAGTTAGAAGGTTCACTGGCCAAAGCAAGATGGGCATCCGAAGCTCATGGCCGTCAGATCGCAAGTCCAGAAGCCCGCTTGCCAAGTAGAGACTCTCGATACCGAATTGCTCCGCGAGCGAGTCCTGCTTGTGCTTGATGCGATTGGCGGCGGAATAGGCCCTGGAGAAAGATAAAGAGTCGCGAATCAGGTTAGAAAGCAGGGTTGGCCTGCCGGTAACAAACTGAGCCAAGCCTCCCGGGTGGGCTTTTTCGAGATTTACTTGACCGTAGCTGTTGTCTTTGAAGTGGCTTAGTGGATCAGTTCCGCCAATTTGATTGATTTCTAAAAACCACTGCTCGCGAGTAGGCGCAGACCGATGATCCTGGGTGTCTAGAAAATCTGTCATAACTCAAGACTAACTTTGGGGGCCTTGATTCTTGGCTACCTCGGCTTGTGTTGAGGTATCTTTGATAGTTCCGGCCCCGTAGCTCAGTGGATAGAGCAGAGGTTTCCTAAACCTTGTGCGGAAGTTCGATTCTTCTCGGGGTCACTTTAGGCGGCTGCTGCAAAAGCTAAATACTGATCCCACTCAGGTTCGAATCTTTCCGTGCCCCGCACCATCCAGATTGTGCCAGCAGGCATCCGAGGTTTGAATTCTAGAGTCCAACCCATTTCAGCCAGGGTGCGATCACCCTTTTTGTTATTGCACCTTAGGCAGCAGGCAACAAGGTTTTCCCAAGAGTCGTCCCCGCCTTTGGATCTGGGCTGAACGTGATCAACAGTTGAAGCCGAGCGCTGACAGTAGGCGCAGCGGTGAGCGTCTCTTCGAAGCACGCCTCTTCGAGACACCGGAATTACCCGAGAGCCTGGAATGCGGACGTAGCGAGACAGCAAGATTACCGAGGGCAGCTTGTATTCCGAGGTTGCACTTCTTACTAGGTGATTTCCCGCCTGAGCTAAGACCGTGGCTTTTTGGTTTAGCACCAAGATTATGGCTCGCTTGAAGCTGACCACAGCAAGGGGCTCATAGCCTGCGTTTAGTACCAAAGTTCTCATTCAAGTTCCTTTCGAATTGACCCACACGGATTGTGGGCGTTCGGTTAGTTAGCTTGATTGCCTGGGCACAAAAAAAGCGCCGTCATAAATGACGACGCGATTTACTTGCCCGGTATCGAACCGATGGGCTCGGGTTGCCGAGATTGGAAGCAGTACTTGGGAAGCATGCTGTTCATCAAAACCCCTAGCCCTTCAATTAGATGACAATTTCTAACTAGCTATAGGTTAGCTCAAACAAAAACCAGAAGTATCAAAAAACCAGGCTGTGTTTTAGGAGTCGGTGCCTAGCCGAATAAAATAGTACCTAGAGTCAAAAATTGGAGCCAGCTTGACTCGGTCCCCAGGCTGAGGGGCGTGATAGAACTGCCCGTTTCCAGCGTAGATTCCGTTGTGGCTGTGATCGTTGAAGATAACTACGTCGCCAGGTCTGGCATCTTCGGGTGACACGACCATGCCGACTCTGGCCTGCGCATTCACACTGTGGCGAAGCTCAACACCGAACTGAGCATAGACATACATCACATATCCTGAACAGTCAAAGCCTCGTGGATTAGACCCACCAAAGACGTAGGGGGTTCCAACATATTGCGCAGCAACCTGCAAAACCTTCTCCGAGCTGACGGAGCTAAAAGGAGGGTCCTTGAGGAAGTCAGCAGCGCTTGGTCCCTCGTATGCCCGGTAGTTGCTAATGGTCTGCTGGCGCAGTACTTGTGCTGCGCTTTCGGACGCGTACTCACCTCTGACAAACTCCACGGTGTTGGCGGCAGCCACGGTTAGGTCCTGGGTGCCTTCGGTTTGAACAATATCTTCAGGGTTGGTGGTTGTGAACTTGGCCATGGCCGCAACCTCTGGGTCATATGCGTAAGCCGGCAAAGCCGAGGTCGCCAGTAAGCCGGATGCGGTAAGCATGGTGACGGCTGTTCGGAAAGTTTGATTGTTACGTAATCTTCCCTGGGCCGAGACTTTGCTTAGGGGTTTTTGCAGCTGGCGTTCTCGCCTAAGGGTTTTTGCCTCCATGCGGAGCACGGCCCTGCGAGCGCGTCTAGAAGACTTGGCTAGTTTCGCTTTCTCCGCTTCGCGCACCGAGCGTCTAGAGCGAACCTCAAAAGATTCCAAGACGTTTATTTCAACGTCTGCCCTGTGCTTGCCTGAACCATTACTGGCCAAAGATGCTACCTCCGCGTTGCTCTAGAGACTTCAACTAAGAAATCAATCCTGAATCGAAACTATTAGTTCTAAAGATCTGATTTCAGGCTCAAAGCATCTCAGATCCGACTACCGAAATAGGTTGATTTCGCTAGCTGGGCCAGTCTACCCGATGAGCAACTGGGGCTCAAAAACTGCGCCTGTTCTGGGCAAACTCGCAGACTACTAAACTATTCAGATGCCAGAGATCCTGATTCCTAGACAATTACTGCCCAAAGACGGCCGTTTTGGCTGTGGTCCCTCCAGGCTTAGGCCTGAGCAAATGGCGGCATTTGGCTCCAATGGTTCCTTGCTTATGGGCACCTCTCACCGCCAGGCTCCAATCAAGAACCTGGTTGCCGAGGTTCAAAATGGCCTACTTGAGCTTTTTCGGGCACCGGCTGGTTACGAGATTGCGCTCGGAAACGGTGGAGCCAGCGCATTTTGGGATATGGCAGCTTATTCACTGGCGGAGGGTAATTCCCAGGCGTTGGTCCACGGAGAATTCAGTTCCAAATTTGCCAGGTCCCTGGAGGCTCCTTTTCTAGGCGAACTTACTGTTCAAAAAGGCGAACCAGGCTCCAGGTCAGATTTTGTTGCTACTTCTTTAACAAATACATATGTATACCCGCAAAACGAGACCTCTACTGGGGTGGTTACCCCCGTAGAGAGGCTGGCTGGCGCAGACAGTGAAGCCTTGTTTCTAACCGATGCCACCTCGGCAGCCGGAGGGATGGACTTTGATGCCAGCAAGACTGACGTTTACTACTTTTCCCCGCAGAAAAACTTTGGCGCTGACGGCGGGATCTGGTTCGCTTTGCTTTCCCCTCGGGCGGCAGAGCGGGCCGAGAAGATAGCTAATTCGGATCGGTACATTCCAGAGTTTTTGTCCCTAAAAACGGCAATCACTCAATCAAGACTGAACCAGACCCTCAATACCCCAGCCCTAGCGACGCTTTTCTTGCTCAACGAGCAAGTCAAATGGATTAACGCCTCCGGTGGTTTGAAGTGGGCAGACGCCAAGACCCGATCCAGCTCCAAAGTGCTCTACGACTGGGCCGAGGCGTCTGGTGTGGCGAGCCCCTTTGTTTCCAACCCAGACCACCGCTCCCAGGTAGTTGTAACTTTAGAATTTGATCCAAGTGTGGATTCGGTTGAGCTGATTCGAGTGCTTCGAGCAAATGGAATTGTCGATGTCGACCCGTACCGCGGAATGGGGAAAAATCAACTTCGTATTGCTACATTCGTTGGTACCGACCAAGCTGATGTTGAGTCGCTGACAGCTTGTATTGACTTTGTCCTAGAGGAGCTAGCGTGATTAGGTTTCGAGTCAAGGAGCAAGATCGCAAACCCGATCCAGAACCTATTGAAACTAATGCTGCTTTAGCGGTAATAATCTTTACCGCAATGTGGGCAGTGGCCTTACTTCTTATCCTTCTTTTTGGCCAGACGCTTTCTAAGCCGCTTCCCGATTGGTGGGCGCTCACCTGTGTCTTTGGAATCGGGCTCGGAATCTACGGTTACCTCAAGGTCCGGGGCAGCTAGCTCCTCGGACTTATTCTTTTCAAGCTCAGCACGTCGCTCTGCCCAGGGCACCCAGCTTGGGGCCACGATCGATGCTTTGCCTGGGAGCAAAACAACTTCAGACACAGTTGCAGCATCTGATTTTTTAGCTTGGAATACAACCACATTCCACTCCCAGCCGACATAGCCAGTGAGCTTGGATTCAAATCGGTAGTTTGTGGTGTCTTTATCTTCGGTCGTGGTGCCGAGAAACTTTCCAACTCCATTTGCCGTAGCAGTTTCTTTAGCTGCTTTTTCGGCAAAGGATTGGTGCTGAGGCTTTTTGAGTAGCCTAAGCATCTAGCTCTTCGGCGAGCTTGCGAAGCAAGGCTGCGATTTTTTGGCTTTGGGCAGTTTCTGGCTGCTTGCCGCGCTTTAGTCCGCCGCTGATGTTATCTAGCAAACGGATTAGGTCTTCAACGATGACCGACATCTCGTCGGCAGGCTTTCTTGACATCTTCATCAGTGATGGCGGTGCCTCGAGAACGCGAACAGACAGCGCCTGAGCTCCTTTTTTGCCATCGACAATGCCGAATTCAACCCTGGTGCCAGGGGTTACCTGAGTCACTCCGTCTAGGAGTGCGCTGATGTGTAAAAAGACCTCTTGGCCTTCATCGGATG
>NZ_JBIILG010000026.1:0-15709 GCF_044232805.1 Rhodoluna sp.
GATTGCATCCTTGGCGTTTGCTGAAAGCGGCCCTGTGCCCGCACGCGAGATCTGCTCAAGCAAGTCAATAATCTGCTTGCACCATCTGATGAAATCCCCCGGTAGTAAATCGGCGGAGTCTAGAACTAGATCCAGTTTCGCTCCGGTGGCCCAGCGAAAAATCGGATAGCAAAGATCTAGCTCAATTTTGGAAGAACGTGGCAGCTTATGTTTTTTGGACAGGAACTCAAGGTCCTCCCAAAGCTGCTGGGTTTGCTCGATAACTCCTTGAAAATTTCCCTTAGGAACCCGAGGCTCGAACCCTTCATCATCTCTTCTGGGCTCATAGACCAAGGCCGCTGCCATGGCAGCTAAGCCAGCAGCATCGAGTATGTCCCAAGTCTTGTGGCGGATTGCCTCTGAGACCAACAGATCTCTTTCACCGTATATACGGGCGAGCATCCGACCAGAGTCGGTAACTGCAAGATCTGAATCTTCATCATCCAGGTAATCCAATTCGATTAGAAGCTCGCAGATCTTGTCAAATGTTGAAGCTACCTGATTGGTACGACCTTCGATCTGATCAATAGTTGCATTTGTTTCACGCTGCATCTTCCACCAGCGTTCAGCCCATCGCGCGTGGCCTTCACGGTCCTTGCAGGAATGGCAAGGATGAGTCTTCATGCGCACCTTGAGCTCGGCCAGCTTTCTTTCGAGCTCGTGCCTGCCTTTAGTCTGCCTAATGTCTTTTCCTCGTTCAGCACGAGTATTTCCAACCGCCAGAACCTTTTCTATGTCTGTTAGCTCACGCCTAATGGATGAGTAATGGAAAAAGTCTCCAAGATGGCACTCCATGGACTTTGCGTAGCCATCAAGTGAAATCTGTTTGTCACGTATCCCCCTTGCCAGTCCAACTACCGATCGATCGGCTTGAAATTGTGCGAAGGAGGTCTCCAAAACCTGTCGTGCTCTTGATCGACCAAAAGCATCAATTAGATTCACGGCCATGTTTGCCGTTGGCTTGAAAGGGCTTACAAGTGGGTAGCTACGTCTGCTTGCAAGTCCGGCGACACTTGCGGGGTCGAGATTTCCCGACCACTGAATTACGGAGTGACCGAGCGTGTCAATTCCTCGACGTCCGGCGCGACCAGTTAGCTGCGTGTATTCACCTGGGGTAATTTGCACACGGGACTCCCCGTTGAATTTATCGAGTCTTTCAAGAACCACAGTTCTTGCTGGCATGTTGATTCCTAGCGCCAGAGTCTCGGTAGCAAAAACTACCTTGACAAGCTTTTTAAGAAAAAGTTCCTCAACAACCTCTTTGAAAGCAGGCAACATACCAGCGTGATGGGCCGCTATTCCACGCTCCAAACCACTTAGCCAATCAAAATAACCAAGCGTGTCTAGATCTTCCTCGGCAATCGAGGAGCACTTGCGTTCCACAATCTCTCGGATTTCGTCTTGTTGCTCACGACTTGTTAGCCGCACTCCTCGCTGAAGGCAAGATCTGACGGCCGTATCGCAGCCAACTCTTGAGAAGATGAAGAAGATTGCTGGCAATAGATCATTGTCGTCGAGAATTTCAACCGCTTCAGGCTTTGAGACTTTAGGTATTCGAGACAGACCCCTATCAAATGAATTGTTTGATTTCTTACCCTTGTTGATTTTGCCTATTGGCACTCGAAGCTTCGCTGAATGCCTACGAACAAGCTCCGCGCTCACTCTTTGACCTTTGGTTCCAGGCTCGAAAAGTTCCAGCAGTTCATCACCAAACAAAACGTGTTGGTCAAGAGGTACTGGCCTCACCTCGGACACCACAATTACCGTGTCACCGCGAACTTCGTCTAGCCAAGCACCAAACTCCTCGGCATTTGAGACGGTAGCGCTCAGAGAAACTAGGACGACGTCTTTAGGGAGGTGCAAAATCACTTCTTCCCACACCGCACCCCTAAAGCGGTCGGCGAGATAGTGGACTTCGTCCATAACCACATACCCAAGGTCGATAAGCGACTCCGAGTTGGCGTAGATCATGTTTCTAAGAACCTCGGTTGTCATAACAACAATTTGCGCTTCTGAATTATTGTTTATGTCGCCTGTGAGTAGACCAACACGCTCTGCGCCATAGCGCGTAACCAACTCGGCGTACTTCTGGTTACTCAACGCCTTGATGGGTGTGGTGTAAAAAACCTTCTGGTTTCTCTCGATTGCTAGATGAATAGCGAACTCCCCGACAACGGTTTTCCCTGCGCCGGTTGGTGCGGCCACCAGAACACCTTTACCGAGCGCAAGTGCCTCACAGGCCTGCTCTTGAAAGGGATCGAGTTGGAAATCTAGGAGTTCAAGAAAGGAGTCGAAGCTAGGACTTGCCCTTTTTGATTTAGCACGCTGAAATCGCTCGGACGCGGAAAGATTCTCCATGTGCACTAGCCGGTTGCTTGCGGGGTCTCGAGTTCAGAATCAATCTTGGCCGACTTACGCACCAGTTGTTTGTCATGCAAGGTCGCCACACCAGCTGCGACAAAGTAGAGAATCAATAGAGGAACCATGAGCAGGAACATGGCCATTGGTTCGGCAACTGGAGTTGCGATTGCACCAACCACCGCGGAGGCGAATATTGCCATGCGCCAAGACTTGAGAATGTTTTGGGCGGTGATAACCCCAGCAAAATTGAGAAGGACTAGAACAACCGGTAAAACGAAGGCGATACCAAACACGAGAAGAATTCGAATTGTAAACAAGATGTAGTCGCTGGCATTTATTACGTTGGCGCTACCCTCAGGGGTAAATCCAACAAGAATCTCAACAAATGTTGGAAGAGAAGACCATGCGAGAGCTGTTCCTGCGAGAAACAGAGGAACAGCCACAACAACGAACCAGATTGTGTATTTGCGCTCCTTCTTTTTGAGGCCAGGTGTTATGAAGGACCAAATGTTAAATAGCCATACTGGCGAGCTCATCATCACACCAAGAAAAATAGAGACCTGCAGCCTTACGTCAAACGCTGAGACAACAGTTGGAAAGTTTATGGTTGCGTTAGAGCCAGCTTGATTGGAAAGTTCAACGATGGGTCGCTGCAACTCAGCGAACACGGCGTCGAACATGAACCAGCCGGCAATAGAACCAGCGAGTAGGAAGGTTGCCGACCAGAAAAGTCGATTACGAAGCTCTTTCAGGTGACCCGACAGGCTCATCTTGCCTTCGGGGTTTTGCTTCTTGACCACTTAGTTCTTAGTGGTGTTCTCACCCTCAACAGGCAAATCGGCCTGCTTGGTGTCGTCTGTTGACTTGATCTCCTTGCGGAACACCCTCATCGACTGAGCAAGAGACTTAGCTAAACCTGGAAGCTTTGGTCCACCCCATAGCAGCAAGACAATTGCCAGAATAATGATCCATTCCCAGCCCTGTAGACGCATTTTAATTCCTATCCGCTCAAGTTCTTATTGGATAAGCCTACGCTCTCCAGCTATCTTTCGTTAGCCTTTGGGGCGCCGAGGCTTCTTGGCTGGTGTTTCCTGAGTCTTGGCCAGGTCCGAATAGAACTTCACGGCCTCTGGGTATAGCACGGTATCTTTCTGGAACCTAGCTAGGTGGTTTGTAAATGGGTTGAGTTTCTTGGCAAGCTTTGCACCACTTATAGTCAACCTAGTCAGCGCAAGTATCAGAATTATGAGTCCAAGCCCCATTGCAATCAACCATATCCAAAGCTCCATTTGGCTTACTCCACGTTCTCGTTAGAAGGGCTGGACCCAAGCGCGCGACTCGCGTATTCAAAAACCACTCTACGGGCAGCCTCTGGTTCGAGTACTCGGACGTGCCCCGAATACTTTGAGACAACTCTGCCAAGAGTTGAGATGTCACCGATGGGTATTGTTACCCTCAGTGTCTTATCGCCAACCGCAGGATACTCAGGCTTGTAGTCAGCAAGCATTCCAAATCCCGCTGGATCAATGTCAAATACAACGTCCGTGTCACTTTCGCTTACTGAATAGATTCTTGAAGCATCGATTTCGGAATACTTCGCTCGAATCAGTGTCTTTTCGTCAAGGGCTATGTCTCGCATTCTGTCGAGGCGGAATACTCTAACTTCCTTCTTGGTGCGACAGTAGCCCCTGAGATACCAAATTGAGTCATTTGATTCCATGGCAATCGGTTCGATCTGTCGTGATGAAACTTCGTTTGCCGCGTTGATGTAAGAACAGCTCAGCAATCTATCTTCACTTATGGCCTGCCGTGAGAGTGTCACTTCGAGATCAACTCGTGAGGGGTGGACTTTGAAAGGCAGCTCGCTGGTGCGCTTTCCACCACCGGAAAGCAGATTCATGAGCTCTGCAACCTCGACCTTGTCTTGGTCATCCAGAACTGACTCAAGGTAGGAAAGACCGCTTGCGATTGCCGCGGCCTGTCTGGTCGAAAGCCGTGGAACTGATTCGAGGGTTGGAGCGAAACTAACGTCTACGATTCCTTCTTCCAAAAGGTCGTAATCAAGAAAGAACAGCTCGTCTGGTCGATACATACCGACACCAGACAACGATATTGTTACTACTGCGTCACGGATCTCTTGTTCGGATACGCCAAAGTGTTTAGCCACATCTTCAATTTTTTGCTGCCTGTTCTGAATCAAGTATCCAGTTAGTGCCAACATAAAGTTGTATCGTTCTGTTCCAGAGATTTTTGAGCTTTTAGGCATGCGAGACCCTCACCGCTTCAAGCTTCACTTTTAGAATGTCTGCAAGCTCTGGTGGCGACAAGATCTCAATGTGTTCAACAAACTCCATTAACTCTTCTGCCAACAAGTGAATGTCCATAAAGGAAATGTCGAACATCTCTTGTTCTGCGTCCAGGTCAAAATGGAACCAAGCGGCACTCCGAGCAGGAACTTTGATCCTCGCCGTCGATGCTCGCTTATGGCTATCGAGCTCGGCGATAGCCGCATTAACCTCAGATTTGCTAGGTGGCTCAAATGTGAAGTCTTGGATGTCCACCTCGGAGCAGATGCGTCTAAGCAAAAAGTTGCGTGGCTGCTCCCTATCCAGGTCATAGCCAAGAAGTAGCCACTGGCCAGAAATGTTCTGGATGATCCAAGGCTCAACATTTCGAACCTCAGATTTTGCTTGATCGGGTTTGCGGTAATCAAAAGAAACCCTCGAAGATGTTTCGATAGCTGTAGAAAGCGGGAGGAATGAGAGCTCATGAGTTCGAATTCTGGGCGCAATTCCAATGAGACTCGAGGCGTCGGCAGGCTCACCCATCGCCCTAATGCGCATAATCGCGTTGTTGGCGTCTCTAGAAAGCGATGCTTTGGCCCAAACCTGCGCGGCAAGATTCATTAGGGCAACTTGCTTTGCGTTTAACTGGGCACCTCTCGGCCAGACAAAGTCCTCGTTGGCTATGAGATATCTGAATTCCTGATTGTCATCCATGTCCTCGGCTGGGATAAATGACCTCCAGGCCACTCCGACTTTTGTTAGCAGCACCTTATCTCGCTCGAACAAACGACTGAGTGATTCGTTGTCTCCGCCTTGGATGTAACGCTCTTTGTATCCTTGTACAGTTGAGAAGATCTCAGCTTTGGTTAATCCCTGACTGGATACCAACAGAGCGCACGTGAGATTGAATAACCGCTCCGAGAGGTCAATTTTTGCTGGCATCAGCTATTGGCTACTGGTTCCTAGGATGTCGATCACGAAAACTAGAGTTGAGTTTGGCGGGATAGTTTCACTTCCTTGCTGGCCGTAACCCAAAGCTGGCGGAATAACTACTATGACTCTTGACCCGACTGATTGACCGACCACTGCACTCAAGAACCCTTCGATCAGCTGTCCTGGGGCCACGACAAATTGTGCCGGAGAGCCTTTATCCCAGCTCGAGTCAAACTTGGAGCCATCAGCCCATAAAAAGCCGCTGTAGTGCATGGTGACGTTGTCGCCTGACTTGACTGTTTCACCGGCGCCCTTGATTAGCTGCGCGATACGCAAGTCCGCTGGTGCTTCCGTGTTGGGGATTGTAATCCCGGGTATACCAGCGGGGGTTGTCACTACAGCTGGCAATCCTGCCTCTGGTGCGACGGCGGAGCCCTCTGCCTTTTCTAGATAGACCCTGGAAAGATCAAAAATGAACACGAAGGAATCATTTGGACCAATGCCAAGACTCTCAACACCTCTGCCGTCATGGGCGTCTTTGGGTGGGAAGATCGCAACTATTCTCGAGCCTTCTTTTGCACCGGCTAATGCGGAGCAAAAGTTAGGAACTGAGTCAGGGCCAAAAAAGCCAGGAGAAGGGTTCTTTCCATCAAAATCTGTTTCCTGAAGCAATTCACCAGTCGCGCCGTTGTAGCCTGCGAACTCGAACTCAATCATGTTCCTACCGGTGAAAACGGCTCCATCGCCTTCAATCACAACCCTTGACTGAATCGAATCCGCTGTGATCGGAGATGCGAATAGAACCGTTGGCTTAGTTAGTGGCTCACTAGAGACTTCGATTGATTCAACTTGTTCGCCGCCTCCCGAAGGATCACAGGCGAGAGTAGCACTTGAGCTGCATCCAGTCAGGGTCAGGGAAACAATTAGAGCGCTCAGGGCAAGTGCTGATTTTTGCAAGAGAATCTTCCTTCGAATGTTTTGAGTCCTAAGCGCTCAAGTTTATACGCTGTGCCTTAGCCAAGCCACGGACTAAGAGGTGGCTTTACGGACGGTCTTTCTAAGCTTCTTTTCTGAAACCTTTCGCTCCCCCAGCCCTTCGGGGTTCCAGGCCAAGATGTCCTGATCTGAGTACTCAGTTGATTTCACCTTGTTTCTGAACTGGGGCAACACAGTGCCCGGGGCTAGTCTTCGAGCTGTAATCAAAAATCCCGTGTGGCCAATCATTCGGTGTTCTGGCCTAACGGCCAACCCCTGTAGATGCCATGGCCTAACTAGCGACTCGAAACCCTCTGGCTCTGTGAACATTGAAGTGGCACGAATTTCCTCGGCAACTCTGGATAACTGGGTCACCGTTGCAACGTAGACAATGACCAAACCTCCAGGCCTGAGCACTTGAGCTACTGATTCGATGCATTCCCACGGAGCAAGCATGTCAAGAACAACCCTGTCGACAGTTTGTTCTTTGAAGACCATAGGTAGCTTCTCTTGCAAGTCCCCCAAGTGGACGCTCCAGTTTTTAGGTCTAGATCCGGTTTGACTCGACACGTTTCCTTGTGCAATTTCTGCAAACTCTGCTCTGCGTTCAAAAGAGTGAAGCTGTCCTGATTCACCAACTGCTCGAAGCAGGTAAAGACTAAGCGCCCCAGATCCAACCCCGGCCTCAACAACTACTGCTCCAGGGAATATGTCACCAGATACCAATATTTGCGCTGCATCTTTTGGATAGATAATCGCTGCGCCGCGTGGCATCGACAACACAAAATCATTAAGTAGAGGTTTCAGGGCCAGATACTCAACGCCGTTTTGGTTTGCGACAACCGAACCATCTGGAACCCCGATGATGTCATCGTGTCGCAGGTCACCGCGATGGGTGCCAAACGTTCCGCCTGGGGACAAAACAATCGTGTTGATTCTGCCCTTGGGGCCAGTTAGCTGCACTTTGTCCCCTGCAGAAAACAATCCGGCATTCTTGGGACTCATTCGAACAGTGCTCGGAAGTCGTTCATTGAAACACCTTCAAGAGTTGGCCAGAGAATTCGCCCTTCAATCATTGGAATCTCAACGATGTGAGTTATTCCAATAGCTTTTGTCCCGGCGGCTTCTGCTGCAGTAATTCCGGTTAATGAGTCCTCGAGAGCGACGCAATGTTTTGGGTCAACTCCGAGCATCGATGCAGCCTTTAGGTACGACTCTGGATGCGGTTTACCCTTGACCACGTCATCGCCACCAACGATGACATCAAAGGCTTCGAAACCGATTTGCTCGGCTACCTTTTTAGCCATTCGATGCATAGAGCCAGTGACTAGTGCTGTCTTGACATTGTTGTCTCTCAGTAACTTCAAAAGCTCTCTAGCACCAGGACGCCAAGGAATAGATTGCTCTAGCTGAGATAAAACGCCATCAGTGATATGGTCAATAATCTGCTGAGGCTCCAACGACGAGCCCACTCGTTCCTTCAATAGCTTTGAGGATTCATAGAGCGACATTCCAATAACCCCAAGGCCATCGTCGTGTCCCCAGTTGCTATCGTGGGCTGCTGCAAAGGCACTCTCGCTGGCTAGCCAGTAGGGCTCCGAGTCAATCAGGGTGCCGTCCATGTCCCAGAGAACGGCAGCAGGAAACGAAGAAATAATCATGATGCTTGAATTCTAGCCTCGCAATTTGCCCTTACAGTTAAGCAAGTAAAAGTCTTCAAGAGGGGCAGATTCGGCAGATTGACAGTAGAAAGCGTGTTACAAGGGCGAGTGCTAATTTGCGCATTCGAGGGTTGGAACGATGCGGCTGAATCCGCAAGTTCTGCGGCAAATATCGTTAGTGAGTCGCTATCCTGCGAAGTGGTCGCAGAAGTAGACCCCGAGGACTATTACGACTTCCAATTCACCAGGCCAACAGTTGCACTTTCCGAAGATGGACACCGTGAACTTACTTGGCCAACAACTAGCTTGCTAGCTTCCACTGACCCGGACCCTAAACTTTCCAGATTTAGCTTGCTAATTGGAACGGAACCGGCAAGAAGGTGGAAGTCCTTCGTTGCAGAGATCGTTGAGATGATTGAAGACCGTGAGATTGAGACAGTCATCTTCCTTGGTGGAATGCTCGCGGACACACCTCACACCAGGCCCATTGCTGTTACCGCCACTAGTCAGAACACTGAAGTGAGGAAAATTGACGGTGTCGAAAAAAGTAGCTACGAGGGTCCCGTTGGCATCGTTTCAACTCTTGGCATTGCACTAGAAGAAGCAGGTATAGCGACGATCGCTCTCTGGGCAGCTGTTCCTCACTACGTTCACACTTCCCCGTCGCCAAAGGCAACACTTGCCCTGGTCGCCGAGTTAGAAAGAATACTTGAAGTTAGCTTCAGCCATGGGGACTTGGCTGACCAGGCATTTGCCTGGGAGCGAGGTATTGATGAGATTGCAGAAAATGACGAAGAGATGGCTGGTTACATCGAACAGCTTGAAGCAAGCCGTGACGAGGTTGATTCCGAAGCCGCTTCCGGTGAGGCTATCGCCAGAGAGCTCGAGAAGTTTCTAGAGTCAGAGCAGCGTCCGCCCGAAGCCTAAGCAACAACTGACCCACTTGAAAGCATCCAAAGCAACCAAAGTCCAACTATTACTCTCCAGGCAACAAAAGGTAAAAAAGAGCCAGATTCAAGGTACTTCAGCAAGTAATGAATAACTGCGAGACCGACAATTCCAGAGACAACCGTTGCAACGATGGTTGCTAGCAACATTTCTTGATTGAGATCTCCGAAAGTGCTGAAAAACAAATACAACCCAGACGCTAGTACTGCGGGAATCGCTAACAGAAAACTGTACCTGGCTGCTGCTTGACGGGTGTACCCAAGTAGGAGTCCAACGGTGATTGTTCCTCCCGATCTGGATACTCCAGGAATCAGTGCCAGTGCTTGCCCAAGTCCAAACAAGACTCCGTGCTGGTAGCTCAGATTTGAAATGCTTGTTCTCTTCTTGCCCACTAGGTCTGCTATGCCAAGAAGTATTCCAAACCCAATTAGCGTGTAAGCAATAACCCATAAGCTACGAACATCATTTTCTATGAAGTCCCTAAAAGCTAGCCCAAGCAGAACAACTGGCACTGTTCCGATGATAATCAGCCAGCCAAGCTTTGCGTCGGCCGTCATGGTCGATTTGGGTTTAGAAGCCCAACCAAACCATGCCGTTACAATTCTCCGAATGTCTTTTGCGAAATAGGCAACCACAGCAATCTCTGTTCCCAGCTGGATTGTTGCTATAAAGGCCGTTAGCTCTGGTCTGGATAAATCGGATAGCCCCATGAGTTGTTGAGCAATCTGGACATGTGCGGAAGAGGAGATTGGAAGAAACTCTGTTAGGCCCTGAACTAATCCCAGTATTAGAGCTTCAATAAAACTCAATTATCTTCTTCTGCAATCGCAATCGGAAGAAACTCGCCGTGCTCTTCGGACAGTGCCTCTTCGTAGTTGATAAAGGCGTCCTCAAGATTGTCGTAAGCCCGCTCCACGCTGGAATCCCCGTCTCCGCGTCTAGCGGCCACAGCCTCATAATGTTTCTCAAGCGCTGCAACAAATTGCGTTAGTGCTATTCGAGGATCAGTAGCCATATCCCAAAACTACCTTCAATCGTCCATGATGCCAAGTACCAGAAGGCTTGAGTGAGCGTCCGTGATACCATCACATCTGGTAAGTCCGGGTGGCGGAATGGTAGACGCGCTAGCTTGAGGTGTTAGTCCTCGCAAGGGGGTGGGGGTTCGAGTCCCCCCTCGGACACTGTCGATTTCGACAGTATGACCTGCTATCTAGGAGACTTGGAACCCTTTGACAAACACCCACATCGGTCTTTTTCGCCATGGTCAAACTGACTGGAATATAAATTTCTTGCTGCAGGGCGTAACAGATATCCCGATGAACTCAACTGGAGTCGAACAGGTTAGAGCCGCAGCGAAAGTACTAAACAGGGACGACTGGGACATGATTCTTACTTCCCCACTTGGGAGAGCTCGCGACACCGCTGCCATTATCGCCGAGGAGCTTGGCTTTGAAGACATCCAGCCGCACGATCTGTTAATCGAAAGATCATTTGGTGAGGCCGAAGGTATGGCTTACGAGCAATGGAAGTCAAAATTCTCAAATCTCGATGAAATCCCCGGCGGGGAATCGAAATCTGAACTTGTTGCAAGATCACAGCTATTGCTTAATGACTTGATCAGTAGTCATACAGGAAAGCGAATCCTTGCAATCTCGCACGGAGCACTGATTCGAACCGTGCTAGCTCTCTCCAGTGAGAATCAGTTGCCTCGAGATGGTGAAAGGCTTGGAAACGCATCGCTAAACATTGTCTCGCACCAAGAATATTTGTGGACTGTAACGAAGTACGATTTGGAACCGCTTAGCCAGTAAGTTCGTCAATCGCGGTCAGAAGTTTGCTTGCAGAGTCGTTCCAGTCAAAGGAATGCGATCGCTTCAAGCACTTTTGACTAGCCTGTCGCCAAGCATCCGTTGCCTCTAGATTCTTTAATGCTGCTACAAAGTCGGCTGGATCATTGGAACTAAAGAATGCTCCGGCAGTTGAAGCAACTTCACGAAAAATCGAAATGTCAGAGACTACAACGGGAATTGATCTAGACATTGCTTCAATCACAGGGATACCAAATCCCTCATCCATAGATGCGCTTACTAGCGCAAAACTCTCATCAAGGGTCTGCATGTATTCAACTTCCGAAACACCGCCCAGAAACTTGATTCGAGAAATGGCCTGCGGAGTTGATCCGGCAAGAAGCTGATTCTTACGATTTGATTGAATTTTGCTGCAAAGGGTGAGTGTGTACTCAGGGAGGTCTTCCATGGCCTTGATAAGGACCTCAACATTCTTGTAAGGCATGAAACTACCAATGTAAACAAGATTCATGGTCTTTGGCAAAGCTTTCACAGTGATCGCAGACGGCATACTAGATGCGTTGTAGACAACATGTATCGGTCTTCGAGTAAGACCATTTCTCTCAATTAGCTCCTTCGTGGTCTCGGAGATTGTGACCACGGCATCTGAACGATTAAGCAGAACACGAACTGGTGTGAAGCTCAGATGGAAAAGCCTCCAGGCAAGTCTTATCGGCCAGGACAGAGTTGCCGGAGGCGTTCGGTGCTTGTAGTAAATCAGGTCGTGAAGGGTGAGTATCAGCTTGTACCTCTTGCCTAACGAACCCATGGTTTGCATAGGAGAAAAAACAATGCTCGCACCTTGCCTGTTAAGCTTTCGCGGTAACCACAACTCAAGCCACGGATTCTTTGGGTCGCTCACAAGAAGGTAATTAATCCCATTTGGAAGCTCTCGAAGCTGAGTTAGGTCGCTCACTAAGGCGGTCACAGGAACCCTTTTAGAAACAGCGCCGAAGAGCTCACTTGAAAATCGTGAGATCCCATCGTGGTGGTCAGCTCGAATGAACCGACAGTCAAAGAAGAAAGTCATTTTGTTTCTTCCAAAAACGAAGTGATGAATGTGGCAGCTTGTTGAGGCGCCTCGTAATGCACCAGGTGACCAACATCTTTGATCTCGACTAGCTTTGCAATCGGGTAAAGCTTGACAACCTCGCGCTGTCTATCGATTGCTGTGATGTCATCAAGCTCGGCGGCCACAACCAGAACCGGGCACTTTATGGATGCAGCCATAATCGACAGATCAGTGGAAATCGAAGCATCGTAGCCTTCGGTTGCAACCCTGACTGATGAAAAATCGCTGAAGTTCATCAGATGCTGCTTGTGTATCCAGCTACGTAGCTTGCGATCTTTGGTCTTCGCCATTACAGAACTCATTACCATTACGGCAATTGGGCTCCTTAGCAACCACCCTCCGATTGATTCTGGAAGTTGGTTGCTTAGGTGATAAAAAGCTGATGTGATTCGTGTCAAGAACGCTCTTGGCCCAGATAGTGCAGGGGCAGATACAGGATTTATTAGGACAATCGATCTACATTGTCTCGTTGCTGCATAGCGACCAACGACCAGAGTGCCGAAACTATGACCAACCAGATTCGCCACGCTTGATAGCCCGAGTTCGCTAAGAAACTGATCGAGCCAATTTGCGTAACCGTCCAAGCTATGAGCCCTCGAGAGCTCCCCAGACTCACCAAAGCCCGGAAGATCCGGAACAATAACTCGGTAGTCCCCCAGACCGCCGACTATTGCTTCGAGCCCACGATGATTTCCCCTGTAGCCGTGGATCATCACAATCGTTTGAGGATCTTCCGAAATCGCCGGATATTCGAAGTAGACAAATTCAGCCCCAGAGAGTGTGATCGTTCTTCTCATTCCGCGCAGGCGAGCCATGATGGTTAGTTCCTGTGACAACACGTGACAAGTCTAATCAGGCTCGATAACTGGGTATGAGTAATCCCAAACGATGATGGATTTGCACCCTATTCTTCTAATGTGAACGAACAGTTGAGCTTCGACCTTGGTGACCAACTTCCATGGGCAAAGTCCCTCGCAGTTTTTGACTTGGAAACTACCGGACTCGATCTTGTGGAGGCGAGGATCGTTACCGCTTGCGCTGTTGCCATCGACGAGCAAGGTCAGGTCACTGGTGCCAACATTGAATGGCTAGCAGATCCGGTTATTGAAATCCCCGAAGCCGCCTCAAATGTTCATGGAGTGACAACCGAAATCGCGAGAGCTCGTGGCCGCAATAGCAAGGAAGTTGTTTCTGAGATTTTGGAAACGCTGCGTGGATTCCTTAAGGCGGGCATCCCGGTCGTTGCTTACAACGCGCCCTATGATTTCACTATTTTGCATTACGAGGCCCTGCGCAATGGCTTGGAGCCACTATCCGACCCAAAGCCAATTATTGACCCTTTGGTGCTTGATAAGTTCGTCGATCAATACCGGTCTGGAAAGCGAACACTGCAGGTTGCCGCATCGGTCTATGGAGTTGAGCTTTCAGATGCCCATAATGCAACCGCTGATGCGATAGCGGCGGGCAAAGTGGCTCAAGCTATCGCGCTGAAGCATTCCGCCAAGTTGCCAGCGGATGTTTTTGATCTTCATGACGCGCAGAAAGTTTGGAGCGTCCAACAGGACGATTCATACGAGATTTTTCGGAGAAAGAGCTCTCCAGATTTTACGGTTGTAAGAGGCTGGCCAGTAAAGCTTTAGGAGCCAAAGTTCTTGTAGCGAGAGTTGAACTTCTCTACTCGTCCAGCGGCATCCATAATTCTCTGCTTACCGGTGTAAAAAGGGTGCGAAGCTGAAGAAATTTCAACATCGAAAACTGGGTATTCCTGACCGTCTTCCCACTTCAAAGTCTTGGTGCTAGTTAGCGTTGAGCGAGTTAGAAAGCTCTCACCAGAGGCAAGGTCACGGAAGATAACTGCCTGGTAGTTTGGGTGAATTTCTGACTTCATGGAAAAATCTTTCTTAGGTTCAAGGATTGTGTGCCTATGTGGCAACCAGATAACTATACCAGAGGCGAAACTGGATGACTAGCAGCTATTTTCCTGGCCGTAGGCGGAATCTACCCGCCTCATTGGTGACCTGAAGAGGGTAACCAAACGCTTGGGTAACCTTCTCGGTGGTGATGGTGCTAGTTAGCTCCCCTGCCGCAAATACCTTGCCCTTGCTTAGGATAAGCGCGTGAGTAAAGCCTTTTGGAATCTCCTCGATGTGATGAGTGACCATAACAATTGCCGGTGCGGTTGGAGCTTGCGCGTAGCTTGAAAGAACCTCGATTGTGTGCTCCTTAGCGGCCATGTCGAGGCTGGCTACTGGCTCATCGAGAAGTAAAAGCTCTGGGTCGGTCATTACTGATCTGGCGATTTGTGCACGCTTTTTCTCGCCATCACTGAGTGTTCCAAAAGCCCTGTCGCCATAACCCTCGAGTTGCCACTCTGCGAGCACGCGATTGGCTCGGCGTTTGTCAACATCGTCGTACTTTTCATTCCAACGCCCGGTTATTCCATAACTCGCTGTCATCACAGCGTCAAGGACGGTCTCAGAATTTGGGATGTGTTGCGACAAAGCATTCGAGGCAAATCCGACTCTGGTCTTGAGCTCGAAAACATCAACAGACCCAAGCGTGTGGCCCAGTATCTTTGCTGTTCCCGTGGTGGGCTGAATTTGTGCAGCCGCAACCCTGAGCAGAGTTGTCTTTCCGGCTCCGTTCGGGCCGATTATGACCCAACGCTGATTCGAATCAACTTGCCAATCCAGGTTATTGAGTATAGGTTTGCCATCTCGTTTCACCGTGATGTTGTTGAAATCTAAAACCCTACTCATGTGACTCAGCATAATCCATGACCAGCCAGAGCTATGGACTGCCCTAACATCGAGTTAAGGATTCCTACGTTCTATGGTTGAAATTGGTGGTTGCGCAGTGAGAAAGTATCTACTCGTACTAGATGTTGACTCGACGCTGATCGAACAAGAAGTCATCGAACTGCTTGCAGATAGAGTCGGTCTCAGAGATCAAGTGAAGATCCTCACTGACCAAGCCATGGCTGGAGAGATTGATTTCCGTCAGGCCCTGTTGCAACGCGTTGGCTTACTCGAGGGTTTACGCGCTGAAGTTTTCCAAGATCTTCTCAGAGAAATCAAGATAACTACTGGGGTCCCAGAGCTCATAAGTTACATACATCAATCGGGTGGACTGGTTGGAGCAATTAGTGGCGGCTTTTCTCAGGTTCTCGAGCCACTTGCTAAGGAGCTTGGCCTGGACCTTTTCTTGGCAAACAATCTCGAAGTTGTTGATGGTGTGATTACTGGAAAGATATCTGGCGAGATTGTGGACTCCGATACGAAGGCAAGAACAATGTTGCATTGGGCTGAAGCAAATGGATTCGATGTCGCTGACACGGTCGCAATTGGTGATGGTGCAAATGACGTTGCAATGCTCAAGGCCTCAGGGTTCGCGGTCGCCTTTAGACCAAAGGATGTCTTGCGGCCTCATGCCGATTTGATTATCGAGGGGAATTCTCTAGCGCCAGTTATCGCGGAACTTGAACTACGCTCCAGTTGAGTGCAGACCACCATCGACATGAATCATTTCACCGGTTGTCGCCGGGAACCAGTCCGAAAGAAGTGCAATTACTCCCCTTGCTGCCGCTTC
>NZ_JBIILG010000058.1:0-4304 GCF_044232805.1 Rhodoluna sp.
TTTGCAAAGCTCTGGTCACGAAGTAATTGGCCTAGTTCGATCAGAAGCCAAGTTGCCCTGGGAAACCAAACTGGTTGATTTCACCAGCGAAGACTCAATCAGTTCGGCTCTAGAAGGCACAGAAGCCGTCGTTCACTGCGCTATAGCTAATGATTTCAACAGGTTGCTGCAAGATCGAGACTTCGCTTACGACAGCTTTGTTGGGATGACCTCTCGGGTTGTCAAGGCTGCCAACAAGGCAGGATCAAAACCTATTTACATCTCAACCGACTGGGTTATGGATGGCACCACGCATCTTTCTTTGGAATCCAACAAAGGTAACCCGGTGAACTTTTACGGATTTCTTAAGGCTATGGGCGAGCAGGTGGTGCGCGACTTAGCTCCAGAAAACGGTGCAGTGTGCCGCATCGGGGGAGTCATGGGTTTTCATCAAACCAAGTTAGATGGCCCAAGGAGTCAAGACGTTGGTTTTGGATACTTTGTTACCTCACTTGTGAACTCTTTGAGCAAAGGAGATACTTTCGCCGTTTGGGGTGGCGATCAAGTAAACAAAATTGCAACCCCATCTCTTGCTGCTGAGATTGGTGCGCAAGTCGAGAAAGTTGCCATACGAAATGCAACCGGAACTTTTCATTTAGTTGGTGACGATGCTGTTACCAGAATGGAGCTTGCAAAGTTAGTTTGTGAGGTCTTTAATCTAGATGCATCTTTGTTGCAAGAAACAAACCCACCCGAGTCTGAACTGTTTCCCGCTCCGGTGCCGGTGGATACCTCACTGTCTAATGTTGAGACTAAAAAGATTCTCGGAATTGGTGAAAAAAGTCTTCGAAGCTTGCTTGAGTCCTTGCGGATTGAATACGAAGCTGGTTTACCGACCAAGAATTAGTGCCCTAGATTCTTTGTTCTGACAAAGACTAAGCTGGAGGCAATAGCGACAAGGAGGTCAGCTTTGCAGAAGTTTAACCTGCTAATTGCGGGCCAAGGTTCGAAGAACAAATCATTTGAGCCAGTCGTTACCCCCTACAGCGGTGAGGTCATAGCTGAGGTTGAGACAGCGACAGTTCAGGACGTCGAACGAGCTGTCGACCAGGCGGAATTAGCCGCCGTGACCTGGCGCAGGACTCCTGCCCATAAGAGATATGAAATCATGATGGCAGCCGCCGCGTTGGCCGATGAGCGCCAGGAGCAAATGGCCCAGATTATTTCCCAGGAGAACGGCAAGAGCATTCTTGAAGCCAGATCCGAAGCTGCGCGTAGCGGCGAAATAATGAGACTTTCAGCTTTTGAAGGGTCCCAGCTTTACGGCGAAGGATTACCGTTGGATGCCAACAAGGGAACTGGCCAAGAAAAACTTGGCTTTACTCTGCCTCAACCAGTTGGCGTCGTTGTTGCAATCACGCCATTTAATTACCCAGCACTTTTAGTTATGCACAAAATCGGGCCAGCACTAGCTGTTGGCAACGCGGTTATCTTGAAGCCTGCAAGAACCACACCACTGACTGCAATTGCGTTGGCCCAGTGCTTCATCGATGCTGGCTTACCTGAAGGTGTTCTAAGCGTTATAACCGGTCCAGGTGCCGATTTAGGTGAGGCCCTAGTCACGAACCCGAAGGTAAGAAAGATATCGTTCACGGGTTCGACCAAGGTGGGAGAGTCCATCACCAGAATTGCAGGAGTCAAGAAGCTCTCGCTCGAACTTGGTGCCAGCTCACCGGTTGTGGTCTTGAGTGACGCGGACATAGAGTTTGCGGCTCATGCGGTTTCCATCGGGGGCTATGTGAACGCCGGTCAGGTTTGCATCTCGGTACAAAGAGTAATTGTTGAAAAATCCATCAGGGCAGACTTTTTGGATGCGCTCAGACCTAAAGTTGCAGCCCTAAAGTATGGAAATCCTCTGGACGAGAGTAACAATATCGGCTCGATGATTTCGGAGTCCGAGGCGAAGCGAGTGGCTGCAAGCATCAAGGAATCAACTAGCCAAGGGGCAAACCTTCTCTTGGGTGGCGAGCGAGAAGGCTCATACGTCCAACCCACAATTCTCACTGACGTTGATCCAGATTCGTCAATTGCCCAGCAAGAGCTATTTGGCCCAGCGGTCGTGATTTCCAATGCCAAGGACGACAGGGAGGCAATCGCCCTGGCAAACAGCACTGTGTATGGTCTCGGCGCTGGAGTTTTCACCAAGAACATGGATAAAGCAATTGAATCCATGCGTGAAATTGATGCGGGAATCATTCACATTAACTGGACCCCACTATGGCGGGCTGATCTAATGCCCTACGGTGGACTCAAATCCAGCGGCATAGGCAAAGAAGGAATTAGAACCACGGTTTCGGAGATGACAGAATCTAAAACAATAATCATGCACGGTCGCGCCTGGTAGAAACGGAGAGACAAAATGACTAAGCCAAACTATGGAGAGACAATTACCCTGACTGTTGCGCAAGCAGTAGTTTTGTACATTTCTAACCAGTACTCGGTTTCTGATTTGGGTAGGCAGCGATTTGTGCCCGCGGCTTTTGGAATATTTGGCCACGGCAACGTCGCTGGACTAGGCCAAGCCCTCGATGAATACCATGATCACCTTCCATTTATGCAGGGAAGAAACGAGCAAGCTCTAGGCCATGCCGCAATCGCTTTCTCAAAGCAAAGACTTCGCACCCAAACCATCGCTGTTACCTCATCGGTTGGACCAGGCTCCACTAACTTGGTAACCGCGGCCGCGCTTGCAACGGTAAACCGGATCCCACTGCTACTTCTGCCTGGTGATGTTTATGCAACTAGGCGTCAGGGCCCGGTACTTCAGCAGCTCGAAGACTTCTCACAACCGGATGTTTCCGTCAATGATGCATTCCGCCCGGTATCTAAATTCTTCGACCGCATCACAAGGCCCGAGCAATTACTGTATTCACTTCCTCAAGCTTTTAGAGTTTTGGCGAATCCAGCAGAAACTGGAGCAGTAGTTATTGCCCTGCCACAAGATATTCAGTCGCACTCTTTTGATTTCCCGCGATCATTCTTTGAACCAAAAGAGTGGAAGATTCGAAGGCCGTTGCCAGACCCAACAGATATCCAATCAATAGCCAAAGCGATTACGGGCTCTAAGAAACCATTGGTTATATCCGGAGGTGGGGTTATTTACTCCGGAGCGACAAAGGCACTAGAAGCCCTAGCCAATCAAACCGGCATTCCTGTTTCTGAAACCTTTGGTGGAAAAGGATCCATTCAAAAACCTGGATCTTGGCACCTCGGGGGCATTGGACTCGAAGGAACACCTGCGACCAACAAGTTAGTGATGCAGGCAGATTTGATCATTCATATCGGTACCAGATTGACTGACTTTGCTACGGCGTCTCAGTCAATTTTCCAAAACCCAAAGGTGCGCTTTGTTTCAATAAACGTCACTGAGGGTGACGCAATCAAGCAAGGCGCCACAGCAGTAGTAGCGGACGCAAAGCTCTCCCTAGAGGCTCTGGCAACCGAGCTGAAGGGATTCCAGATTGATCCCGCATGGCGCGATGAGATAACAACTCAAATGTCTGGCTGGAATACCTTGAGAGCTGAGTCAATTGATCCTGACAAGCTCTTTGATAAGTCTGACCTGGACGTTCGAACCAATACTGATGCAGTTTTGACTCAGGGTCAGCTAATTGGCGTCTTGCAAGAAAAAGCACAAAATGGTGACATTTTGATAGCAGCAGCTGGTGGACCCCCAGGAGATATTCAAAAGGTTTGGGACGCTACCGAGGGACGCTTTGCTCACTTGGAATTTGGCTTTAGCTGCATGGGGTATGAGATTCCTGCCGCTATAGGAGTTCGACTAGCCAATCCAGACAAGAAGAACCGAGTGGTTTCTCTTGTTGGCGATGGAACTTTCGTGATGGCTCCAACAGAAATTGTTTCGGCAGCGCAAGAGAATCTCGATCTCACAATCGTGGTTTCTGAAAACCGGGGTTATCAGGTAATTAGACGCTTGCAGATGTGGCGGGTGGGCCACCACTTTGGAAATGAGTTCCGTTACCGCGAAGAAGGACCCATTTTGACTGAGTCTGCCGGCACTAAGAACTCACCTCGTCTTGAGGGCAACTACCTAGAAATTGATATCGTCTCGATGGCAAAGGGTATGGGTGCCAAGACCTATCGACCTGTTACAGCCGATGAGTTCAGAAAAGTTTTGGACGAAACCAGAACTGCTTCTGGGCCCGTAGTAATTGTTGTTCCAACGATCCCTCACGTTAGCCTGCCCGGGGCTGGACTTTGGTGGGATGTTGCTCCTGCGGAAGTATCAGACCAGCCCTGGCTTA
>NZ_JBIILG010000059.1:0-4278 GCF_044232805.1 Rhodoluna sp.
AAGTGCAGAGCGGGCGGTGGCCACGATGCCTGTCGAGGGAAACACCCAACCAATTGGTTTGCTTCACGGTGGCGCCTATCTTGTACTTGGTGAAACCCTAGGTTCGTTCGCCGCTAACGTCTGGGCGCACCCAAACGGCCACGCGGTTGGAATTGAAATTTCTGCGTCACACACAAGGTCAGCTACCAAGGGTCTAGTAACAGGAACCGCCACTGCGCTTTCCCTTGGAAAAACTCTTACTGTTCACGAGGTCGTGGTAACAAACGAAGCTGGAGAAAGACTCTCCACAGTGCGCATAACTAACCTGATAAGAAAAGCTACTTCTCCAGCTGATCAAGAATAGTCTTTGCCACATCAACCATTCCAATTCGGCGGTCCATGGCAGCTTTTTGTATCCACCTGAAGGCATCTGGCTCCGAAAGTCCCATTTGAACCCCAAGGACACCTTTGGCCCTTTCAACAAGCTTTCTCGTTTCGAGCCTTTCGGTCAGATCAGATACTTCTGATTCCAACTGGGTAAGTTGCTGATGACGAGATAGTGCAACCTCAATTGCCGGAAGTAGATCTTCCGGGGAGAATGGTTTGACCAGAAAAGCCATGGCTCCCACTTCGGAAGCACGCGTGACTAGCTCTTGCTGGTTGAAAGCTGTTAGAAACACCACTGGAATTCGGAGTTGGGCAATTTGCTCGGCAGCCGAAAGACCATCCAAATCTGGCATCTTGATGTCCATCACCATTAGATCGGGCTTGAGTTCTTTGGCAAGTTCGATTGCCTTTAGACCATCTCCAGCTTCTCCAACCACATCGAAACCTTGGTCTCTCAAGGTTTCGACGATGTCCATTCGAATCAGCGACTCGTCCTCGGCAACAACTATTCGTCGCTTAGAGTTCTGTTCCATGTCGCTTACTTTATGGCACTTTGGGGCAATGGGGCCAAAACAAATCGGTTAGAGTTGAACACGTGGTACTGCCGGAATGGCGGAACGGCAGACGCGGAGCACTCAAAATGCTTTGTTCGAAAGGACGTGTGGGTTCGAATCCCACTTCCGGCACCACGAAAGCCTAGCTCTCGGCCCCAGTTCCAACCTTGTGAACTCGAAGTGTGTTTGTGGAGCCCGATACCCCAGGTGGGGTTCCAGCGACAACAACTACCTCATCGCCCACCTTGCACATTCCCTGCTCTAGAACTGAAATATCTACTTGTTCGAACATAGAGTCTGTGTGTGTCACTTTTGGAACAATGTAGGTCTTTGATCCCCAAACCAGTGATAGCTCGCGAGCCGTTTGAACATTCGGTGTGAAGGAAAGAACAGGGACGGCCGACCTTAATCGCGAGATCCTTCGAAGTGAATCTCCGCCTTCAGTGAATACGCAGACAAATTTGGATCCAAGTAGCTCCGCAATTTCCATAGCTGCAAACGAAACCGCTCCACCCTGAGTGTGAGGTCTAGTTCCAAGGTCTGGAATCCTTGAGAGCCCGTTTTCCTCAGTTGACTGGATGATCTTTGCCATTGTCGACACTGTTTCAACCGGGAATGATCCAACACTAGTTTCGCCCGAAAGCATAAGAGCATCGGCACCATCCAAAACTGCGTTCGCGACATCGCTAGTTTCCGCACGTGTTGGAATACTCGATGAGATCATGGATTCAAGCATCTGGGTAGCAACTATTACTGGCTTAGCCCAGCGGCGTGCAAGCTCAACAGCACGTTTTTGAACCAGTGGAACTTGCTCAAGAGGAAGCTCGACACCAAGGTCACCACGGGCAACCATGATTGCGTCGAACGCGTCAATAATCTCCTCTAGATTCTCAACCGCTTGGGGTTTTTCAATCTTTGCGATTACGGGAACCTTGCGACCCTCCTCGCGCATAATCTCGTGAACTCGCTCGATGTCAGAAGCATTTCTCACAAACGAGAGCGCCACCATATCCACACCCAGCTTTAGGGCCCAACGCAAATCCGCCTCATCCTTTTCTGAAAGAGCCGGAACATTCACTGCTACTCCAGGGAGATTTATTCCCTTATTGTTCGAAACTAGACCGGGAATCTCAACCTCGGTAGTAACAGTGGTGTCGGAAACTGCTACAGCTCGAAGTTTAACTTTGCCATCGTCAATCAGCAGAAAATCGCCAACTTTGACATCACCTGTAAGACCCTTGAATGTCGTTCCACAGATGTTGACATCACCTTCGATCTCATCGGTCGTGATCTTGAAGGTGGCGCCCTTTTCAAGCTTTACCGGCCCATCTTTGAACTTGGTTAGACGAATCTTCGGACCTTGCAGGTCCACAAAAACTCCTACTGGCTTATCTAGATCACTAGCAGCCTTTCGAACATCGCGATAGATCTGCTCGTGGACATCGTAGCTACCGTGGCTGAGGTTCATCCTTGCAACATCAACACCAGCTTCGATGATTGCTCGAAGTTGATCGTAGCTAGAGCTAGCAGGCCCTAGGGTTGCAACGATTTTTGCCCTTCTCATTTGACACCTCTTCTTGTTATGGAGCGGTTAGCTGTAAACAGATAATGGTTGGTCTGAGGCCCGCACCGGTGAGGGCAAATCTGTGGTTCCTTCTAAGAATCTATCGATGGTGGCGGCAACCGCGCGACCCTCAGCTATCGCCCAAACAATCAAGGACTGTCCTCTTCCAGCGTCCCCGGCTACAAAAAGCCCTGGAACATCGGTTGAGAAATCATCCGCTCTCGCGAAGGTACTATTTGATTCTAAACCTAGATTCAACTCCTCGGCGGGACCAGCTGTTTCCGGACCAACAAATCCAAGGGCCAGAAGGACCAAATCTGCTTCTATGGTGCGCTCTGTACCAGGGGTCGGGACACGTTTACCGTCAACAATCTGGGTATCAGCAACGCGAATTCCCTTTACGCTTCCTGACTCCCCGACAAATTCAATTGTTGAAGACATGAATTTTCTGTCGCCAAACTCCTCATGTGCGCTTGATACTTCGTAAAGATTCGGAAACGTAGGCCACGGCTGTTTTGAAGATCTAGTCTCTGGTGGCTTTACACCAATCGCAATTGTTGTAACAGACTTTGCTCCCTGCCTGGTGGCGGTTCCCAGACAATCCGCTCCAGTGTCCCCTCCGCCTAGAATAACCACATGTTTTCCTGCAGCAGAGATCTGATCGCTTAAGCTCAACCCTGCAACGGCGCGATTAGCCTGAGCTAGATACGGCATCGCGAAATGAACTCCACCGAGTTCTCTTCCTGAAACAGTCAAGTCTCTGGGCACCGATGCGCCGGTTGCAACCAAGACAGCGTCGTATCGTCTTAGGAGATCCTCCCAGCGAATTTGCTTACCAATTTCAACCCCAGTTCTAAAGCGCACGCCTTCGGCTTCAAGCTGAGCGAGTCTGCGGTCAATGTGACGCTTTTCCATCTTGAAATCAGGAATTCCATAGCGCAGTAAACCGCCAATTCGATCATCTCTTTCAAAGACGGCAACAGTATGTCCAGCTCTTGCAAGTTGTTGCGCGGCCGCTAAGCCAGCCGGACCAGAACCCACAACAGCCACTGTTTTTCCAGTAAGCCGCTCGGGTGGATGAGCCGAGACGAAACCGTTATCGAATGCGTCATCAATTATTGACACTTCAATTTCCTTGATCGTGACGGCCGGTTGGTTAATCGCTAGAACACAGCTTGACTCGCATGGTGCCGGGCAGAGTCGACCCGTAAATTCTGGAAAATTATTTGTTGAGTGCAACCTTTCAATTGCCGAAGCCCCATCGGCACGCCAAACCGCGTCGTTCCATTCCGGGATCAAGTTTCCAAGCGGGCAACCCTGGTGGCAAAATGGCACTCCGCAATCCATGCACCTTCCAGCCTGAGCCTTAACAACACCGGACTGACGTCGTTCGTAGACTTCCTTCCAGTCCATAATTCGCACCTCAACTGGGCGGCGCTTAGCTACTTCTCGGTCAGGAACCTTTAGAAAGCCTCTTGGATCAGCCATTGGTAGCCTCCAGAATCTTTTCCCAAACTTCCTTGCCGTCCGGGTCCATTCCGTTTTGCTCTGCGTCTGAGAGAATTTCCCTAACACTTGCGTAATCAGTAGGCATCACGACACTGAAATTCTCCAGCTCGGAATCGAAGTTCTCAAGTATCCAGCCGGCAATTCTTGATTTAGTCTCGGTCTGGTGAAGCGCAATCAGCTCTCTAAGTTCAACTGCCTGCTCTTTAGACGGCCTAAGAAGCCTGAGTTCATCTCCGCTGAGTGCCTCCGCATTCACACTAGAATTCCGAAGATTGTAAACATATG
>NZ_JBIILG010000027.1:0-14920 GCF_044232805.1 Rhodoluna sp.
AGACGTGGCACCTTAGAATTCACACATGCCTTCAAACCCCAACCAGCTAATCGAGCTAAAGATAGCTGGCCGCTACCGGATGATTCCGGTGTGGGCTACAAAGCTCTCTTTTGAGGTTAGACCGGGACTCAAGTTTGATGCCAGAGCCTGGAAGTTGTGGAAGCCATCTTTATTGTTATTAAACGAGATATCTAAGGCTGAAAAGATAAAGGTTGACTGGGTAAGAATTCACTCTCACTTTGGTCTCAAGGGAGACATTCCCCACGCCATGGGTTGGTGGGATCACGAGCAAAAGGCCATGTTTCTTTGTCATTTTGACAAAGAAACCTTGCTTCATGAGCTTGGCCATGCACTGACCTCTGGCTATCACGGAGACCCTTGGGCTAAGGCAACAGCGAGACTGTATAAGAAGTATCTAAAAGGCAAAATGCTCAAAGACGCCATGATCCAGTTGGCTCATTACCTGTCTGGAAGACGGGTATACAAAGCTCTCTATGGTGAGAGAGCTCCTAAGGCACCTGAGTTGCAGAGCCTATGGAAAGGTTTGAAGCCTAACTAAACGCCAGGCCTCTGATCCTTTAGACCCTTATCCATCTTTGCTCTAGCTGCAGTGACCTGTGATCTTTCAGAAACCTCAGGAACACCAACTTGCCAGAAAGCTCCGCCTTCTGTGAAGTCGGCAGCTCTTACCTTGGTGACAATAACTGCTGTTCTATCGGCAGCTCTTGCCTTGACCAGTGCTTCGGAGAATTCTCCAAGGGTTGTTACCTCGAAGGTAACTGCTCCCATGGATTCAGCGTGAGCTTTGAAGTTCACTCGGATATCAGATCCAGTTCCAACTGAATCTTTGAGCATGTTGTTATAGGAAGCTCCACCTTGGCTAACTTGTAATCTTTCGATAACGGCGTAGCCCTCGTTGTCGCAGACCACGAGGATCATTTTGTGTCCAGACAACAAAGACGCGTAGATATCTGAGTTCATCATCAAATATGAACCGTCTCCAACCATCGAATAGACCTCATGGTTTGGCCTTGCCATAGCTGCTCCCCAGGCGCCAGAGATCTCGTAGCCCATGCAAGAAAAGCCATACTCGCAGTCAAAGGTGGCAACTCCCTTGCTCATCCAGTTGATGTTTAGCTCTCCTGGCAATCCGCCAGCTGCAGTCAAGATGTAATCCTCGTTTGTTGCTGACTCGTGAACTAGCCCAACAAGTTGGGCGTAGCTAGGTGGCCAAACTCCATCGTCGGCAGTTCTACCATCGACAAAGGCCTGCAGGTCTCCCCTTAGTTCGCGAGATTTCTTAGTCCAAGATTCCTCTGCGCTCCAGCCAGCTAGTTCTGCCGTTAGATCTTTCAGGCTTTCTCTGGCATCGCCAACGAGCGGCAGCGACTGGTGCTTTATTGCATCAAAGCGTGCCGCGTTGATGCCAACGAACTTGGTTTCAGGATCAAATAGTGTCCAGGAGCCAGTAGTAAAGTCTTCCAGTCTGGTTCCAACCGCTAGAACTACATCTGCACCGCTTACTACCTTGTTAGCAGCTTCGGCACCGGTAACGCCAAGGGGTCCTGAATACAAAGGATGGCTAGCAACAAGAGAGGACTTACCAGCAACTGTCTCTACTACCGGAATGCCAAACTTCTGCGCAAAGTCAGCCAGTTCTTTTTCTGCTCTGGAGTAGTGAACTCCACCACCAGCGATAATTACTGGTTTCTTGGCCGAGCGAATGAGCTTGGCAGCTTCTGCAAGCTGACCTAGATCTGGTCTTGGTCTTGCGATCTCGTGAATTTTGGTTTCAAAGAATGCAACCGGGTAGTCATACGCCTCTGCGGTTACGTCCTGAGGCAATCCAATAAATACCGGTCCACAGTCCGCCGGGTCCAACATAGTTGAGATGGCTTGTGGCAGAGAGGAAAGAACCTGAGCTGGGTGAGTAATTCTGTCCCAGAACCTTGTTACTGGTTTGAATGAGTCATTTACCGTGACGCTCGGCATGCCAAAGTGCTCAACCTGCTGCAGCACTGGATCAGGAAGACGTGATGTGAAGGTATCTCCTGCGATAAACAAAACAGGAAGTCGGTTAGCCATGGCAACACCGGCAGCTGTCACCATGTTGGTGGCTCCTGGTCCAACCGATGAGGTAGCGACAAGGATCTGCTGGCGGCGGCTTGCTTTAGCAAAAGCCGCTGCAGCAAGGCCCATGCCTTGCTCGTTTTGGCCTCGGTAAGTTGGCAGTTCATCGCGGTGCATCTCTAGGGCGTGACCCAAGCTGGTTACGTTTCCGTGACCGAAGATGCCCATGACACCAGGAAACAGTGGGACGTTCTTACCATCAACCATGATGCGCTGAGCAATTAGGTATCTAACTATTGCTTCAGCAGTAGTTATTCTGACTGTCTTGATTGCCAATTAGCTTGCCTTTCCTAGGTCTTTGACGCTCTCCCAGGTTCTGGAGGTCCAGGAATCAATCAGGGCCTGCTGAACACTAACTACGTCAACTGCCTCTTTGAAGCTTGGGCTAAAAGGCTTACCTGTTGCCATTGATTCCAAGAAGGAATAGTCCTCAATGGCAACAAAGTCCTCCAGGCCAATCGAGTTGGCCTGTCCTGGAACGAAGTTAGCGTGGAATGGGAACCGATCTCCTCCGTATATAGTGGTGTATCCAGAACTTAGGTCATCAGTTAGCTTGTAGTACTGCATCTCATTTAGCTTCTCTAGGTTCCAGCTAAGTGCTCCCTTGGTTCCATAAACCTCAAAGGCGTTCTGGCTTTCAGGACCAACAACAGTTCGGCTTACCTCAAATGTTCCAGTTGCTCCGTTTTTGAATCTGCAAAGCATCGAAGCGAAGTCTTCGTTTTCAACGTCTCCCTTTGGATCTTCTGGCTTGCCTCGGCCGTAGTGACCTGCGGCACCTGTTGCTATTGGTCGCTTTTTGATTGTGGTGTTTTCCATACCGATTACTTCGGTGATGTCGCCAATTAGGAACTGCGCCATCGAAACCGAGTGACTCAGGATGTCGCTAGTGACACCGTAACCAGCCTGATCCATGAGGAAGCGCCAGGTTAGAAGACCCATCTCGTCGCTTCCATACATCGAGAAGAACCGGCCGCGGTAGTGAGTGATCTCACCTAGCTCACCAGAGGCAATTAGGTTCTTAGCGTGCAGAACTAATGGCGCCCAAAGGTAGTTATAACCAACACCGGTTGCAACCCCAGCTTTCTTAGCTGCCTGGAAGGCAGCTACTGTTTGCTCTGGCTTTCCTCCAATTGGCTTTTCGCTAAAGACTGCTTTGCCTGCAGCGGTAGCTGCCTCAATCATTGGTACGTGCAGCATGTTTGGAGCGGTTACCCAAACAGCGTCAACATCTGGAGAGTTGATGGCATCTTGCCAGTTCTCCACTGAGCGTTCGAAGCCAAAGTCGTTGACAGCGCGGTCACGTCTTGATGCCTCAGTATCTGCACAAACTACTAGCTTTGGGTCGAATGATCTCTTTGGGAAAAGGGAAGGGATTCGGAGCATGGATCTGGAGTGAGCCTCACCCATCCAGCCAAGGCCTAGGACGGCTATACCAATACGTTGGTTCATGATTTATCTCTTTCTTGGGGTGGCGGAGGTCCAAGGAAGTCTTGGATCTTGGGTTTGGGTTTTCCAGTTCTCGCGAATCCAGTGCTTATCTGGGTCATCGCAAAAAGCCATGGTGCGTTCTTCTGCAGGGCCGGCAAGAACGTTCAGGAAATACATGGGGTATTCCGGGGTGGCGCTAGTTGGGCCGTGGTATCCCTCGGGAACAACGTAGAGATCACCGTCTTTGATGGTTAGAGTTTCGTCGACAGAACCGGAAACTGTATACATGTGAAACAGGCCAACACCCTCTTTATCTCCGTGAGGCAATTCGTTTTTGCCGATGCGGAAATAATAAATCTCTTCGTTGTTGGCCACGCAGCCATCGATTCCATCGTGGCGGTGTGGTGGCCAAGAAGACACATTGCCTCCTGGGGTTATTACTTCACAGACGCTGATCTTGTGAGCTGCGTGGAAAGAATCTGGCGTTGCGTAATTGGTGACCTGCCTAGAAGCAGACCCTGCACCTCTTACTTCCACCACAACATCACTAGCTTTGGTGTAAACCACGGGGAATACTTCGGTAGCTCGTGCGGTGCAGATGGCTACCTCGCCACTAGCGCCACTAAGAGTTATCTTTGATCCAACCGGTGCGTAGATCCAGTCGGAAACTTGAGCGAAGACACCCTCGCGACCAGCAAGAGTGAACTCTTCACCGTTTACAGTGACGGTGACATCTCTTGCGGATAGTGAAAGAATCACTCCCTCTTCACCCGATAGCTCAGTGCTATAAGTTTTTCCGGGAGCTAGCGTTGCTACCTGCAACCCGCTGTATTGCCAGCCGGCTTGCTCTGGAGAAATAGAAACTTCGGTTGTTGCGGTAGCCAAGCTACCGTTCGGGTAGTACCAGCTCATTAGTTTCCTCCAGCGGGGGTTGGTCGAACCACTTGCCCAGCACGTCTAACAGCACTCTCGGAATCTCCGTTTACTGGATACAGCAAGGATCTTCCTGCAACCAAACCTCGAACGTTTGGCTCTTTCATGCCTGCGATCCAGCGGTTGAAAAGCTCGTCTGGGTTGCCATCCGGTTCTCCGCCAAGCATCAAAACTGGAAGCGTGGTTGCAGCGGCAACTTCAGACATCCGGGTAGTAGCTGGAACCTTGAGCCAAGAGTAAGCGGAGCTAGAACCAAGGCCAGAGGCTATGGCTACTACCTTGATAAGAGCCTCGTCCGAGTTGTCCAGAATGGCCATGCCTTCAGCGGACTTCTTATATGGCAGCGGCTCAATCATGGCCATTAGCTTTCGATCAGCTAGCTGGGTAGTTAGCGCTGCCACGGTTTCGATAGTTCTGGCTACCGACGGGTCGTTGTAATCAATTCTTATAAGTGTCTTGCCACCGTCGAGTCCCATGGACTCGATGTGGTCGGCGTCATAAGAAGTGAGCCTGTCATCTAGTTCCCACTTGGCCCCAATGATGCCGCCGCGGTTCATGGTGCCAATAGCTAACTTGTTGTCTAGTGCTCCAAGAAAAGCAAGCTCTTCCAAGATATCCGCGCTAGCAAGCACTCCATCTACTTCAGGCAAGGCAAGACACCTGGTAAGTCGATCCAACAGGGTATACCTATCGGACATGGCAATTGGGTCTAGACCCAAAGAAATCTTTCCGCGAGCGGTGTGGTCGGCGGCAAGAATTAACAAGTTGCCGTCTTTGGTTTTTTGTTTTCTGCGGCGGCGGCCAACTAGGGCTTTCTGTAATGATGCCGGTTCGAAAACACGGGCATCAAGCAGCCCTTGGTATTTGGTTCTATCTAGACTCATGAGGCACCTTCCAAAATCAAATCTAGCTCGCTAAGAGATGGCATTGCATCTGCGCAGGTAAGCCTGGTTGAAACCAGGGCTCCAGCTGCGTTAGAAAAGCGTCCCATTTGCTCTAAGCCCCAGCCTTGTAGAATTCCGTAGCAAAGCGCTCCCCCAAAAGCATCGCCTGCGCCAAGGCCGCAGACAACTTCAACTGGGGTGGGTGCAATTCGAACTCGCTCTGAAGAAGTTGCTAGCAGCACGCCATCTGCTCCTAGCTTGATAACCGCAAGCTTTACACCTAACGCCAAGAGGGCATCGGCCGCTTCGTTTTCATCTTTGCTGCCTAGAGCAACTTCGCACTCCTGCAAATTGCCGACCACGATTGTTGCAAGTGCAATAGATTCTTGGGCCTTGGCTCTAGCTGCTTCTTTGCTTGCCCAAAGAGTTGCTCGGTAGTCAAGATCGACGATGGTGTGCTGGGAAGGGTCTCTTAGTTTCATCCAAGAAAGCGCTGCCTCGGCGGTTGTCCCAACCGCGAGGGCGCTTTGGCTGATCCAAAGGATCTGCACCTCTTTTATGGCACTTTCTGGGATGTCGGATGAGCTCAATGTGGTGTCTGGAGCCTGGTTTCGGTAGAAGGCGATGGTTGGAGTTTCCGGTGGGGTTAGGGCCGCAAAGGCAAGCGGGGTCTGGGATCCAGGCTGGGTGAAGACGTAGTCGGTAGCTACCCCGAAGCCAGACAATTTGTTTCGGACATACTCTCCGAAACCGTCCTCGCCAACCTTGGTGGCGAGGGCTGCCTTTAGGCCAAGCCTTGCCGCGGCAACCGCCACATTGGTTGGTGAGCCACCGATTGATTTTTGAAAGGTCTGCTGGCCCTCGAAACCGATGTTTGCTTCCTGAGCGTAAAGATCAACACTCACCCGACCAACGCTCAGAATATCCATTTTGATTACTTATTCTTCGCTGTTAGTTCTTAGCCAAAGTTGGAGCAACAACGTCAGTCAAGTAGTCAAGAGAAGTCTTGACATCTTCAACCGGTCCTTCACCTTCTGCTGGCATGCCAGCAGTAATTGCGGTGTCTTGCTCGATGACGTACCAACCCTGGTAGCCCTGGCCTTCAAGAGTTTGGATGACACCCTTGATGTCAACGTCACCTTGGCCAAGTGAAGTAAAGAGTCCTGCTTGGGTGGCGTTCATCAAAGTTACTTCGCGGCTCATGACTTTCGGAACCATCGATAGGTTGACGTCTTTGAGGTGAACGTGACCAACACGATCAAAAGCGTCTTTAGCAAATTCAACGGGGTCTTGGCCACCGATTGCCATGTGTCCGGTGTCAAGACACCAGCGCACGTCGCAAGAATCCAATACACGGTGCATATCGTCTCTGGTTTCAACCAGAGTCTGCACGTGAGGGTGTAGAACTTGATCTAGTCCGTGCTCTCCACAGATGTCGTCGATAACTCTAAACATCTCGGTCATGTGAGTTTTTTCAGAATCTGAAAGTTCTCTCGGGTTGGACCAGTCCCAGTCCTGCACAACAGCCGAAACAAACTTGGTGGCTCCCGCACGTTGGAAAACTTTTGCTGTGGCGGTTGCGCTTTCGATGGTTGCCTGACGTGCTGACTTGTCGTGCAGAACAACAGGTGTGAAGCCGCCAAGAAGCTTTAGCCCAAAGCTATCTAGCTTGTCGTAAACGCCCTGTGGGTCATCGGGCAAAAAACCCGGTGCTCCAAGTTCGGTAGCGGTAAGGCCTAGGCCTCTCATCTCGCCAAGAACACGATCGGTAGGAAGCATCGCTCCCCAGCCTGGAACCTCGCAGATACCCCAAGAAATCGGGGCCGAAGCCACACGGGAAAGAAAGTTGGACAATTTGGTTCCTTTCGTTGGAGCGTTCCAAAAATTATGGCAGACTAGGGGCAGTTTAGCAATTCAGGTCCTAATTAGAAGGCGGTCAGACATGAAAGTTCTAGTTATTGGTGCAGGGCGTATGGGCGCCATCCGGGTCGAAGACCTGGTCGCCGACAAACGGGTAACCCAAGTCCTTATTGCGAACCGCAACGAGCAAACGGGTAAAGAACTAGCCGATCGCTTCGGGGCAAGTGTCCTTCCCTGGTCAGCAATCGAAACCGCTGAGGTTGATGCAGTTGTGGTTGCCGTTGGGACCAGCGCCCACCAAGAAGTGTTGGAAATGGTTGCCCCTAAGTCTTTGGCAATCCTTTGCGAAAAGCCAATTGCGCCAACAATTTCTGGAACCTTAGAGGCAATTGAACTTGTTGAGAAGAATGGCTCTTCTTTGCAGATTGGTTTCCAGCGCAGATTCGATGAGCCAATCAAAGCTATGCAGCAAAAGGTAGCGAACGGTGAAGTTGGAACAATCTACGCTCTGAACATGACAGCCCATGACAAGACTCCAAGCGAGAAAGCATTCATGGCAGGTAGTGGTGGAATTTTCCGCGACATGCATGTGCACGACTTTGATCTAGTTCGCTGGATCACAGGTAGCGAAGTTGAAAGCGTTTACGCCACTAAGGCTGTTCGCTATCAGATGGATTACAAGGAATTCGATGACGCGGACGTCACTGCAATAAACATCAAAACCGTAAACGGTGTTCAAGTTGTCATTACCGGAACCAGGCACGGAGCACTTGGCCACGATGTTCGCATGGAAGTCTTTGGTTCCAAAGATGCGCTATCTGCAGGACTAAACACCAGAACCCCGCTACATGATCTCGAAGGTCAACTCGAGCTAAAAATTAACCCCTACGGCGGCTTTGTGGACCGCTTTAGAGATGCCTTCAGAAACGAAACCGGTAGCTTTGTTTCTTTTGCCCTAGGTGAAATTGAAAACCCTTGCCCGCCAGATTCAGCACTAGAGAGCCTCCGCATTGCAGTTGCTTGCGAGCAGTCAATTGCCACTGGTACTGCAGTTATGGTCAAGGACGTCAGCTAAGACACATGTCTAGCTCCAGGCCTACTATTTTGGACGTTGCCGCCAAATCCGGCATGTCCAAGTCCTTGGTTTCGCTGGCTCTTTCTGGCTCCCCCAAAGTAAGCGACGACAGCAAGAAAAAGATCCTGAAGGCCGCCAAAGAGCTGGGCTATCGCCCCAATGCGGCGGCCAGGAGCCTGGCCGCCAGGCGAAGTAAGACCTTGGGGGTCTTGATACTTGACCTACACAACCCGGTCTCCGCAGAGATTTGGGACGGGGTCCAGTCTGAGCTTCGCGAGTATGGCTATAGCTTGATGCTGGTTACTGGCGGTGATGATCCACTTCTTGAGAAGACCGAGATCGATACCCTGCTGCAGTTCCAGATCGAAGGGCTGATCCTTATTTCTCACCGCCTAAGCGCTGAAGACCTAAGGGAAATTGCAGCTGAGGTGCCAACCGTTACCGTCACCCGAGAAGACATCGCCGTATCTCAGATGGACACCGTATGCAATGACGACGTCGCTGGAGCTCAGCTAGCTGTTGATCACCTGGTAGGTCTTGGACACACAAAGATTGTTTGTCTCTCAGGTGGCGATAACCCGGTTTCTATATTGAGATCCGAGGGTTACAGCCAAGCTATGAGACGTCACGGGCTAGAGAATCACACACAGGTTGTTGCCGGTGGTCTTACGGATACCGCTGGCTACGCAGCCGCCAAGAAAGCTCTCGAGCTCAAGCCAACCGCACTGGTGGTTGCTAACGACTTTGCTGCGGTTGGTGCAATTGCCGCAATTGAAGAATCCGGTCTTCAGGTTCCAGAAGATATATCCGTTGTTGGTTATGACGGAATTCGCCTTGGTGGATTACGAAGTGTGAACCTAACTTCGGTAGCACAACCACTTGCAGAACTTGGCAAGCTAGCGGCAAAAAGAATCATCGAGCGAATTGAGAAACCAAACTCCAAGTCTCAGCAGATTAGAGTTACCTCTGAGCTTGTGGTTCGTGGAACCACCCGAGCTATCTAGCTAGCGGGGTTTTGCTTAGTCCAGGTTCGAAAGAACTCTAAGCTTTCTGGGTTCGCCAGAGTTGAGCTATCTCTTTCGGGCTTAGCGGAAACAATGTCTGAAACCGCAAGCTCGTTGAGCTTGCCATTCCTGGTTCTTGGTAGATCTGGCGCTTTAGCAATCACATCCGGCACATGCCTCGGGCTAGCTTGGCTTCTCAGGGTGGAACGGATTTCTTGTTCAAGATCTGCCGTTAGCTCACCTTCGCAAACCACAAACAAGACAACTTTGGTGTCATTACCTGCCGGTTGGGCTACCGCTAGTGCCCCCGTGATCCCCTTTATCGTCAGCACAACCCGATAAATCTCAGCGGTTCCGATCCGAACTCCCTTGGAGTTCAAGGTGGCATCTAGCCTTCCCAGGATTTCAAAGCCGCCTGTTGCAGTTATTCTGGCGTGATCGCCGTGAGCCCAGATGCCTTCGAAGCGGTCAAAGTAAGCTGCTTGGATTTTGCTGCGGTTATCGTCTCCCCAGAATCCAAGTGGGACAGTTGGGAAAGGTGTTCGGCAAACCAGTTCGCCGTCTTCTAGTGGATCAGCTTCTGTGCCATCGGCTCTAAGAACAACTACATCCAGACCAAGAGCTGGACCTTGGATTTCACCGCGTGGGACTTTCTCGGTTGGCACACCAAGCACCAAGCAGCCACAAAGATCTGTTCCACCGGCAATTGACACCACCGAGACTTCACTTCCAACGGATTCCTCAACCCAATCAAAACCAGAGGCTGCAAGCGGAGACCCGGTTGAGGCAATGGTGCGTAAGCTACCCAGCTGGTATTTGTCTTTTGGATTTAGACCTTGCTGGCGCCAAACATCAATTAGGGCAGCTGAGACTCCAAGGAAGCTGAGCTTCTCGTCGCTGGTTATTTGCCAAAGCCGCTCAATGTCGGGATGACCTGGGCTGCCATCCACAAGCACAATAGTTGCACCACGACCTAAACCAAAGACTAGCCAGTTCCACATCATCCAGCCACACGTGGTTGAGTAAAGCACTCGACCCGATTCATTGATATCCATGTGATAGCCCTGCTCGGATAGGACCTTCAATAAAACTCCTGCCGCAGAGTGAATAATGCACTTTGGCTTTCCAGTTGTTCCACTCGAAAACAAGATAAATCCTGGATGATCAAAGCCAAATAGCTCTGGCGAGAATTCTGCTCCGCGGTGGGGAGCTAGCCAAGCTTCAAAGTTGTCTTTGCCCTCTGCCCCAACAACCACCAGGGTCTTCACGGTTGGTAGTTCTTTTACTACCTGCTTCAATTTGTCCAGCAGGGAGTGTTGCTTACCACCATAGGAGTAAGTGGAGGCGGAAAGTAGCAACACGGGTTCAATCTGACCGAAGCGATCTACCAGTGCAGCGGGTCCAAAGTCTGTGGAGGCGGTGCTGACTACCGCACCAATCGAGAGAGCTCCAAGTGCAAAGATCACGCTCTCGACAGAGTTGGTCATCCAGGCAGCCACCCGGTCGTTTTGCTTTACGCCTGAAGCTTTCAAAGCAGCAGCACATGCTGCAACTTCTTGCATTAGCTGACCGCGGGTAAGAGAAACCTTTGGCCCAGCTTCTGAGTAAGCAACTAAGACTTCTTTGTTTGGATCCCCTGCCAACAGGGTGTTGACAACATTCAAGCGTGCTTCTGGGAACCATTTAGTGTTTGCAAAGCCAGATCCTGAAAACTCAACGCTTCCGCTATCGCCGACAATGCCCAGATCTTGCCAAGCCTGAGCCCAGAATTTTCCTGGGTTGGCTACCGACCAGCTGTGTAGGTCGCGAAAATTCTCGCAGCCAGCTTTTTCGATCAGGGTTTGCATCAACACCCGTTCAGCGTAGCCCGAATACTTACCCAGTTCCAACAAAGCAAAAACCCCCGCCGAGGGCGAGGGTTTTTCTAAAAGCTAAGAACGAGTTATCTAGCGGCCTTACCTTCTTCGTAGTCGTCGGAGTTTTTGAGCCAAGAAAATAGCTTTCTTAGCTTTCTTCCAACTTCTTCGATTGGGTGAGCTTCGCCCTTGGCACGTAGCGCTAGGAACTCTGGGCCTCCAGCATCCTGGTCGGCAACGAATCTCTTAGCAAAAGTTCCATCCTGGATGTCGGTTAGAACTTCTTTCATGCGAACTTTTACCTCTGGTCCAATAACGCGTGGTCCTGAGATGTAATCGCCATACTCAGCGGTATCTGAAACGCTCCAGCGCTGCTTGGCGATTCCACCTTCATACATCAGATCAACAATGAGCTTTAGTTCGTGAAGAACCTCAAAGTAAGCAACCTCTGGCTGGTAACCAGCTTCAGTCAATGTCTCGAAACCATACTGAACCAGCTGGGATGCTCCACCGCAAAGTACGGCTTGCTCACCGAATAGGTCAGTCTCGGCTTCTTCGGCGAAGGTGGTCTTGATGGTTCCAGCACGGGTGCCACCAATTGCCTTGGAGTAACTTAGCGCTAGCTCCATTGCCTTACCGCTGGCGTCTTGCTCAACGGCCACTAGGTTTGGTACTCCTCGGCCATCTACATATTCGCGACGAACGATATGTCCAGGACCCTTTGGTGCAACAAGGAAAACATCGATGCCAGCTGCTGGCTTGATGTATCCAAAGCGAATAGCGAAACCGTGACCAAAAACAAGTGCGTTACCTTCTTGAAGGTTTGGCGCGATTGACTCGGTATATAGATCGCGCTGTTTTGGATCTGGCGCCAAAATAACAATTACATCCGCCCACTTCGCGGCCTCAGCTGTGGTCAATACCTTGAGACCCTGCTCTTCGGCCTTGGCCTTGGACTTAGAGCCTTCTTTTAAACCAACAACGACATCTACGCCTGAGTCTTTTAGGTTCAGTGAGTGAGCGTGACCTTGGGAACCAAAGCCAATAACGGCAACTTTGCGTCCCTGGATGATTGCTAGATCGGCATCCTTGTCGTAAAAGATCTCTGCCATTTTTCTCTCCTTGTTTTTAGTTGAAACTTTGGTTGGGTACTACCTGGAAACTCTGTCTTACCTAGAAACTTTGTCGCTAATTGCCTTGGAGCCTCGGCCCATGGCCAAGATGCCCGACTGAACAAGCTCTTTTACTCCAAATGGCTCTAGCACCTTGATAAACGCTTGGCACTTGGAGGAGTCTCCGGTGATTTCAATAATCAAAGTATCCGATACTACGTCGATTACTCTCGCGCGGAACAGATCCGCTGCTTCCAATACTTGCGAGCGGTTACTGGCATCGGTTTTTACCTTCACCAAGATGTGATCACGCTGAACGGCTAGATCTGGCTCAAGCTCGACAACCTTGATTACGTTTATCAGCTTATTTAGCTGCTTTGTTACCTGCTCTAGAGCGTGGCCTTCGACTTGGACCACCACGGTAATCCTGGAAAGTCCCTCTACTTCGCTGGTTCCTACCGCTAGGGATTCAATATTGAAGCCACGTCTTGCGAAAAGCCCCGCTACGCGGGTAAGTAGTCCTGGCTTGTCTTCAACCAGAAGCGAGAGCACATGTCTAGACATCTTTACTCCTCACCGTCCCAAACTGGTGCTGCGTCCTTGGCGAACTGAACCTCGTCGTTGGAAAGTCCTGCTGGAACCATCGGCCAAACCATGGCGTCTTTACCAACCACAAAATCAATAACCACCGGGCGGTCATTGGTTTCAATAGCCAGCTTGATGGCGGCGTCAACGTCTTCTTTCTTTTCTACCCTGATGCCAAGGCAGCCATAGGCGTCAGCTAGCTTTACAAAATCAGGAATCATCAAAGAATCTGAGCCGGTGTGCAAATCTGTGTTGGAGTAGCGGCTGTTGTAAAACAGTGACTGCCACTGCCGAACCATTCCAAGAGAAGAGTTATTGATAATTGCAACCTTGATTGGAATTTTGTTGATGGTGCAGGTGGCAAGTTCTTGGTTGGTCATCTGGAAACAGCCATCGCCATCGATAGCCCAAACAAGGCGCTCAGGTTGCGCGACCTTGGCACCCATTGCCGCAGGAACCGAGTAACCCATGGTTCCGGCTCCGCCGGAATTGAGCCAGCTGTTTGGTCTTTCATATTTGATGAATTGAGCAGACCACATCTGGTGCTGACCAACACCGGCAGCAAAGACAGCCTCGGGTCCTGAGATCTCACCAATACGCTGGATTACATACTGCGGTGACAGCATGCCATCTTCTGGCTCGGTGTATCCAAGTGGGTAACGAGTTCTTAGGCCCTCAATGAACTTCCACCACTCGGCTAGATCTGGCTTCTTGTTTCTTTGCTCTAGCTCGGCGTTTAGCTCAGCTAGAACCTCTTTTAGATCTCCAACAATAGGCACATCAGCAAAGCGGATCTTGCCGATCTCGGCTGGGTCAATGTCGATGTGAATAACCTTGGCTTCTCTTGCAAAGCTCTTCACGTCTCCGGTGACTCGGTCGTCGAATCGGGCGCCAAGAGTAATAAGTAGGTCTGATTTCTGAAGAGCGGTAACCGCAGGAACAGTTCCGTGCATGCCCGGCATACCAAGGTTTTGCGGGTGAGAATCAGGCAGTGCTCCCCTGGCCATAAGAGTTGTGACGGCTGGAGCACCAGTCAAAGCAGCAATCTTTAGAAGCTCTGGGCTAGCGCCCGAGCGGATGCTTCCGCCACCGATGTATAGCACTGGCTTTTTAGAAGAAAGGATTAGGTCAGCCGCAGCGGCAACTTGCTTGCCGCGCGCCTTGGTTACTGGGTTATATCCAGGAAGGTCAATTTTTGGTGGCCAAGAAAAATCAAACTTTTGGTTTTGCGCATCTTTGGCTACGTCAACAAGAACTGGTCCAGGTCTTCCGGTAGTTGCAATTTGAATTGCAGCTGCAATCACGCCTGGGATATCTTCAGCTTTGGTAACTAGGTAGCTGTGTTTGGTAATTGGCATTGTTATTCCAACAATGTCCGCCTCTTGGAAAGCGTCGGTTCCAATATGGGTAGACGCGACCTGACCGGTTATTGCAAGAAGTGGAACAGAGTCCATGTATGCATCAGCGATTGCGGTAACTAGGTTGGTAGCTCCCGGGCCTGAGGTTGCAATGCAAACGCCAAGCTTTCCAGAAGCAGATGCGTAGCCTTCGGCGGCGTGTCCGGCACCTTGTTCGTGGCGAACAAGGATATGGCGAATTTTCTTGGAGTCCATAAGTGGATCATAGGTAGGCAAGATGGCGCCACCTGGAAGACCAAAAATAGTGTCCACGCCAAGCAGCTCTAGCGAGCGCACTATTGCTTGGGCTCCTGAAAGAACCTCAGTTGGCATTTGAACACATCCCTTATTGCTTATCTCGTTGTCGCTTCTCTACTTGAGCTAACTGCTCCCATATAGAAGTGGTTGGAACCGCGATTATCCGCAGTAGGCACCTTCCGAGGAAGAATGCACTAACTTGAGGTATTTCGCGAGAACTCCCTTGGTATAGCGTGGCGGAAGAGGCGCCCAGTTCTTGCGGCGCTTATCCAGCTCTTGCGCATCAACGAGTAGTTCCAGCGAGCGAGCTGCGATGTCGACTCGAATCAAGTCTCCATCGCGAACCAGAGCAATTGGGCCACCATCGGCCGCCTCTGGAGCAATATGTCCGATAC
>NZ_JBIILG010000008.1:0-43674 GCF_044232805.1 Rhodoluna sp.
CAGGCGTTGGAGATCCCGTAAAGGTTGCCAAAGACTCGATTGCCCACGCTAGATCCAAGGGCAACACGGTTGTGATTGTCGATACTGCGGGCCGCCTCGGTGTTGATCAAGAAATGATGAATCAGGCCAAAATGATTCGTGATGCCATCAAGCCAGACGAGACCCTGTTTGTCATTGACGCAATGCTGGGTCAAGACGCAGTAAATGTTGCCAAAGCTTTCGAAGATGGCGTTGGGATATCGGCAGTTGTTTTGACCAAGCTTGATGGTGACGCCCGAGGTGGTGCGGCACTATCCGTAGCCTCGGTTACTGGCAAGCCAATCATCTTCACCTCCACTGGAGAGTCCCTTGATGCCTTCGAGCCGTTCTATCCAGATCGAATGGCCTCCCGAATTTTGGATATGGGAGACATTCTCACCCTTATCGAACAAGCCCAGAAGCAGTTCGATGAGCAATCCGCATTGGAGATGGCCGAGAAGCTTGCCAACGAGAATTTCACCCTTGAAGACTTTTTGGAACAGATGCAGCAACTTCGAAAGATGGGCTCTTTGAAATCGATGCTTGCAATGATGCCAGGCGCTGGCCAGATGAGAGCGCAGCTGGACAACCTAGACGAAAAAGAAATAGATCGAACCGAGGCCATAATTCGTTCCATGACCCCGGTTGAAAGAACTAACCCAAAGGTTCTAAATGGCTCAAGAAGAACTCGAATCGCGAGAGGTTCTGGAATGAGCGTCACAGACGTGAATTCACTAGTGAATAGATTCGAGCAGGCCGCCAAAATGATGAAGACCGTGGCCAAGGGTGGTACACCTCAGATCCCAGGCATGCCAGCTGGTATTGGAGGCGTGGTGCCACGAAAGAAGGCCAAGGACCCCAAGAAAAAATCCGGTTCTAAATCGGGTAATCCAGCTAAGCGTGCTGAACAAGAGCAAGCCAGGGCAAATGGCCAAGGTTCAGCTCCATCTGGTGCTGGATCAGCCTTTGGAATCGGCAACTAGCTATCTTTGGCCATTTCTGGCAGACTAGAGAAGTTGCCTAGGCACCTGACCCTCTAACCAGGAGCCAAAAAGGCAAAACCATAGAGCTTGACTACCGAGTGTGCCCCCACGCTCACGGTTGATTGTTCGCCCCAATTCAAATAACAGGAGCATTGTGGCTGTAAAAATCCGCCTAAAGCGTCTCGGAAAACTCCGTACGCCTCATTACCGCATCGTCGTTGCCGACTCTAGAAAAAAGCGGGACGGTCGAGTCATCGAAGAAATTGGTCGTTACATCCCGACCGAGAGCCCATCTTTCATTGAAGTAGATTCCGAGCGAGCTCAGTATTGGCTTGGCGTTGGTGCACAACCAACCGAGCAGGTAGAGGTACTTCTAAAGCTCACCGGAGACTTCCAGAAGTCAAAGGGTGACAAGGATGCCAAGAACACCGTTCAGGTCAAAGCAGCTAAGCCAGTGTTTGAAAAAGACACTAAGAAGAAAGCTGTTCTAGTTCCTAAAGAAGAACTAGCTGCCAAGAAGGCAAAAGCCGAAGCTCCTGCCGCCGAAGCAGCACCTGCCGCCGAAGCACCTGCTGATGAAGCAGTTGTTGAAGCCGCGGTAGAAGCACCAGCTGCTGAAGAAGTTGTAGAGACTCCGGCAGCGGAAGTTACCGAAGCTCCTGCCGAGGAAACAGTAGCTGAAGAAGCCGCTGAAGAAGCAAAGCCAGAGGCCTAATAAAAAATGTTGGCCGCTGCACTCGAGCACTTAGTTAAGGGAATTGTCGATAATCCTGACGATGCCTCAGTGACTGAACGCTCGAGCTCCAAAGGAGATCTCCTAGAGATTCACGTTCACCCAGATGATCTGGGCAGAGTAATCGGGCGCAACGGCAGAACAGCAAAAGCACTTCGCACTTTGGTCAACGCACTTGCAGATGGCAAGAAAATTCGCGTTGATGTGGTGGACGGTGACTTCTAGTAAGACCAAGCTACGAGTCGGAAGGCTCGTTAAAGCCCATGGTCTAAAAGGAGCACTAAAGCTAGAGCTATATACCGACAGCCCAGATCAGAGATTTCGCGCTGGCCAGGAACTAGAACTACAGGTTCCAGAAACCTCCGAATGGTTTGGAAAAACCATAAAGGTAGCTGAGCTTCGCTTCTATAACCAATCCCCAGTTTTGTTTCTCGAGGGCATTCAAGATCGCAGTCAAGCCGAAACCCTAGTCAAGGCAATCTTGCTCATCGAAACCGATTTAGAGCAGCTTCCAGAAGATCCTGAAGCTTGGTACGACCATCAGCTGGTTGGCCTAACAGCGTTAGTCGGGGAAGAGGTAGTTGGAAAGGTGATTCGTGTGGATCATCTGCCAGCGCAAGATCTTTTGGCTATTGAAACTTCGAATGGTGAAGTGCTGGTGCCGTTTGTGAAGCAGATTGTTCCGCTCGTTGATATTCAAAAAGGTCAAGTTGTTCTAACCCCTCCGGCCGGCCTTTTTGAAATCAATCTTCCAGGTGGTGACTCTGATGAGAATTGATGCCATCAGTATTTTTCCTGACTTCTTTAAGGTGCTGGACATTTCTTTGCTCGGCAAAGCCCAAGAGCAGTCTCTAATTGAGTTCAAAGCACATGACCTAAGGGCTTTCACCGAAGATAAGCATCGAACAGTAGATGACACACCATTTGGTGGCGGAGCTGGGATGCTCATGAAGCCAGAGCCTTGGGGCTTGGCGCTGGATTCGGTCCTTACCGAAAACAGTGTTGTGGTGTTTCCTTCACCAGCTGGTGTGCCATTCAAGCAAGCTACCGCTAGAGAGCTTTCCGGCAAGCAGCACCTCGTGTTTGCTTGCGGTCGCTACGAGGGTATTGATCAAAGAGTCTTGGCATATGCCGAAAGCCGGGCAGAAGTTCGCGAAATAAGCCTGGGTGATTACGTGCTGAACGGCGGCGAAGTTGCCGCAGTTGCGATGATCGAGGCAATTGCGAGACTCATACCTGGAGTTATCGGCAACGCGCTGTCTTTGGACGAGGAGTCACACAGCGAAGGGCTATTGGAGTACCCGAGTTACACCAAGCCAGCTAGCTGGCGGGGCATGGATGTTCCTGAGGTGCTACTAAGTGGAAACCATGCGGAGATCGCTAAGTGGCGCAAGGAGCAAGCTCTGCAAAAGACACGAAGAATCAGGCCTGATCTAATCGATTAGTTACCAATTGCCTAGGGGTCGAAACTGTGGCAATATGGAGGTTCGCCTCCAGTAATGGGCTCTGCCGCAGGGGAGATAGGGCGAAGCAAAAACCCAACATAACCGTTTTTGACCTGCGTGCTAAAAACAGGAAGCGACACAAAATGCACATCTTAGATTCAGTAGACAAAGCCTTACTAAAAACTGATGTTCCAGACTTTAGGGTCGGTGACACCGTTAAGGTTCACGTAAACATCATTGAAGGTTCCAGGTCTCGTATTCAGGTTTTCCAGGGAATCGTTATTCGCCGCTCAGGTGAAGGTGTTCGCGAAACTTTTACTGTTAGAAAAGTAAGCTTCCAAGTTGGTGTTGAAAGAACTTTCCCAATCCACTCTCCAATCATCGACAAGATTGAGCTTGTTTCAAAGGGTGCTGTTCGCCGTGCGAAACTTTACTTCTTGCGTGATCTAAGGGGCAAGAAGGCAAAGATTCGCGAAAAGCGCGAAAACGTCTAAAGGCCTTAAGGGGACACGCTCAGCGTGAGTGAAGAGCTATCGCTTGGTGATCCAATGCGACAAAGGAAGAAAAAGCTCAGTCGAGGAAATAACCGACGTCGCAAAAGCAAGAATGTATTCGTTGCATTCTTTATCGACCTAGTTGTTGTTATCGGTGCTGCTTTAGTTCTTTCACTCCTAATCAAATCCTTCCTTATCCGTTCTTTCTTTATCCCCTCCGGTTCTATGCTCGAGACCCTTCAGATTGATGACCGCATAATCGTGAATCAATTAACTCCGGCTTTGTATCCAATCGAGCGCGGTGACGTTGTGGTTTTCAAAGACCCAGGTGGCTGGCTAGGACCAGACGTATCTGAGCCAACTGATCCACTGGTTGTTTCTGTTGATTGGTTTCTTTCAGCTTTTGGGATCACAGCGCCAGATAGCAAGCAGCACTTAGTAAAAAGAGTCATCGGCATAGCGGGGGACAAAGTTATCTGCTGTGATGCCGATGGAAAACTAACAATCAACGGTGTGCCAATAACTGAGCCGTATATAAGCTCCGGACAAACCCCATCAGCCATTGAGTTTGAAATCGAAGTGCCTCCTGGATCGCTTTGGGTGATGGGAGATAATCGCGGAAATAGCGAGGACTCTCGCTATCACGGTGATCTTCCAAGTAAGGGCTTTGTTTCAACAGATTGGGTCGTTGGCAGAGCTATGGTGATTAGCTGGCCATTTGAGAACTGGACCTGGTTGGATAACTACCCCGATGTCTTCAAAAACATTCCCAAGCCTTGATTCTGAGCGTCGAATCTTTGAACGAGGTAACCGCTTCGTAATTGGAATCGATGAAGTCGGAAGAGGAGCAATAGCAGGGCCGGTAGCTGTTGGCGTGAGCTTGATCGACAAAACCAATCCCGCTTTGGAGGCTTGGCCACAGAAACTGCAGGACTCGAAGCTAATGACTCCCAAATCTCGGAGCGAGATCACTTCGCCACTTATTGACTGGGTAAGTTCTTACGCGGTTGGATTTAGTTCCAATAAAGAAATTGACGAACTCGGCATTTCCGAGGCGTTGCGGCTGGCAGCAGGGTCTGCTCTTGATGAGCTATTCAAAGATGCTAAAACCCGAAAGACCATCGCTGAAGATGGCGCAGTTATCTTGCTAGATGGATCACAGAATTGGCTAGGAAAAGTCTCTTACGGACTCGATGTTCAGGTTCAGGTTAAAGCAGACACCAACTGCGTGAGTGTTGCCGCCGCCGCAGTCTTGGCCAAAGTCACCAGGGACTCATTGATGCAAGAGCTAGATCAGCAAAACCCGGGTTACGGGCTAGCTGGGCACAAGGGTTACGCCTCTGCGGCGCACATTGCCGCCCTTAGAACCCTTGGTCCATCAGATATCCACCGAGTGACTTGGCTGACTAGGATTCTGGCCTGAGGCTGGAATAGAATAAAGGCCAGATGGAAGAAAACGAATACGAAGACTACGACAGACAGGCTGAAGTCGCGCTTTACCGCGAGTATCGGGACGTTGTTGGAACCTTCAAATATGTAATTGAGACTGAGCGCAGGTTTTACCTCGCCAATGATGTCGAGCTCAAAAGAGTAGACACCCCAAACGATTTCTACTTCGAGCTGACCATGAGTGACGTCTGGGTTTGGGACATTTACCGAACCGACAGATTCATAAAGTCCGTAAGAGTTCTTACCTTCAAAGACGTAAACGTCGAAGAGCTATCAGGCAAGGCCTACGAGCTACCTAAAGAACTGGCCGTCGGCGAGTAGTTTCTCCACAGCTCTAGTTTTTTAAAACACCAAAAGCCAGCTTCTTGGAATAGTTCTTCCATGCCGATCCTCACTGACTTAGAACTACACGAACTCACCCATAGCTTTCAGAAGGGCGCTTACTCAACAGAGCGAGCCTTAGACCTAGTCGCGGCAGCGGCTATCAGCATCGTTATTGAACCAGGCGATCGAATGGCAGGAGCGCTAGCCAAAGCGTTTGGAACTCAAGGATTACTTCAGCTTCTGATTGATGGCTTTGAGCCTGCCAGAGTGCTTGAAGCTGTGCATCAGGTAAGAGCGGCAGATTACTTGACAGAAATCTTTGGTGATCTACCAGGAACAATAAATGACTCTAGGCAACGCTGGCTGCCAAGATTTTCTAAGCAGGCGGTAGTGAATTTGTTTCAAAGAGCAAAGCAGCTAGATCTTTCCATGCTGTTGCAAGGTGATGATGACTGGCCAACCGGATTGAATGATCTAGAAGAAGGCGCGCCAGCGCTCATTTTTGCACAAGGATATTTCAAGTTACTTAGTGGCTTGACCAGTGGGGTATCAATTGTTGGATCAAGAGCTTGCACCGAATACGGTGCGAAAGTCACGGCAAAGTTAGTTTCCGAACTTGCGTTCTATAAGCGCTTAACTGTCTCCGGAGGAGCCATCGGAATAGATAGTCACGTTCATAGCCAAAGCCTTAGAAACTCGCTACCAACTGTTGCAGTAATGGCAGGAGGACTAGATCGTAAATACCCAAGTTCAAATTCAAAACTGTTCCAAGCTATTGCCAGAAACGGAGTTTTGATTGCAGAGCTAGCTCCGGGGGTAGCACCCACTCGTTGGCGCTTTCTGCAACGAAACAGATTAATCGCAGCTCTTACCCCAACAACAGTTGTTATTGAAGCGGGCATTCGCTCGGGCTCGATACGCACAGCAAATAATGCCATCGAACTAGACCGGCAACTGTTTGCCGTTCCTGGCCCACTGACATCAGCTTCTTCTGCTGGAACAAACTCTCTGATCGCCGAAGGAAAAGCTAAAGCCTTGATTGACACCAAATTGATTACCTCCGAAGTTTTCGAGTCAGCACGATTTCAAGACGGCTCTGCTTTGTTGGTTCGAGCTCAAGATGCACTTCGAGACCTCGGGCAAGCAACTGGCGAGCAAATTGCCAAAGCTGCCGGGCTAACCCTGTTTGAGCTGAGCCTGGCTCTGGAAGAACTAAAAGCTCGGAATCAACTGACCATGGTTCAAGATTCTTTAGGGTCGCTCCATTACGCTTTGAAATATGCCAACAGAGCTTGAATACCTTCGAGATCAGTTCAGCCTTGAACTAGAAAACGGCAAAGGCTTTTCTCCAAATACGGTGAAGGCCTACATTTCTGATGTAACAGATCTATTCGAATTCATGGAGTCAAAGAAGCAATCAGAAATTCAGGACATCGATCTTGAGCTTGTGCGAGATTGGCTCTGGCGAGTGAGCGAAAAGGGTTTAGCGAAGACGACTCTGGCTCGAAAGAGTGCTGCGGTAAGGGCCTTCACTGCCTGGTTATTCAAGAACGAGAAACTTGAAATCGACCCCGGCCTCAAACTTCGATCACCCAAGGCTTCCAGGACTCTACCCAAGGTTCTCTCCCGCGAAGCTATGTCTGGAATCTTCGATGTCCTTGAGCCGCTTGCCACGACAGATAATCCAACCGGGATGAGTGATTTGTTGATAGTGGAGATTCTCTACGGTAGTGGTATTCGAGTTAGCGAGCTGGTGGGCCTAAACCTTGATGACATTGACTACGGTAGAAAGATTCTTCGAGTCACCGGTAAGGGTAACAAACAGCGAATGGTTCCATACAGTGATCCTTCAGGTGACGCACTAGCCAAATGGATTCGCGACGGAAGAAATCAGTTTGTGAATGAGACCAGTGGCAATGCACTCCTGATTAGTTCAAGAGGAAAACGAATTGGTGTTAGGCAGGTTTACGCTCTGGTAGCCGGTCTCTTGGCAGACACGGCTGTGGGAGCTGCCGGCCCACATGCACTTAGGCACAGCGCGGCAACGCACTTGCTTGATGGCGGAGCTGATCTTCGGGCAGTACAAGAGCTCCTTGGTCATTCTTCGCTAGCGACCACACAGATTTACACTCATGTATCTGTCGATCGCTTGAAGCAGGGCTATCTAAAGGCTCACCCGCGGGCTTAGTTAGGTTCGATCCAGGGCAGAAGCTTTGAGGGAGCAAGCTCTCCTGTGAACCAAAGAGGCGAAAGGTATTCACCGTCTCTTCTCGTTGAGAAGTGAAGACAGAAAGCATCTGCGCAGTGCTGCAGATACCCTAGGTCAGCTTCACAAACCTCGCCCACCAAATCCCCAGCTGATACTTCTTGACCTACAACCAATGAACTACAAACTGGCTCATACGAGCTAACAAGATTTCCTTCGTGTGACAAACTAAGAACTGGTCTGTCGACCACCTTCCCTACAAAACTAACTGTGGCATCCGCCGGTGCGAAAACCCCTTGGCCTAGTGTGACTTGGTAGTCGACACCGCGATGGCCAGACTCATAAGCTGCCTCAGAGGCTTTGTAGCTATTGACTAGCTGTGATCCGACAACCGGCGGGACCCATATTGGTTGGCTTCCAAGACTCGGAGAAGGAACCAACCAAGTCACACTCAGTGTCAAAAAGCCTGCAAGCTGGAGCACAGCAATCTTTTGGGGTTCAATCACCTCTCTAATGTGCATGATTTGCGAGCGTATTGGCCCAGGGCTTAGCAATCTGGGGAAAACTCGAGCTGGCAGGAGGCGATTGTGGGCTGGTATGCTTGGGGTCAGCGGCATTCTCGCTAAAAATCTTTGATTTTGAGATGTCGACTTCGCGTGCCGACCAAGATGGTTCTCACTCAGTGGCTCTAACGGGCTTGTGAGAAAAATCCGGCACCAGGGGTCATTGGCAACCGCCAATAACCATTAACTGAGTGGGCGCTTAATCGCGCCGAAAGGAAGTTCGACTCATGTCAGTCGTAACCACCCGTCAGCTGCTAGACAGCGGCGTACACTTTGGGCACCAGACCAGGCGCTGGAACCCGAAGATGAAAAGATACATCCTCACCGATCGTTCTGGAATCTACATCATCGATTTGCAGCAGTCGCTTGCAATGATCGACAAGGCCTACGAATTCGTAAAGAACACCGTTGCAAACGGTGGCTCAGTTCTTTTCGTGGGAACTAAAAAGCAGGCTCAGGAAGCAATCATGTCCGAGTCATTGCGTGTTGGCCAGTCATACATCAACCAGAGATGGCTGGGTGGACTACTAACTAACTTCCAGACTGTGGGCAAGAGACTTGCTCGTATGAAGGAACTAGAGACCATGGACTTTAATGACGCATCGAAGTCTGGACTAACTAAGAAGGAACTTCTTATTCTTCGCCGCGAGAAGGACAAGCTAGAAAAGTCCCTCGGTGGTATCAGAAACGTAACCAAGACTCCTTCGGCTATTTGGGTTGTTGACACCAACAAGGAGCACCTTGCAATCACAGAAGCTAGAAAGCTTGGAATTCCTGTAATTGGAATCCTCGACACTAACTGTGACCCAGACGATGTAACCTACGGAATTCCTGGAAACGATGACGCCATTCGTTCCATTCAGCTACTAACTCGCATCATTGCGGACGCAGTCGCTGAGGGACTTATTGCTCGTCACTCCAAGCCAGAAGCCGAAGCTGAGCCACTTGCTGAATGGGAGCGCGAGCTACTAGAGCAGGGCAACAAGGCAGAGGCGGCACCACAAGAAGAGGCGAAGGCGTAATTATGGCTAACTACACTGCTGCCGACGTAAAGGCGCTTCGCGAAAAATCCGGAGCCGGAATGATGGACTGCAAGGGCGCGTTAGACGAGGCCGATGGCAATCCAGAAAAGGCTTTTGAGCTTCTTCGACTAAAGGGCCTCAAGGGTGTTACCAAGCGCGAGGGAAGAGCAACCAGCAACGGCTTAGTCGTTGCCAGGGTTTCCGGTGGAACCGGTTACTTGCTTGAGCTTGCTTGCGAGACCGACTTCGTAGCAAAAGCAGAGCGCTTTGTTGCACTGGGTGAGCAAGTTGCTGACGCAATTGCTGCAGCCGGTGCCAAGGATCTTGCTACAGCTCTTGCTGCTCCTCTTGCCGGGAAGAGCGTTGCTGACGCAATCAACGACGAAGCTGCAATCCTGGGTGAAAAAGCTGAGTTGCGCAGAGTAGCTGTGATTTCAGACGTAGCAGTGGACGCCTACCTACACCGAACCTCAAAGGACCTTCCACCTCAGGTGGGAGTGCTAGTCGCGTTCGATGGAAATGCTGAAACGGCCCACGATGTTGCAGTACACATTGCAGCGTTTAGCCCATCAGTTCTTTCTCGCGATCAGATCTCCGAAGAGACCGTTGCGACCGAAAGACGTATCGCCGATGAGACTGCCCGCAACGAAGGTAAGCCAGAAGCTGCACTTGCAAAGATTGTTGAAGGAAGAGTCAACGGCTTCTTCAAGGAAAACGTTTTGCTAGAGCAAGACTTTGCAAAGGATAACAAGCTAAGCGTCCAGAAGGTCCTAGACCAGTCCGGAACCAAGGTTTCTGCCTTTGTACGCTTCAGAGTTGGAGCCTAAGTAACTTGAAACGGATAAAGACTCGGCCCAATAGGGCTGAGTCTTTTTCTTTGCTCGCCTAGACTATAACTGAACCTTGGAGGATTGCCTTGCCACATAAAAAACGCAGAGTTTTGCTGAAACTATCTGGAGAAGCATTCGGTGGCGGCACAGTTGGAGTAAACCCGGATGTGGTTGCCTCACTGGCAAAAGAAATTGCAGAAGGCGCAAAATCAACTGAGGTAGCAATTGTTGTTGGAGGAGGAAACTTCTTCCGGGGTGCAGAGCTTTCCCAACGAGGCATGGATAGGTCCAGAGCCGACTACATGGGAATGCTTGGAACTGTAATGAACGCATTAGCTCTTCAAGACTTTCTGGAACAAGCCGGTGTTGATGTTCGGGTGCAGTCAGCAATTAGCATGGCGCAGGTTACCGAGCCCTACATTCCACTTCGAGCCATGAGACACCTTGAAAAAGGAAGAGTCGTAATCTTTGGTGCCGGTGCCGGTTTGCCTTACTTCTCAACCGACACCGTTGCTGCCCAGCGAGCTTTGGAAATAAAGGCCGATGAGGTGCTGGTCGCCAAAAACGGCGTCGACGGTGTCTACTCCGCAGACCCAAAGAAAGATTCTGGGGCCAAGAAAATCGAGAACATCACCTACCAGGACGCACTCGTGCAGGGTCTGAAGGTAGTTGATGCAACCGCCTTTTCCCTCTGCATGGACAACAAGATGCCGATGAGGGTTTTTGGAATGCAGGGTAAGTCAAACGTGACCGATGCCATAAAGGGCAAGAAAATCGGCACAAGCGTAACTGCCTAGTTTTGAAAGAAAGATGAACAGAAAATGATCGATCAAATCCTGAAAACTAGCGCTGAAAAGATGGATAAAGCCCTCGAGTCAGCCAAGGATGACTTTGCTACGGTGCGAACCGGAAGAGCCAACCCCCAGCTGTTTCAGAAGATCATGGTCGACTACTACGGAACCATGACACCCTTGGCTCAACTTGCATCACTTCAGAACCCTGAGGCCAGAACGATCGTGATAACCCCTTACGATAAGAGCGCCCTCGGAGCTATTGAAAAAGCTGTTCGTGACGTTCCAAACCTGGGAGCCAATCCAACTAACGACGGCAACTTGATAAGAGTTAGCCTTCCAGAGCTCACCGAAGAGCGCCGCAAGGAATTCGTGAAGCTGGTAAAAACCAAGGCGGAAGACCACAGGGTTTCGGTTCGAAACATCCGCCGCAAGGGCAACGATGATTTAGAGGCTCTAAAAAAAGATGGTCAGGCAGGCGATGACGACATCGCTAGAGCCGAGAAAGAGCTAGACACTATCACCAAAGCACACGTCGATGCCATCGACGACGCACTAAAGCGTAAAGAAGCCGAACTGCTAGAGGTGTGAAGATTGTCAAAAGTTAGTGCACCACAGGGGAGGTCACTTTCCAAATCTATTGCAGTTGGTTTATTGCTAGCTGCAATATTCTTGTCTTCACTTTTGATGTACAAAGAGTTGTTCATCGTATTTCTTTCTATCTCCACCGCCATCGGTGCTTGGGAACTTTCCACTGCACTGAGGGAAAAAAAGTGGTACGTCCCTCGAGTACCAGCTGTTGTTGGATCGGTACTGATCATGCCAGCCACCTACTTTGGTGGTCCGGCGATTCAGTGGCTAGCAAGCATTGCTATCGTTGCGGCGTTGATTGTCTGGCGAACAGTGCACCTGCTTTTTGAAAGACGCAAAGCTAACTTCCAAACTCTGAAACGTACGGTGCGGGATTTTGGCGCAGCAGCTTTCCTGGTTATTTACCTTCCACTCACTCTGAGCTTTGGAATGCTCCTTCTTCGCCGCGATGATGGGCAGTGGTGGGTCTTAGCGTTTGTCACAACGGTTGCCCTAATCGACTCCGCTGGCTATCTGTTTGGTCGAATTTTTGGCAAGAACAAGCTAGCTCCCGGAGTAAGCCCGAAGAAGACTTGGGAAGGTCTAGCCGCATCCATAGTGTTTGGAACGGTATCTGCCGTCTCGTTTACTGTCTTTGTGCTTGGTGGGGCGTGGTGGGTTGGAATAATCCTTGCAGCGGTACTTATTCTTGCTGCAGTATTTGGGGACTTAGCTGAGTCTTTGATTAAGCGGGATTTGGGAATTAAGGACATGTCCACCTGGCTTCCAGGACATGGGGGAATGATGGATCGGTTAGATTCAATGCTTCCTGCCTCCCTGATGACTTACTTGGTGATGGTGGTGTTCTTTGGCTGAGCGATCGAAGTTCGCGGTTGTCTCCGGTAGGGGATATAGCCCCAAGCAAGTCGACACACTTTTCGATCTTGCCAAGCAGCAATACGAGAACCCAAATTTAGTCCTAGTAAGAGCATCGGATCTTCGTGGCTTGAGACTTGATTTAGTGCGCGGCGGTTACGCAACGAATCAGGTTGACGCGGCTTTGGATAATCTCGAAGATCATTTCATAGCAGCTGAAGTGTCGGCATTCCGAGAGCGTTTTGGGGATCAAGAGTTAGCCAAGCGCTACTCAGAGCTCAGGGATGCTCTAATTCCGAGGCTCAACAGGGAAAGTACAAAGCGCTTCGCCAGAGTGTCAATTCTTGCAAGAGGATATGACAGAAAGAAGGTTGACGAACTCTGTGATCAACTACTTGCCCACTTTGATGGAGCTAGCAAGCTAAAAGTTTCCGATCTAAGAAGAATCCAATTCCACTCGAAGCGTCATGGATACTCAATGCCGCAAGTAGACAGCTTTTTAGATCGCGCCATTGAGGCAATTCAGCTTGAAATCACTGAGTAGCGCCAATCTACTTGTCGGTGTCTTAGGCACCGTCTTTATCCTCTCAAGCTTCTTTGGCTGCACAGAGACTTCTGAACCAGAGCGAAGTGCTCCTACCCCTTCGGTAACAAAAACCTTGGAACCATCTGTTAGTGAATCCGCGGCGCCAGAGCCAACCCCATCTGATTTACCCACCGCCGAACCAAATGCCAGCGCCTCGTCACCGGCCTTGACTGCACTAGCGACAATTCCAATCAAAGGGCGGGCGCCAAAAACTGGTTATGATCGAGACCTATTTGCCAGTGACTGGGACTACAGTTTTGGCTGCGACATGCGAAACAAAATCCTTAGACGAGATTTCATCGAGTTTCAGTTTCGATCCGACTCATCATGTGTGATTGCAACCGGAATTTTACTAGATCCATACACTGGGCAAACAATTAACTTTGTTCGCGGTGTTGGAACATCGAATGAGGTCCAGATTGACCACGTTGTTGCTGTCAGTGATGCCTGGCAAAAAGGTGCTCAACAGCTTTCAAGTGCTCAACGCTATGCCTTCTATAACGATCCGCTGAACCTTTTGGCAGTTTCCGGTTCTGCTAACGGTCAAAAAAGTGATTCGGATGCAGCCAGCTGGTTACCTTCAAACAAGGCTTATCGCTGTGCATTTGTTGCCAGGCAGGTAGCGGTGAAAATCAGCTACAACCTTTGGGTCACTCAAGCTGAATACGATGCCATTAATCGCGTGCTCCAGGATTGCCCAGGGCAGGCCCTACCCACTGGCTAAGCGGGTTCGAAGAGCGCTCTAGCCCCAATTCAACACTAAAGATAGACTTGAAGGTCGTTGGTGTAATTGATCGCGGGAAGGATCGCTATGGGAAAGTACGAAGCTGTGCGCGTACCCCTTGCCAAGCGACTCATTCTTTCATTTGACGAACGGCTAGCTCAAAAGGGACTTACTCGTCCAAACCTGCCCAGGCTGACTAGAGCGAGATCATTTCCAGTTCTTGGATTCTTCTTCGTGTTGTCCTTCACTATGGTTTACACTTTTGATCCTTACGCTGGCAACTTAGCCAGCGCGTCAACAATGCAGGTTTTCGACCCAAACAAGCAAACATCAGAAGCCTTTGGATTTGGTGACGAATACTCCATCACATTCGAGCGCGGTGGCTTCACATTGGTTTCCGGTAAAGAAGCGACAAGCTATTTTGTTCTGGCCGCGCCAACCCCCGAACCGGGAACAGCAAAGGCCTACGCCTATAACTACATCAAGACATACAACTGGGGCTTAGACCAGTATTCCTGTCTAGTGAATTTATGGACCAGAGAATCCCAGTGGAGAACTTTGGCCAAAAACTCAGAAAGTGGCGCATACGGAATTCCTCAGGCTTGGCCGGGATCGAAAATGGCAACCGAGGGACCAGACTGGATGACCAACCACGAGACTCAGATTCGTTGGGGTGTTAAGTACATTGCCACCAGGTACAAAGCTCCCTGTGGAGCCTGGGCGCACTCGGAAGCTCACAACTGGTACTAATGAAAAGTCGACGTAATCGTGAGTCTAAGTGGGGGGCAGAGTTTCAGCCACTGGATATGGATAGGGTTCGAATCGGTGTCAAGCGCACTGAAATCAAGCGCGGCGTTGAGTACTCTGTTCAAACAACATCTGGCCAAAACGCCGAGCAAGACAAGAGCTGGGTTTGCCCGCACTGCAACATCGAAATCTCAAAAGGTCAAAACCATACCGTTGCTTGGGATTCAATCAGAGGTATAGAGACCAGAAGGCACTTTCACAATTCATGTTGGAAGGCATTTCAGGGACCACTTCTGTGATTGAAATCACTTCATCCACTGAGCTTCCATCCAAGCGCGAGGCAATCAAGCTACGTACCTCCGACAACCTAACTCTGATTGGGGAGTTGGCGCTACCTATGGATACCGCGCCTTCAGCTGTTTTGCTCACACTGCACCCACTTCCAACCCACGGTGGCTTCATGGACTCACACATTCTGCGAAAGGCTGCAAACCGACTTCCAGCGCTAGCGAACCTAGCAGTCTTGAGATTCAATACGCGAGGCACGAAAAGCCCGCAAGGCACCAGTGAGGGTGTTTTTGGTGAGGGGATAACCGAACAGCTGGACTTGGAAGCAGCACTCGATTTTCTGGCATCGAGGAACTTAGGTCCTGTCTGGCTAGTGGGTTGGTCTTTTGGAACCGAGCTGGCAATCAAGTATGGATCTGATAAAGATATCGCTGGGGCTATTTTGCTTTCCCCGCCACTTCACCGAGCCAAAGACTCCGACCTAGTCAAATGGGTTGGCTCGAACAGAAAACTGGTTGTGATTGTTCCAGAGCATGATGAATATCTTGCCCCGAAAGAAGCACGCGTCAGATTTTCTGTAGTTCCCGAAGCACAAGTAATCGCCGTTGATGGAGCGAAGCATTTGTGGGTTGGGGAGCAAGCGACAAGGACAGTACTGAATGAGATTGTCAAAATAATAGCTCCTGGAAGCTATCCGCTACCCGAAAAGTTCTAGAGAGAGTTTTGACGAGGGATGAATATCTCTCGGACGATGAATATAACCGAAGCGGCAAAAGGAATAGCAACCAGGGCTCCTAGGATTCCAAGTAATGCTCCGCCCGACAAGGCCGCTATAACAACTATCGGTGCCGGAACTGAGACGGCAACCCTCATTACCCTTGGGCTAACTACATAGGCTTCGATTTGTAGGTATACCAAGAAATAGATTCCCAGAACAAGAGCCGACGTTGGATCCACCGCAGCCGCAACCATAACCACCAGCGCAGCTCCGGACACCGATCCAACTAGTGGAATTATTGCAAGCAAGAAAACTATGAAAGCCAGAACCAGCGCAAAGGGAAGCCCGACAATACTCATGGCTATAAAAGCCAGGGTGGCATTTAGTGCTGCAACCGAAACTTGGCCAATGACATATCTACCAACAGAAATTGAGACCTGCTGGGATATCTTGGTGTAGCGCTCACGCTTACTAGCCGGAACCAACTTAATTAGCGAGGCCTTGAGACTTTCTAGGGAAGCTAGGAAAAACACCGTTAGCACCAAGATAATCAAGAATCCAAAAGCCCCATTGAACAAGCTGATACCTACCTGGACAACGCCACCTACCAGGCTTGGCCAGTTAGCTGAGTCAGTAAGGAAACCTCCAGCATCAGCTAAAGCCGAACCCACGGCCCCGTCTAGCTGATCATCGAGGCTAACAACAAAGGGAAACTTGGTGATGTCTCTAAGAATGTCGGGAGCACTATCTAGGAATTTGGTGCTTTGGGTAATCAGAGTGGGTGCCAGCGACCAAATCAGACCAGCTAAAAAGCCAACTAATCCAACTATCACCGTTAGAACGGCTATCGGCCTGGGAAACTTGAATTTTTCCAATTTTGAAACAAGCGGGTCAAGCCCAAGAGCTAGAAAGACCGCAGCAAATACGTAGGTAATGACATTGGCCAAGGTGGTTACAGCCCCACCAATGACTAAAGCGGTCAATACCCCAAGGCCACCAAAAAGCCCGAGTTGAAAAGCACTGGCTAATTTCATGTTTTGGACTGTCATCTACTTCAACGAATTCTTAGATGCCGCAACAACTTTCTCAAGCTGCTCTAGGTAGGAACCAACAGTTCTTCTCTCGACCTCAAGCTGCTGAAGCTTGGCGGTTGACTTATCAAGCTCCTTCGCAACTTTTGCCTTAGCATTCGCAATTAGATGCCTTGCCTCGGCTTCTGCGCTAGCGATGAGGGTCTCGGCTTTTAGCCTTGCTTCATCGGTAGTTTTCTTGTTGATCGAACGAGCCGCTGATTCAAGGGTCTCGGCCTCGAGCTGAGCCGCGTTGGTTCTAGCGATTGCGTTTTGCAGCTGCAGCTTGGCATCATCGAGATACTTCTGAGTCTGGTGCACTGCCTCCTGGTGCTTTGCAAGATAATCCCTTTCAGCTTCTGCTCGTCGCCCGGTCAGCTCTAGTTCAAGATCGATGCGCTCTTGTTCGCTTATGATTAGGGCCGCTTTTTCGGCGTCAATTTCTCGCACGGATTGTTTTTGCAACAGCAAACGTTTTTCTGCAATGTCTTTCTCGGCTTCTGCTTTTTGTAATTCCGTTTGGCGCTTGGTGTCGGCTCGAAGCTTGGCTACCTCAGTTGCTATGTCTCCCCGGATCGCGGATGCTTCGCGACTAGCCTCTTGAACTAGGCGCTTGGCCTCGAGTTCGGCTTTTGCTAGGGCTTCATTGGATTCTTCGCGGGCCAAGTTGATTGCCCTTTGACCCTTGCGATCGGCCTCAGCCACAAGAGACTCGTAGTAACTGTCTGCCTCTGATTTTTTGGTCTCTACTTCTTCATTTATGCTTCCAAAGATTCGAATCTTTTCAGCTTCAGCATGGGCTATCAGGCGGATGGCCTGATCCTCAGCAGAAGACAAGATGATTGCAGCCTGGTTTCCAAGACCGGCGTACGTGGGGGATTTAGCCTCGTTCAGCTTGGAGCTGAGAGCTTCAATTTGTTGCTTGGCCTGCTTTAGCTCCTCTACCAACTGAGCGTTTTGGGCGGAAAGTCTAAGAATGTCCCGATTTAGGTCAAGAACCGCCTCATCAACCGCAGCCCTGGCGTAGCCACGCAGGGCGCTAGGAAACAAAAGGTCTTCACCTGACATTTTCGTCCTCCAGCTGGGTTGGTTAGAATAGGGAGGGCTCATCGGCCCAAGTCAATAGTTTAGCTGGAATGGATAATCATGCGCTTTTTGATTGCGGCTACCCTATTTATTCTCTCCATTTCCTTCCTTTTGCTGGGCTTGGCTCAGCGGACAATCTGGGCACCGCCTGCAGTATTCGCAGTTAATCTAGTTGGCCAAGAATCCCAGCCATTTTTGATTATTCCCGCCGAGGCACTGGCCATGATGCCAGGAAATGCCACAATCAGGGCCACTGGCTCAAACCAGGTCTTTTTGGCAGTTGGTAGAGACGTGGATGTAGCTGCTTGGGTTGATACCACCCGTCACTCCGTGGTTGAAGGCTCAGCAGGATCTCAATCTCTCAAGGTCGTCGCTAATCCTGGGACCGACGATTTCATCAGCCCAGCGGGCTCGGATCTTTGGGTTAGCGAGTTTTCGGCAGATTCGGTCGGGGAAATCGTCGTCCCAGAGGGTCAAGATCTTTCTGTCTTGGTGGCCAGTGATGGTATTGGCGCTGCACCGGAAAGAGTGCGAGTTTCGTGGCCAACGGATAACTCGACTACCGTCTCCGACATCTTTTTGGTTGTCGGTCTGGGGTTACTTGTAATAGCCATCTTCTTTAATGTGTTAGCACTTGGCAAGATGATTCGAAACCGTGGTCCTCGAAGAAAAGTCCCTAAGGCACCCCAAGGTCCTAGGTACAAGCCAAAGAACAGGGTCTACGATCTTCCAAAGCGCGGTAGAAGATCCGCCAGTAACAAAATTGCCATAGCCCCGATTGCAATTGGACTGGTGCTGGCACTGAGTGGATGCCAAATGTCAGAAGTTCCTCAGAGCACCCCTACCCCGTCTGAATCGTCTACGGCTTCAGTTGTTGATCAAATTCAGCCAGCGCTTAATGAGCAACAGGTTGCAAGAATTTTGGCAGATATTCAAAGAGTGGTTGCTGAAGCAGATGCTTCTGGAGAAACTGAAGTGCTTGAAACCCGAGTTGATGGACCAGCACTACTATTCCGCGAGGCAAATTACCTACTACGCTCCAAATCCCTTGATATTTTACCTCTGCCTCCAATTTCCACTTCGGTCGTTTCGATCACCATTATTTCTAAGACAGAGTACTGGCCACGATCATTTATGGTGGTGACTCAAGACGGCGATGACCTACCGCAAACTCTAGTGATTGAGCAGCTCTCACCGAGAGATCCATACAAGCTGATCTATAACATGGCACTTCTTCCCGGAGTGCAGTTTCCAGATGTCGCAGCCGCTACCGAGGGGGCAATTCCCGTTGACATTGAGTCCCAGTTCCTGAAAGTATCTCCCCTAGTCCTTGCGCCTACCTATGGTGGTCTAATCGACAACGGTCCATCGAGCGAATTTTTCAGCCTATTCGACGTATCTACAGACAAGTTCTATGAGCAAATATCACAAACCCAGCAAGATCAAACTGAGAGCTTAGAAAGTGCGACAACACAATTTTCTCACGCTCTTGGTGAGTTCAATGTTGTTTCGCTAACCACCTCGGACTCGGGGGCTATTGTGGCGCTGATGATGGTTGACACTTGGGAGATCAAACCCACAGATCGCAACTCCGCCGTTACCGTTTCGGGTGATGAACTTCTTCTTCTAGGGATAGAAGGCAGCACAAGGGGAGTGAAGACTCGTTATGGAAACATGCTGCTTTTCTATGTACCCCTGGCTAGCTCTGATCAGAAGATTAGACTGCTTGGCGCAACTCAATCACTTCTCAGCATCGAGGTTTTGTAGGTGACGATTGAATTTGGTAAGCCTACTGACAAAGTGCAAAACGTCCCAGCTCTTGTTATTCAAGTAGATTCCAATTCGATCAGGGACTACCTGGCAATTTCTGACAGCCTTCCAGTATTAGTCTTGCTCGTTCAAGAAAATGACCCCTCAAGCCAATCACTTCTTAGCACTGTGAAGTTACTTACGGAAAAAACCGCAGGCAAGATCTTAACTTTGGTCGTAGACGCAGTTAAGTCTCCCGAGCTAGCTCAAGCTTTCGATCTAAAGCAAATCCCAACTCTGCTTGGAATGCTAAAGGGCCAGCCAGCACCATTATTTACAGGTGATCAACCAGCGGAGCAAGTGCAGCAAATCATCGACCGAGTACTTGATGTTGGAAAAGAAAACGGACTCACCGGAACCGTAAAAGTAGCAGAGCCAGAGCCCGAGCTATCACCCACCCACCAGCAAGCATTTGCCGCCATTGAAGAAAACAATTATCCGCTAGCTAGATCTCTTTACGAAAAAGCCTTGTTGGAAAACCCCAATGACCAACTAGCTGAAGCGGGACTCGCCCAAATCAAGCTTTTGATCCGATTGGAAGGCAAGCATCTTCCATCTCTTGCAAGCTCCTTAGGACAAGACATGGATACAGCTCTTGACCGGGTAGACGCGCTTGTTGCCACTGGAGCAGCCTCGGCAGGCTTCGAGCAACTGCTTGTCTTGTTTGAAAATACCGCCAAGGATCAAAGAGAACCTATTCGCCTGAGATTTGTTGAACTGTTTTTGGTTGTTGGAAATGAAGATCCTGCCGTTATCAAGGCCCGTAAAAATCTAAGCCTGCTTCTTTTCTGAGAGTCACTATGCCGGTATATCTAGATCACGCAGCCACCTCGCCAATTCGCGCAAGCGTTCTCGCGCTCTACGTTGCTACCCTTTCCGAAATAGGTAACCCGGCATCGGTGCACAGCTTTGGGCAACACTCGAGGCAGATTCTCGAGCAAGCCCGAGAAGAAATCGCCAAGGCGATCAACTGTGATCGCAACGAGGTGATTTTCACATCCGGTGGAACCGAGAGTGACAACCTGGCAATCAAGGGCATTTACTGGGACGTAAACTCCAAGGACCCAAGCAAGAACGTGATCATAAGTGCCGCAGCAGAACACCACGCGGTTCTAGATGCAATCAACTGGCTAGTTGATTCACAAAACGCAGAGCTGTATCTAATTCCAAGTGATGATCAGGGCGTTCTAGACATTGCGGCACTGGAAAGCTACCTGGAGCAAAACGCTGCGCGGGTAGCGCTTATTAGCGTGATGTGGGCCAACAACGAAATAGGAGTAATTCACCCCATTTCGGAAATCACCACGCTTGCGAAAAGCTATCAGATTCCCGTTCACTCTGATGCGATTGCAGCCCTTGGGCATATTCCGGTTGACTTTGCTGAATCTGGATTGGCTGCCATGACCATAACCGGTCACAAACTTGGTGGACCAGTAGGCTCGGGTGCACTGATACTGAGAAGAGATCAGAAGCTCACACCGGTGAACCACGGCGGCGGTCAGGAGCGAAACCTGCGCTCTGGCACCCCCGATGCTTCTTCAGCGGCTGCCCTAGCGCTGACCATAACCGAAGCGGTTTCCGAGCAAGGGGAGCTGGCCGCTAGGCACAAAATTATGACGGAGCGCCTAATTGCCGGAGTGAAGCAAATTGCAGATGACGTGGTTGTCTCTGCCGAGAACGTCCCTAGGCTTCCCAACAACGCCCACTTCAGATTCCCGGGCTGCCTGGGAGACAGTTTGTTGTTTTTGTTGGATAGCGACGGGGTTTCCATTTCCACTGGATCTGCCTGCACTGCTGGTGTCAATGGCCCATCCCACGTAGTTTTGTCTTTGGGAGCTAGTAATGATGAGGCTATGGGAACATTACGAATTACCCTTGGTCACAGCACCAAAGATCAGGACATAGAAGCATTTTTGAAGGCACTTCCCAAGGCCTACGAGGGTGCTAAAAACGCTGGATTAACCAGGAGATAGATGAAGGTACTTGCGGCAATGAGCGGCGGAGTTGACTCTGCCGTAGCTGCCGCGCGCGCTGTTGAAGCCGGCCACGAAGTGGTCGGTGTGCACCTGGCCCTTTCTAGAATGCCCGGCACTCTAAGAACTGGATCTAGAGGCTGCTGCACCGTAGAAGACTCCATGGATGCCCAGCGCGCGGCCAACAAGATTGGCATTCCTTTTTATGTTTGGGACTTCTCTGAAAGATTCAAGCAAGAAGTTGTTGATGATTTCATTAGCGAATACCAAGCGGGTAGGACCCCGAATCCTTGTATGAGATGTAACGAGCGAATCAAGTTCGCAGCGCTTTTGGAAAAAGCGCTAGCACTAGGTTTTGATGCACTTTGCACCGGCCATTACGCATCCATAGAAACTGACTCCAAGGGAAACCTAGAGCTGCACAGGTCGCTCGCCATGGCTAAGGATCAGTCTTATGTTCTTGGGGTTCTAAACAAGCAGCAGCTCCAACACTCACTATTTCCTCTCGGCAAAGCAGCCAACAAAGACGACATTCGCGCCGAGGCAAAAGCACGTGAGCTTTCGGTTGCGCAAAAACCAGATAGCTATGACATTTGCTTTATTCCAGAAGGTGACACCAGGGATTGGCTCTCGGACAAGATTGAAAGAACCGAAGGAGCAATTGTTGATCTCGAAGGGAACCAGCTGGCAACCCACGATGGAGTTTTTGGTTTCACCGTTGGTCAACGCAAGGGACTCAACATTGGTAAGCCTGCATCCGATGGTAAGCCAAGATATGTGCTGTCGATTAGACCCAAAGACAACGTGGTTGTGGTGGGTCCTGACGAGGCACTTCTAATCTCAGAGCTCAGTGGATCAAAGTACTCCTGGTGCGGCCAGGCTCCCTCGAACACCACAGACTGGTTCGAGGCCGAGGTTCAAGTTAGAGCGCACGGTCTTTCACACCCTTGCCGCGTCATGGTAGCCGAGAATCAAATGGTGATCTCGCTAACCGAACCCATCAGGGGAGTATCGCCCGGCCAAACTGCTGTTGTCTACCTAGGTTCAAGGGTCTTGGGTCAAGCGACAATTGATAAAACCGTCTCAGCAGTGATGGAGCAGGTTTGAACTCATTGGAACAATCTCGAGCCAACGAGCTAGTTGATCAAATAAACAAGCACCGAGCCGCTTACTACCAATCAAACACATCGCTTATTTCTGACGCCGAGTATGACGCACTTATGCGTGAGCTCGAAAAACTTGAAGCCAAGTATCCGCAATTGATAACGGGAGATTCCCCAACGCAAAGCGTAGGGGGAGAAGCTAGCCAGACCTTCCAGCCATCAGTTCATCTTGAGAAGATGATGAGTCTGGACAATGTCTTTTCCATGGAAGACCTTGACGCCTGGTTGGAAAAAGCAGGCGGCGGACCATTTCTTTGTGAGCTAAAAATCGACGGTCTGGCTATTAACCTGCGCTACGAAAAAGGCAAGCTAGTTTCCGCTGCCACCAGAGGCGATGGAACAGTTGGCGAGGATGTCACCCGTAACGTAATGACCGTCAAGGGCATCCCGCATCAGCTTTTAGGCAAAGCCATTCCAGGGGTAGTGGAAATCAGGGGTGAGGTTTTCTATGCGCTGGAAGATTTTGCCAAGCTCAACAAGTCTTTGATTGATCAAGGTAAGGCTCCCTTTGCTAACCCTAGAAACTCCGCTTCTGGCTCGCTGCGTCAAAAAGATTCCAGCGTCACGGCTTCTAGGCCGCTTCAGATGATTGTGCACGGGGTTGGAGCACTGCAAGAAGACTCGGTCAAGGCTCAGTCGGATCTGTACCAGCAGCTCAAAACCTGGGGACTTCCAACATCTTCTCGTTACAAGGTTTACAAAACATCAAAGGAAGTAAAGCAATACATTCAGGACTTCGAAGCCAAGCGTCACACCCTTGAGCACGAGATAGATGGTGTTGTAATCAAGGTGGACGAATTCTCAAAGCAGCAGAGCCTAGGCTTTACTTCCAGAGCCCCCAGATGGGCAATCGCCTATAAGTACCCACCGGAGCAGGTCAACACCAAGTTGTTGGATATCAAGGTTTCTATCGGTAGAACAGGGCGTGCTACTCCATACGCGGTTTTGGATCCAATTCGGGTAGCAGGTAGCGAGGTCGAGTTCGCAACCCTACACAACCAAGAGGTAGTTGCAGCCAAAGGTATTTTGATCGGCGACACCGTGGTGCTTCGCAAGGCCGGGGACGTGATTCCAGAAATCTTGGGCCCGATGGTGGCTTTGCGGGATGGCTCCGAGAAAAAGTTTGCAATGCCAAAAAAGTGCCCAGAGTGTCAAAGCCTGCTTGCCCCAGCCCAAGACGGGGACGTTGATCTTCGTTGCCCCAACGCCAAGAGCTGCCCTGCCCAGCTCAGAGAAAGAATTGCATACATCGGTTCCCGTTCCGCTCTTGATATCGAAGCGCTAGGTTTTGTTACCGCTGTTGCCCTCACCCAGCCAGTCGAACCAAAAGAACCCCCGGTGAAATCTGAAGCTGACCTGTTTACTCTGACGCTAGAAAAACTCCTGCCGATTAAATCTCGCGTAGTTGATGCTGACACCGGCACGGCCAAGCTGGATTCGGATGGCAAAGAAAAAGTAGTTGAGTATTTCCGAAAGAAGGACGGGACTGCCGCAACTGTTGCGACCAAACTCTTAGAAGAGCTCGAAAAAGCAAAGTCGCAACCTGCTTGGCGGGTGTTGGTTTCGCTTTCCATCAGGCACGTGGGTCCCGTGGCCGCAAGGTCTCTGATGAACACCTTGGGCTCGATCGAAGAAATTTTTGAAGCCAGTGAAGAACAACTTGCTGGAGTGGATGGTGTTGGTCAAGTTGTTGCCAAGACCATCAAAGAATGGATTGCGGTTGATTGGCATAAAGAAATAGTTTCGGCTTGGAAAAAGGCTGGTGTGAATTTCACTCAGGAAACGTCTCTTGGCGGATCAGGTGTGTTTTCTGGAATGAGCATCGTAGTTACTGGAACCCTAGAGTCACTAACTCGTGATCAGGCGGAAGAAGCGATAATTGCAGCCGGAGGCAAGGCCGCATCTTCAGTTTCCAAAAACACAGCTTTTGTATTGGCAGGGGCAAGTGCCGGATCCAAATTAGCCAAGGCGGAATCGCTTGGTGTTGGGGTAATTAGTGAAGCAGAGTTTCTAAAGCGCCTAAAAGCGAATTAGTCCCTCTTGTCGTCCTCGTAGGACTCAACTTCGATTGGCTCATAGCTCGCTCTGGTGCCCTCGCTGTAATCCACCGGGGCGTCAGCACCATCGGTAATGTACGTTGTTGGGCCTTCAAGTTCACTTTGGGCTAGTGTCTCATCAGCAGCCACCATGGACTCAGTTGACATCAAAGACTTCATGGTGTTTAGGAAGTCTTCGATTTCGTTGGACTCTGACTCCCATTGGGAGAGGCGTTGACGACCATCAACAATTACTGTGTTCGCGTACGCCTCAGCCTTGCGTGCAAGTAGCTCTGCTCGTCGGCGTGACTGATTGATTAAGTTTCCGGCATTGCGTTGAGCTTCCTCAGTCACATTCTTCGCCTGAGCCTGGGCATCACGAAGACGCGTTTCGGCTTCTAAATTCAACTTAGCTACTAGCGAGGAGGCTTCGGCAACGGCCTTGTTGGCAGCTTCAGTCGCTTGCTGGGCCTGCTTCACTCCTGATTCATACGTGAGAAGAGCTTCTTGCTCACTTTGAGCACGTTTTGCTCTCAATTCTGCGTCTAGCTCCAAGCGAAGCTGTGCGGATGTTTGGGCAAGCTCAGTGGCAGCGGCTCTGGCCTCTTCTGTCTCGCGGTTCACTTTCGCACGTAATTCTGCCGCAAATCTTTCACCTTCCGAGCGAATAGACGCGGCCTCACGCTGAGCGTGAACGGTCTTCTCTGCAGCGTCTGAAGCCTGATTATTGGCTGCGGCGATAGTCTCAGAAACCCTTCTATCAGCCTCCAAGAGGAGATCACTGACTTTGGATTCAGCTTCGAAAATCATTTTCTGTGCAGCTTCATTTGTTTTTCGGCTCATTTGCTCTGCTTCAGCTTTTGCGGTCTCGCGAATACGAAGCGCATCTTGGCCGGCATCGGTCATTAGCTTTCGGGCCTGCTCTTCGGCAATGCGCAAGGTCTGCTCAAACTGTGCACCAAGCTCTGCATAACCGGTTCCGGCGTCGCGCTTTAGACGCTGCTTTAGGCTGGCAATTTCGCTCTTTAGGAACTCAACTTCGCTGGCAGCTTTGTAGTTGTATTCGCGCACGTGCTCAAGTTCTTCTCGCATGGACGCAAATGTGTTGTCTACCTCTGCTTTGTCGTAGCCTCTAAATGCGACCGTAAATTCTGAGTTTTCCAATTGAACTGCCTTTTCTTTTGAGGTGGGTTTTTGCCTAAGTCTCTACTTTAGCGCCCAAAAGCCCCCCTAAATCAAGCAATTTCTATGTTGCTAGAATGGCCTTCTGGCCCAACGGCCAAAACTTAATCAGATTAATCGACCGAGAGCTTTCATGACGGAAATCACCCCCGAACTGGTCAGGCACCTAGCTGGGTTAGCCCGTATAGAGGTAACCGAGGCCGAGGTTGCCCAATTCGCCAGCCAGCTAGCTCTGATTGTTGATTCGGTTGCCACCGTCAAGGCGGTTGCCAGCCAAGACATTGTGGCTACCAGCCACCCAATTCCAATGGCCAACGTCTTCCGCGACGATGTTGTGACCGCTTCGCTGACCCAGGAGCAGGCTCTGTCTGGAGCCGCTGACAGCGACTCCGGCCGGTTCAAAGTCTCTGCAATTTTGGATGAGGACTAAATGGAGCTTCTGTCCAAATCCGCAAGCGAGCTGGCCAGCATGCTGGTCAAAAAAGAGATCTCCTCAGTCGAGCTCACTAAAGCCCAGCTTGACAATATCGACAAGTTAAACCCCAAGATCAATAGCTACCTCACCGTTACCCACGAGCTAGCTCTTTCCCAAGCCAAGCAGGTGGATGAGCAAAGAGCCAAGGGTGAATCTCTTCCGGCGCTCGCGGGAGTGCCAATTGCCCTCAAGGACAACCTGGCAACAATTGGTATCGCAACAACCGCTGGATCAAAGATCTTGCAGGGCTGGGTGCCTCCATACGATGCCACCGTGGTCAAGAAGATTCTTGCAAACAAGATGCCGATACTTGGCAAAACCAACATGGATGAATTCGCCATGGGTTCGTCAACTGAAAACTCCGCTTATGGACCTTCTCTAAACCCTTGGGATCTAACCAGAACCCCAGGTGGTTCTGGTGGTGGTTCATCTTCAGCTGTTGCTTCAATGCAAGCTCCGCTTGCAATCGGTTCGGATACCGGTGGCTCGATTAGATTCCCAGCAGCCGTTACAGGAACTGTCGGTGTAAAGCCTACCTATGGTGCCGTTTCTAGATTCGGGTTGATCGCCCTTGGTTCCTCTCTAGACCAGGTTGGACCAGTAACTCGAAGTGTCATGGATGCAGCGATGCTGCAAGATGCGATTGCTGGGCACGACCCGATGGACGCTACCTCCTTGCCTGAGAGTCTGGGTTCCATGGCCGAAGCGGCCAAGAACGATTCAGTCAAAGGCTTAAGAATCGGAATCATTAAAGAACTCACCGGTGAGGGCTTCCAAACAGGAGTCTCCGAAAGATTCAACGAGGCGCTAGATCTGCTGGTTGCAGCTGGAGCTGAAATAGTCGAGGTCAGCTGCCCAAGCTTTCAGTATGCAATCGCTGCTTACTACCTGATTCAACCAGCAGAGGCTTCTTCAAACCTGGCTCGCTTTGACTCAGTTCGATTTGGGCTTCGGGTTATGCCAGAGGGTGCCGCAACGGTAGAAAAAGTAATGTCTGCAACCCGTGAGGCTGGCTTTGGTCCAGAGGTAAAGCGCAGAATCATCCTGGGCACATATGCACTTTCTTCTGGTTACTACGACGCTTACTACGGCAGTGCTCAAAAGGTTAGAACTTTGATCCAAGCTGACCTGGCTAAGGCATTTGAAAAAGCCGATGTGCTAGTTTCCCCAACTGCCCCAACCACTGCTTTCAAGCTGGGAGAAAAGCAAGAAGACCCACTTGCGATGTATCTAAACGACATCGCAACTATTCCTGCCAACCTGGCAGGAATTCCTGGCATGAGCCTTCCGGTTGGTCTAGCCAAAGAAGATAACTTGCCAGTTGGAGCACAATTTTTAGCACCAGCTCGCGAGGACGCAAGGCTATACAAAGTCGGAGCGGTGCTAGAGAAATTACTTGAAGCCAAGTGGTCCAAAAAGATGATGGACTTTGCTCCAGAGCTGAAGGTGAACTAATGGCCAAAGATCAGCTCATGGATTACCAGAAAGCACTTGAAGGATACGAAGTTGTAATCGGTCTCGAAGTTCACGTTGAGCTAAACACCAACACCAAGATGTTTTGTGGTTGCGCAAACGTGTTTGGCGATGAGCCAAACACCAACGTCTGCCCAAATTGCCTTGGGTTTCCAGGAGCAATGCCTGCTGTAAATGGCAAGGCAATTGAAAATTCAATCAAGATTGGCCTTGCTCTAGATTGCGAAATCGCAGCTACTGGAAGATTCGCAAGAAAGAACTACTTCTATCCAGATCTAGCCAAAAACTTCCAAACCTCACAATATGACGAGCCAATTGCCTTCGAGGGAAAGATCGACATCGAGGTACCATCTGGCAAAGTCTTCACCGTTGAAATTGAGCGCGCTCACATGGAAGAAGACGCTGGAAAGCTAACCCACGTTGGAGGTAGCACCGGAAGAATCCAAGGGGCTGAGTACTCGCTGGTTGATTTCAACAGGGCTGGCGTACCACTGGTTGAAATCGTGACCAAGCCTATTTACGGCGCAGGCGATGAAGCCCCTGAACTAGCAGCAGCGTATGTTCGTTCGATTCGTGAGATTGTAAAAAACCTTGGGGTATCTGATGCTCGAATGGAAAGAGGAAACGTTCGCTGTGACGCGAACGTATCTATTCGCCCAAAAGGCGAAGCAAAGCTTGGCACCAGAACCGAAACCAAGAACGTTAACTCTCTTCGAAGCATCGAACGAGCAGTGAAGTACGAAATCCAAAGGCAAGCGCACCTGCTTTCACAAGGCGTTGCCATTATTCAAGAAACCCGACACTGGCACGAAGACCGCGGAGCAACTTCTTCTGGTCGACCAAAATCAGATGCCGACGACTACCGCTACTTCCCAGAACCAGATCTTGTTCCAATCCAGCCGTCAAAAGAATGGATCGAACAGATTCGCGCCACCTTGCCTGAAAAGCCAGCGGTTCGACGCAAGCGCTTGATGGAACTTTGGGGCTTTAGCGAACTAGAGTTCCGCGATGTTGTCAACTCTGACTTACTCGACGAGATTGACGAAACCGTAAAAGCTGGAGCTAAGCCCCAAGCTGCCAGAAAGTGGTGGACCGGCGAGCTTGCAAGAATTGCGAACAGCGAAGACAAGGACATCACTGAGCTTGCCATCACCCCAGTGCAGGTAGCTCAAATCGCAGAGTTAGTGGAATCAGGCAAACTTACAGACCGACTAGCCCGTGAAGTTCTAACTGGAGTATTGGCAGGCGAGGGAGACCCAGTAGCCATTGTTGCGGCGCGAGGTCTTGAAGTTGTTTCTGACGATGGAGCACTACTTGCCGCAATCGACAAGGTTCTTGCTGACCAGCCAGACGTTCTAGAAAAGATTCGTGAAGGAAAGCTTCAGGCGGCAGGCGCAGTCATCGGTGCCGTTATGAAAGCCATGTCAGGCTCTGCCGATGCTGCGAGGGTTAGAGAACTTGTAATTCAAAGGGCTACCGAAGGCTAAGACTGTCTATTTGGGACGGTGTATAACCCTGTGGATAAGTTCAAGCTTTCCCTGAAGGTTAGGGGCTATTTGCTGGGGAGAACTTCCGGCCTAGCTCCCATAATCCCCACAGCCTTGGATCCAGCCTCAGCGCCCGCCCGAAGGGCACTAGCTACCGCTTCCGGAGAGAGCTCCTGAAAACCTGGCTCTTTTGCCAGCTGAGCCAGGAACCCACCGCAAAACGCATCACCTGCGCCTGTTGGGTCCACCAGCTTTGAGCCTATGGAGGCAACTTCAATCAATTTGCCCTCTGATGTGTAGGCCTTGGCCCCAAGGTGACCGTTGGTTACGACGTTAAGCCTTACTTTTCCAGAAAGCTCAAGAAGGTCTTGTTCTTCTTGGTTTGGAAAAGCGATGTCAGCAAGGCTAATCAACTTGCTAAAACTATCCACGCCGTGATCGTTTATGAATCCGTAAGAGCCAGGATCGATTGCTAACAGTGCGCCAGCTGCTTTCACTTTGCCAGCAAATAAAGACACTTCACTGAGGGACCTTCCAAGCAAACTGTAGCCAGAAACGTAGACAACCCCAAAACCAGTTGGATCAACTTTCTCCAGATCTAAATCCTGGTTTGCGCCACGGTCAGTCAACATCGATCTACTTTGCCCATCAACTAACACCACCAGCGAGCCGGTTGGTTTAGTACTTGTTTGCAATTGGCTCTTTATTCCCTGAGCCTTTAGTTCCAGCTCAAGTTTTACAACATCAGCGCTGCCAACGCAGCCGATAAAGGTTGCGGCTGCGCCGTTGTGTGAAACCCAAGCTGCAACGTTGGCAGCTTGGCCGCCCATGGACTTTTGAATCTGAGCTTTGGTATCTGTGTTTGGTCTAATTTTTTCTTCGGGGATGACAATTAGGTCTTCGATTACGTCTCCGATAACCAAGATCTTGTTCACGAAATTGCCGCCCAAGCTTTCGCAATCTCGCCAGCAACACGCACGTTGTTTCTTGCTAGATCAAGATTCACTTCCAGGGACTTACCACCGGATTCTTCAACAATGAAACCAAGTAAGAACGGCGTTACCGCTTTGCCGGTAACCCCAGCTTTCTTGGCCGCCTCAAACGCAATTGCCAATACTCGATCGTGCTCTTTAGGGTCCCACTGCTGCTGAAGGGGAATGGGATTGGCAACAACAATTCCTTGACCGTGGCCAAGCTCGTCTTGAGCTTTCATAGCTGCTGCAATTTCTGCCGCTGAGTCGAGGTGCCAATCTAGGGTGTAACCAGAGTCGGTTAGCCAAAAGGCTGGGAACTTGTTTGTCTTGTAGCCAATAACTGGCACTGACAAAGTCTCTAGACGCTCGAGAGTCGCTGGGATATCCAGAACAGACTTCACCCCTGCGGACACAAGGGTTATCGGCGTTATGGCAAGAGTTGAAAGATCGGCGGACTCGTCGAATGTTTCTACAGCCCCGCGGTGCACTCCACCCAAGCCCCCAGTTGCGAACACTCTGATTCCTGCCAGGGATGCTAGATGCGCGGTAGCGGCAACGGTTGTTGCACCTGAGGCTTTCTTTGTCGCAAGGATGGGAATGTCCCGAACACTGGCTTTAGCTAAATCCTCGTTGGCGATCCGGTCAACACCTTTGGCATCAAGGCCAATCTGAGGAACACCGTCAAGAATTGCGATGGTTGCTGGGACCACGCCACTGGATCTAAGAATCTCTTCGAATTCTTTAGCCGCTTCTAGGTTCCTAGGTCTTGGCAGCCCGTGCGAGATGATTGTCGACTCGAGAGCCACAACCGGGTTACCTGTTGCTAGTGCTTCAGAAACTTCGGGGGAGAGAACAAATGAGGTCATGAGATAAAGCTAGCTCTCTTTGTTTGATGAAATTCATCTATTGGGGTGAGTAACGGGACTTGAACCCGCGACATCCTGGACCACAACCAGGCGCTCTACCAGCTGAGCTATACCCACCATGTCTTTGGGCTAAGCCCAAAGCTTCTATATTCTATTGCGTTTAGAGCTGGTCGGCTATTTGCTTAGCCGCTTCCGATTCTGGCCCGGGCTGCGAAACAAACACTGTCTGTCGATAGTAGCGAAGCTCAGCTATCGACTCTCTGATATCAGCCAGGGCCCTGTGGCCACCAGATTTTTTAGGTAGCTGGAAATAGACCTTGGGAAACCAGCGCTTGGTTAGTTCCTTCACAGAAGACACGTCGATGTTTCGATAGTGCAGGTGGGCATCTAGTTTTGGCATGTATCGATTTAGAAACATCCGGTCGGTACCGATTGAGTTTCCAGCCAAGGGGGCGGTTCTAACCTCCGGCGCAAACGTTTTGACGTAATCCACAATCTTTTGTTCTGCATCTGCAATTTCTAGACCATCGGCAAGAAGTGGCAGTAAACCTGACTCCTGGTGCATTTGGGTTACAAAATCCCCCATTTGCGCAAGTGACTCTGGCCTGGGCTTGATTACAACGTTTAGCCCAGCCTCATCGAGAATGTTTAGGTCGGAGTCAGTTATCAAAACTGCAATTTCAACCAGCGAGTCTTTTTCGACGTCGAGACCGGTCATCTCGCAGTCGATCCAGACTAAATTCTCCAAAGACTTCATAAGTAAGAAAGCTTAGCGTTTAAGCGCTAGGCGCTTTCTTGGCTTTGCCTTTGGCTTGCGCTTTCCTTTAGCTTTAGCCTTTAGCAACTTTCGCTCAGCTCTTCCTTCGATGAGCCAGTAAAGCACTGGAACAATAACCAGGGTCAGTACTGTCGAGGAAACTAATCCACCGATAACAACGATTGCCAAAGGCTGGCTAATGAATCCCCCACCGGTGATTCCAAAAGCTAGCGGGGAAAGCGCAAATATTGTTGCTAGCGCGGTCATCAAAATAGGGCGCAGGCGCTGCCTTGAGCCATCCATGATCGACTGCTGAATCGACTTGCCCTGCTTTCGGTATTGGTTTATTAGGTCAATAAGCACAATGGCGTTTGTGACCACCACACCAACCAGAAGCAGCATTCCAATAAGCGCTGGAACACCCAGTGGAGTGTCTGTAATTAGCAGAAGGCCCAGCGCGCCGGTTGCAGCAAATGGAATCGATATCAACAAGATCAATGGCTGCACCAAGCTACTGAAGGTGGCAACCATAACTAGGTACACAATGGCTACCGCTGCTAGCAAAGCTAGCCCTAGCTGACCAAAGGACTCAGCCTGGTCGGCAGAGACTCCACCGATGTTGGCAGTTGCACCAACTGGTAGCTCAACAGCATCAAGCGCTTCCGTAACCGCTCTAGTGACGGCTCCCAGGTCATCAGAGTCAGGAGTTAGCGAAATGGTAGCTACCCGGTCACCTTTTTCGCTGGTGATAGCTACCGGTGCCTGAACCTCCTGGATGTCAGCGATGCTGTCAAGGGAGATAACACCGGTTCTTGTTGGGATTCTTATGTCGCGAATCTCCTCAAGAGTTGCTGGAGAGTTCTCTTGAACGATGAATATCGGAGTCGCTTCGTTCTCGATGTTGACATCGCCCATCGAACCAGGTCTTAGAGTGGCCGCAACAATACCCGAAACCTGAATCTCAGTTAAGCCGGCTTTTGCAGCCGCCACACGATCAACAGTTATCTTCAGGGTTCGCTGTTGCTCAGAAAGCGAAGAGGAGATATCGGAGATGCCTTCAACATCGAGCATCCCTAAACGGACCTCTTCAACCGCTGCAAACAAAGCATCGTCGCTAGTAGCAGAGAGCTTGATGTCGATTGTTCCGGAACCACCAAAGCCACCACCACCTTGAGGAAGGGTTACTTCACCAATGTCATCACGAGAATCAAACTCGGCCTGGACAGCAGCTTGGATTGCAACGTTGTCGGCGTCTTTACTGACGGAAACTTGAATAGTGGTCGCGTTAGTGTTGCCACCAAAGTTCACGCGACCATCGGCTCTTCCGCCAAAGGTTGCAAGAACCGTCTCAACGCCTTCTTGTTCGAGAATTAGATCCTCAACAATCTTGGACGCTTCGTCGCGCTGCTCGAAGGTGCTTCCAGCAGGCAGTTCTTGACGAACCACGAAGGTGTCTCCACCAAAGTCACCTATGAAGTCGGTTTTTAGCTGCGGAACAAGTGAGAAGGTGAACAACAAAATTGCACCGGCTGCAACCAGAGTGAGTCCCGGCTTTGCTTGGGTCTTTGTTAGAACAGGAATGTAACCGCGCTGTAACCAGCTGCGCTTTTCTTTTTCTTCCTCACGCTTGCGAGCTTTCTCCATGCGGGTAGCTGCTGTCTTGGCAGATTCTTTTAGGCTCTGCTCTTCGCTGACAGGGGCTTTTAGGAACCAGTAGGCAAGCACTGGAACGATGGTTAGAGAAACCACCAGGGAAGCCAGCAGGGCGATTGTGAAGCTGAAGCTAAATGGCCTAAAGAGCTCTCCAACAATTCCTCCAACCAGGGCAACCGGCAGGAACACCGCAACGGTAGTGATGGTAGCTGAGGTAATTGCTCCAGCCACCTCTTTTACGGCGTCGATAATGGCGCGCTTCTTGGGTTCGCCATAGGACAGGTGCCTATTGATGTTTTCAATGACCACAATCGAGTCGTCCACGACTCGACCAACTGCAATGGTTAGCGCGCTCAGGGTAAATAGGTTCAGGCTGTAGCCAGAGACCCATAGACCGATAAAGGTGACAAGCAAGGAGGTCGGAATCGAGATAGCTGTGACCAAGGTCGATCGAATGGAAGCCAAGAAGATCAAGATGATCAAAATTGCGAAGGTAAGTCCAAGAGAACCTTCAATGCTTAGGTTCTCAAGCTGTTTTTCAACGAATGGTCCCTGATCAAAAACAGTGGTGATTTCAACATCGCCACCTAGTTTTTCCACCAGTTCGTCAATTTTTGCTTCAACACCGTTTGAAATTGCAACCGTGTTACCTTCTTGGGTCTTGGTGACCTGGATTCCCAGGGAATCAAGTCCATTGGTTCTAGATATAGAAGTAACCGGCTCGTAGTCGTAAGTTACTTCGGCAACTTCGCCGATGGTGAGAATTCTCGGGGTGGTGGTAGCTCCAGTTAGGCCACCAGGTAGTTGTGCAAATGAGGTAGCCGATGCAACCAAAGGAAGATTCTCAAAATCTTCAACAGAGTTGACGTTGGTTCCAATTTCAATCTGAAGTTCGCCTTCGGTGTCAGTGATTGATCCGGCGGGAAGGATAAAGCCATTAGCCCTAAGAGCATCAGTTATCGAGGTTTGAGATAAACCATTGGCCAAAAGTACGCTGGTTCGTAGATCCAAGGTGATCTGCTTCTTTTTTCCTCCGGCTACCGTGATTTCTTGAATGCCAGGAACTTGGGACAAAATCGGAACAGCGATGTCTTCCAAAACTTCAGAAATAGCTTCGTTATCACCGGTTGTTGAGGCAACTGACAAGACAATAATCGGCACGCTATCAAAAGATCCTGAGATAACTCTTGGCTCAACATCTGCAGGAAGTGAATCCTGAACATTAGCCACCACGCGGTTAAGTTCTTCTTCAACCTGAGCGGTTGAAACACCAAAATCAAATTCCACGCGAACAACCGAGACGTTAGCTCGAGACGTCGATGTGACATTCACCAGGTTCTTTAGAATCCTGGCCTCGTCTTCGATGATGGAAGAAACTTGGGCATCGACTACCTCAGGAGAGGCACCTGGGTAAGTAGTAACGATAGAAGCCTGTGGCACTTCAAAAGAAGGGAGTAGTTCTTGCTTTAGCGAACCGAGGGAGATTAGCCCAGCCACTGTGAGGATTATGGTCAAAAGCCCCACAACTGAGCGGTTGGCAAGTGAAACGGTCGAGAGTCTAAACAAGGTTGTCCCCTAAATAAGTGGTGGGTTTTTGTACCTACTAAGCAAACCACCTATCGGGCAAGGTAGCAAAAGCTTTACCCAAGCTCTCAGGCACTTCCCAGTAACTTGCCTTGTGCTGAGGGCTCGGGCGTAGGCTTAGGGGATGAAAAAAGCTCTCAAGATCCTTTCTCGAGTGCTGCTTGGGCTGCTTGTCGCAGCGCTTATTGTGCCCTTCTTGATTCCTGTTGAAACCAGTGGAACCAAGACCTATCAGGAAGCTGCTTCGTCGGCAACGAGCTTCACTAAAGCTTTAGGGATTGATGTTTACACGGAAGTAACCGAGTTTGATTGCCAGCAAGAAAGTGACTGCGGTAACCCACCGGTGTTTATCTTGCTGCACGGCTTTGGGGCTAATACCTTTTCCTATCGCTTTGTCACCGAGCCACTAAGTGCTTACGGAGAGGTCATCGCTTATGACCGCCCAGGCTTTGGCTTTACGCAAAGACCAAGTAGCTGGAAAGGTGAGAACCCATACGGATCAGCAGGTAACGACCTAATTCTTGATGAGCTAATCGCAGAGTATGCAAGCAATAGAGAGGTGTTCCTTGTTGGTCACTCAGCTGGCGGAACCCAAGCAGCGCAGTATGTGGTGGATAACCCAGGTGCTATTACCGGTCTTATTTTAATTTCGCCTGCGATACTCAGCACCGGGGGATCACCTTCTGGATTCAACTGGATATTCAGCATCCCGCAATTAGATCACCTAGGTCCGCTCCTTGTTTCCTCGATAGCCTCCAGTGGCATGGATTTACTGGATAGGTCTTGGTTCGATAAATCGAAGATCACCGATGAAATCAAAGCAGGTTATCGAGCCCCGCTGGAAATCATCGGCTGGGAAGAAGGCTTCTGGGAATTCAACCGAGCCCCGCGAAGCTTTGATGTCAAAGACCGGTTATCCGAGATCAAGATTCCAACACTTCTTATTACTGGCGATACCGACGTTGTGGTGGCAACCGCTGATACCGAGGCGCTCGCAACCATGATCGGGGGCTCAAGCCTCGTTGTTATCCCCAAATCTGGCCACCTAGCTCAGGAAGAAAACCCGGTAGAGACCATGCAGGCAATCGATGACTACTGGAACAGCCTTTCTAACTAGTTTGGGAACAAACTGGCTACCAATTGGTTGACCTCAAAGCAGAAGACGAGAAAAGGGAAACTAGGCATTGAAAATTAGGTTTGGGCTAGACACCTTCGGGGACATGACCCTAAAAGACGACGGCACGTCTGAAACAGCTGGACAAGTCATTCGAAACGTAGTCGAGGAGGCGGTGCTAGCCGAGCAAGTCGGGCTAGATAACTTCAACATCGGCGAGCACCACCGCGATGACTTCGCAGTTACTGCACCAGACACTGTTCTTGCTGGGATAGCGACAAAAACCAACACAATCACCCTGGGTTCTGGTGTGACAGTTTTGTCCCCTGAAGACCCAATTCGGGTTTACCAAAGATTTGCAACCTTGGATGGTCTATCAAATGGACGTGCCGAGATAACCGCGGGCAGAGGATCTTTCACCGAATCTTTCCCACTTTTTGGCTACGAGCTTTCAAACTACGCAGAATTGTTCGAACAGAAACTAGAAATGCTAGTTGAGCTACTTAAAGAAGGACCAGTGAACTGGTCGGGGTCAATTAGGCCGCCACTTGTAAACCAAGAGGTGTATCCAAAAACCGAGCGCGGCCAGATTCCTCTTCGAGTGGGGGTTGGTGGTTCTCCAGAAAGCGTGATTCGCGCTGCGAGGCTAAATGCCAATCTGGCATTAGCAATTATCGGGGGAGATCCTGCAAGGTTCTATCCCTACGCAAAGTTGTATCACGAGCAGATGGAACACTTTGGTAACGAAGTTCGTCAGATTTCTATTCACTCACCAGGTCACGTTGCAAAAACCGACGAGCAGGCTATTGAAGAACTCTGGCCAAGCTACCAGTCAAGTTTTGGTCGAATCGGCCAAGAACGAGGTTGGGGACCGATGACTAAAGATCACTACTTGAATGAGGTCCATAACGGCAGCTTGTATGTGGGTTCTGCTGAGACTGTCGCCAAAAAAATCGCTTACGCGCTTCAGTCAGTTGGGGCTAACCGCTTTGACCTCAAGTACTCAACTGGACCCATGCCCCACTCCAAGCTGATGAGCTCAATTGAACTATTAGGAACCGAAGTTGTTCCTATGGTGAAGCAAATCCTTGCTGAGTCATTAGCCAGTAAATAAGTCAAGCTTGTCGCTAGCAAGACATTTACGCCTGCTGAGCTAGCCTAAATACTGACCAGTTAGACACTTAGTTAGGGACAGCATGAATTTCAAGGCATTATTCGCAGAGTTTCTAGGAACAGCTCTTCTTGTTACAGCCATAGTTGGCTCCGGAATCATGGGTAGTAATCTCTCGGGCGATCTACTAGTTGCCCTCATTGCCAACGCGCTATCTACAGCTTTGGCTCTTGGTTTGCTAATCCTCACTCTTGGCCCAGTAAGCGGAGCCCATTTCAATCCAGTTGTTTCGATGGCTTTGGCTATCAACCAGAGATTTAAAGCTCCAAGAGTCGCCCCATATCTTGCCGCGCAATTCGCTGGCGCTATTTCAGGAGCAATCCTGGCAAACGTTATGTTCGGCTCTGCAGCAATTCAGGTTTCGAGTAAGGGGATGGCTAGCGAGGGCACAGCTATTGGTGAGGTTGTCGCTACCGCAGGACTAGTTTTTATCATTCTCAATTTGATTCAATCCAAGCGTGCCGACCTGATTCCCGTTGCAGTTCCAGCCTGGATTGGTTCCGCATACTTCTTTACTTCTTCGACATCATTTGCCAACCCTGCCGTGACGGTTGGAAGAATTTTTACTGATAGCTTTGCCGGAATCGGAGCCCTGTCGGTTCCAAGTTTTGTAATTGCGCAGCTACTTGGTGCAGCGCTCGGAATAGTTCTAGCAAAAGTATTTGCTAAGTCCAAAAAATAGTTTTAGGCGAAAGCTTCCGGTGGTGGGCAAGAGCACACCAAGTTACGATCTCCATAAACCGAGTCAACACGTCTGACCTTTGGCCAGTACTTCCAAAGGTGCTGTGACTTCACGGGGTACACGGCTAACTCCCTCGAGTATGGGTGGTTCCACTCTTCGGTCAAAATCTTTGCGGTATGTGGCGCTTGGCGAAGTGGGTTGTCTTCAGCGCTCCAGGTGCCAGCGCCAAGCTGGTTGATTTCATTCTTGATTGCAATCATTGCCTGGATAAAACGATCTACCTCTGGCTTGGGCTCTGACTCGGTTGGCTCGATCATGAGAGTTCCAGAAACCGGGAAGCTCATGGTTGGCGCGTGGAAACCGTAGTCAATCAATCTCTTTGCTACGTCGTCAACGCTCACGCCGGTATCTTTTGTGATTCCACGAATGTCGATAACACACTCGTGGGCGATCAAGCCTGCGTTACCGGTATAAAGCAGAGGGAAGTGATCTTTTAGCTTTAGAGCCACGTAGTTGGCTGACAAAACAGCAACCGATGTTGCATCGCGCAAGCTCTGGTTTCCCATCATGCGAATGTATGCCCATGAAATAGGCAAAATCGAAGCCGAACCAAATGGTGCTCCAGAGATAGGGCCAAAGTTAGGAAGTTCTATCTGAGCCAATGAGTGACCTGGCAAGAAGGGAGCTAAGTGAGCTCTAGCTGCTACTGGACCAACACCTGGACCACCGCCACCGTGAGGGATACAGAAGGTCTTGTGTAGGTTTAGGTGCGATACGTCGCCACCCAAAAGACCAAACTTGGCATAGCCAACTACAGCGTTGGTGTTTGCGCCATCGATGTAAACCTGACCACCTGCGGCATGAACCATGTCGCAAATGTCAGCGATAGCTTCTTCGTAAACACCGTGGGTCGACGGGTAGGTAACCATCAAAGCGGAAAGCTTGTCGCCAGCTTCGGCAATTTTTTGCTTGATGTCTTCTAGGTCTACGTTGCCCAACTCGTCGCAGGCAACAACAACCACTTTCATACCCGCCAAGATTGCAGATGCTGCGTTGGTTCCGTGGGCAGAGGAAGGAATCAAGCACACCTCACGCTGCTGATCACCACGAGAGTGGTGGTAACCGCGGATGGCCATAAGGCCAGCTAGTTCTCCCTGGCTTCCGGCGTTTGGCTGAAGCGAAACAGCATCGTAACCGGTTACGTCACAGAGCCAGCCAGTTAGCTCTTCGATTAGATTCAGATACCCTGCGACATCTTCTTTAGGCGCAAATGGGTGCATGTTGCCAAACTCTGGCCAGGTGACAGCTTCCATCTCGGTGGTTGAATTCAGCTTCATGGTGCATGAGCCAAGTGGAATCATTCCGCGGTCAAGTGCGTAGTCGTAATCCGCTAGGCGCTTTAGGTAACGAAGCATTCCCGTTTCGGAGTGATGAGAGTTGAAAACCTTATGGGTCAGGTACTCATCTTTGCGAGCAAGTGTGCCTAGCTTGCTGGCAGCAGAAGCGTTGAAGACATAGTCAACTTTGCCAGCCCCGAAGGCGGCTGCAATCTTGTTGAGCATTTCCCCATCGATGGTTTCATCGATAGAAATGCCAACAGTTTTCTCATCTAGAACCAACATCGTGATGTCTTGTTTTCTAGCGGCTTCATAAACTGTTTTTGAACTTGGAACAGTCACCTGGAAGGTGTCAAAGAACTCGTTCGGGGAAACGCTTAGCCCAGCTTTTTTGAGAGCATCGGCAAGGGCAAGAGTCTTTTGGTGAACATCGAGTGCAATAGAGCGAAGTCCCTTTGGACCGTGGTACACCGCGTACATGCCAGCCATAACAGCGAGTAGAACCTGCGCGGTACAGATGTTAGAAGTTGCGCGCTCCCGGCGGATGTGCTGCTCACGGGTTTGCAGCGTTAGTCGGTAGGCGGGTGCGCCATCGGCATCAACGGATACTCCAACAAGTCTTCCTGGCATTGAGCGCTCAAGATCATCACGAACAGCAAGGTAACCTGCGTGAGGACCTCCAAAGCCCATTGGAACTCCAAAGCGCTGAGTGGTTCCAACAGAGATGTCGGCTCCGGCACTTCCTGGTGATTCAATTAAACACAGCGCTAGTAGGTCGGCAACGGCAACCGAAAGCGCAGAGACTTTTTTGGCTGCAGCAAAAATTGGCTTTAGATCGGTTAGGTTGCCAGAAGAGCCTGGGTACTGAACCAAAACACCAAAGAATTCACCGGTTAGACCCGCTGCACCCTTGGCTGCGTCAAAGTATGCAATTTCAATTCCAACCGGGGTTGCTCTGTGCTCCAAAAGAGCTTTGGTCTGTGGGAAGCAGTCGTTGTCAACGTAGAAAACGTTGCTTGGGCTAGAAGATCCTCTTCTTGCAAGAAGCATCGCTTCTGCCGCAGCAGTTGACTCATCCAGCATTGATGCGTTGGAGGTCTTCATGCCAGTTAGGTCGTTGACCATGGTCTGGAAGTTAATGATTGCTTCTAGGCGCCCCTGAGAAATTTCTGGCTGGTAGGGAGTGTATGCGGTGTACCAGGAAGGGTTTTCTAAAACGTTGCGCTTGATCACTGAAGGAGTGAGGGTTCCGTAGTAACCCTGACCAATCAAGCTTGTGGTGACTTTGTTGTTGTTTGCGTGAGCACGAAGGGCTTTTAGGGTGTCTGATTCAGACAAGGGATCAGGAAGTTTTCCATCACCCTTGAACTGGATGGCTTGAGGCAGCGCGGTTGCCATTAGCTCGTCGAGCGATGAGTAGCCAAGCTGCTTGAGCATCTCAGATTGTTCTTGAGGGGTAGGACCGATGTGACGGTACTTGAAATCTTTGTGCTCAGGAAGCATTTGTTGGTAGTTACCCCTCGTTGGTTAGTTGAGCGTATTCTTCATGGGTTAGCAAAGCAGGTAATTCTGTGAATTTGATCTTGATCAACCATCCGGCACCCATAGGGTCCTGGTTTACTAGTTCCGGTGTTGCGGTGACGCTGTCATTTACTGCCACTATTTCACCATCTACTGGGGCGTAAAGCTCTCCGACACTCTTGGTGGATTCAATTTCGCCACAAATTTTCATATAAGTAGTTGAGCTACCAAGCTTGGGTAGGTCAACAAAAACGATGTCACCTAGCTTCTCGGCTGCATATTCGGTGATTCCAACGGTGGCCACATCGCCATCAATTGACAGCCACTCGTGCTCTTTGGTGTAGTGAAGACTTTCACGATTAGTCATCAGCCATATTCCTTTGCTTGGTTAGTTGTTTGGTCTCTTGTAAAAGGGGAGTTTTACTACTTTGTAAGGTGCCTTAGTTCCCCTGATATCAACGCTAACTGAGGTCCCAACTTCAGCAAAATCGGCCCCAACCATCGCCATGGCTACTGGATAGCCAAGGGTTGGAGACAGTGCTCCAGAGGTGATTACTCCCATTGATACGTCTGAGTCTTCTGGGAAAACTTCGTAATCAGCTCTAGCTGCTCTCTTACCTTCTCCGGCAAGGCCAACTAGCACTTGGCTTGGAGCAGACTCTGCCAGTTTAGTAAGGGCTGCTTTCCCAACGAAGTCCCCTGGCTTATCTAAGCGAACTACCTTGCCAAAACCAGCTTGGTAGGGGTTCACGCTTTCATTCATCTCATGACCATACAAAGGCATGCCAGCTTCGAGCCGCAAAGTGTCTCGGCAGGCAAGGCCCGTTGGCATGAGATCAAACTTGGAACCAGCAGACATGAGCGCATCAAAGACCTTCTCGGCTGCTGCCACTGGAATATAGATCTCGAAGCCGTCTTCTCCGGTGTAACCAGTTCGAGCCAGCAAGCAGTCAACGTCTGCAATTTTCGCCTCCGAGATCGCGTAATACTTCAAGTCTGAGAGCGGGGCTGAAGTAATTTCTCCAAGAATCTCGACAGAGTTAGGTCCTTGAATAGCAAGCAGTACCCAGGAATCGCTTTCGTCTCTCACTTCAGTATCAAAACCAGCAACTCGCTTTTGAAATGCTCCAAACACTACATCTTTATTCGATGCATTTGCTACCACCAGGTAGCTAGTTTCTGCCAAACGATAAACAATCAAGTCATCGATGATTCCACCTGCTTCGTTGCAGATTAGAGAGTACTTGGCTCTGCCAATTGCAATCTCTGAAGCTGCTCCAACAAGGGCGTAGTCAAGAAAACTAGCGGCATCTTTGCCTTCGATAAAGATCTCACCCATGTGTGAGATATCGAATAGCCCAGCTTTGGTTCTTACCGCTTCGTGCTCGGCTAAGTCAGAGCTATATCTAACCGGCATTTCCCAGCCACCAAAGTCGGTGAAGCTAGCGCCAAGATTGGCGTGTTTTTGCCGGAGTGGGATGGATTTCATGAGACTAATCTAAAGCATTGCTAGGGCACTGTTTACCCGAGGCCAATCTATGGCTTAGTGGGCTAGCGTTGATAAGAGATCGACCCAACGCGAGGAGATTCGAATGTCCCAATGGAGTAACCACCCGGCAACCGCAAAGTATGGAAAGAGCCAACTGAGTTTTGGCCAGCGATCCGCGGATATTGTTAGAAACGTAATGGGCTCTTGGCCATTCGTGTTTTCAGCTCTGGGGTTTCTTGCCCTGTGGATGTATTTCAATAATGATGGTTCTTTTGACCCGTTCCCTTTTATCTTGCTGAATCTCATCCTTTCCTGCATCGCTGCCTTACAGGGAGCAATCTTGCTTATCGCTGCCAAAAGAGAAGACCAGATCAATTCGGATCTTGCTATTCACACCTACCAAATAGACCAGGAAAACCTTGAGCTAACAAAGGAGGTTCATGAGCTAAGCAAACGAATCGAGAAGCTGACCCTAGAGGTCCACGAGGCTGTAAAAGCCAAGGAATAACAAGGCACGACCCGCCCCAACAAATGTCAGAGGCTCCAGCTAACTTCTCTGGTAAGAATTAACTACTGCTTTTGGGGGAGCATAAATGGGGATGTTTAACTGGATTAAGAAATTCTTTAGCTTCGATCCGTCGGTCTACAAACTACCGGTTGATACCAATAACGCGTCTGGGCCTTCGATGACCGAAGGTGACTTTCGGTCCGGGCCGGAAGGTTATTCACCTAATACTTCTTATCCGGATACTTTTTATGGCTCCGGTGGAGAAGGCGACCAGAACGAAGGCGATTTCAACAGGTAGCAGGCCAGAGTTTATCTCTGCAAGCTTTAGCAAGTTTCCGCAATAGGCTTGAAGGATGAACGGAACTCCTAAATCCATATTCGGAACCTTTGCACTTATCGAAATGATGACCTGGGGTTTGCTTATTGCAGCCATCATCGCCAGGGAAACAATTGGGCTAGCGCCAAACATGTTCTTTATCGCTGGTGCCACCCACGGTTTTGCATTTATTGGCTACTCCGCCACAGCAGTCTTGGTTGCTGTGAATCAGCGCTGGCCGCTTGCTCGTGGGGCAGTTGCCGTGCTGCTCGCAATAGTTCCTTTTGCGACCGTGCCATTTGAAAAGTATCTCGAGAAGCGCAAGCAACTAGATGGTGAATGGCGCACCGAGAAGTCAACGAACCCGCTCGATAAGACTAAATTCGATCAGCTGTTCAGGTGGTTTATCAACCATCCGGTGATTTTGGTGTTGACCCTGTTTATCTCCGTGATTGGCCTCTTTACCTTGTTGTTATGGCTCGGCCCCCCTGGTGAGTGGGGAAACTAGAGCTCCTAGGAGCTTTTACTTCGATACCCAGGTCTTTGGGCCAGAAATGATTCTTTGGCAACATAGACTTATC
>NZ_JBIILG010000028.1:0-14450 GCF_044232805.1 Rhodoluna sp.
ATTGAACGGGCCCTGAAGCAAAGCCCAGATGACGAAATTGATGCGGCGCTTAGGGACTTACTGGGCTAGACCCGATTGCAACAAGGCAATGAACCTCGAAACTGAGCGGTCTCTTCCCTTATCTTGATTCACGAATGACAATCTCAGTTGAGCCTTGGCTCTGGTAATCCCCACATAAAGAAGTCTTTTCTCTTCTTGAATTGCGGCGTCTGTCTTCGCGTAGGTAATTGGTAAGTAACCCTCGTTTAGACCAATTATGAAAACCATTGGCCACTCCAATCCCTTGGCCGCGTGAATGGTTGACAAGGTAACTGCTTCCTGGGTTGGCTCATGCTGTGAGTGTGCACGATCGGCTAACTCCAGAGCGAAGTCCTTAATGCCTGATCCTTCTGGTAGTTCATCGACCATGGATAACAGCGCATTCAGTGCTTCCCACTTAGTTGCAACAGCGCCTTGCTGCGTCGGTTTTTGCTGTTGCCAACCTAGAGATCGAACAATGTCACTTACTGCGTGGTCCAGTGGTTTACCAGAGGGCGAAAGTGCTTCAGCTCGAATCAGCTGAACCGCTGTCCGTATTTCCGGTCTAGCAAAAAATCGCTCGCCTCCTCTTAGTTGATAAGCAATACCTAAATCATCAAGCGCTCTTTCTAACTCTTCAGACTGACTGTTAATTCGATACAACACAGCAATGTCGCTTCTTGAAACTCCAGCTTGGATCGCTTCGTTAATGGCTTTTGCAACTTCTTTTGCTTGGGCGATGGTGGAATCAAAGCTATCGATTGTTGGGACTGTGCCCGCACCACCTGCTGCTTCGAGATCGCCGCCCAGCAATGAATCGCTGGTTAGTCGATTAGCAAAGGCGACAATTTGTTTACTGGAACGATAATTTGTGATCAGATCCACAACCGTCGCTCCCGGGAATCGATCTGGGAAGCTGCGAAGAAATTCACTGCTGGCGCCAGTAAACGAATAAATAGTCTGGTTCGGATCGCCCACCACACAAAGCTCGGCGTGAGAGCCAAGCCACTGATCTAACAGGGCGTGCTGCAAAGGAGAAATGTCTTGATACTCATCTACTGTGAAAAAGCGATATTGACTTTGAACATGAGACAGGGCTCTAGGTTCTGCTTTTAGTAGCCCAAGGGTCAAAATCAAAACATCTTCCCAATCAAGACGCTGCATCCGAATCTTCTCTTGTTCGTAGCCTTGCTGAATTTCAAGATTCTTCGCAAAGCTAAGCCCTGCTACCTGAGCCCTGGAATCAGCTAGCAGCGCGTACTCATGCATCGAAAGCATCGAATACTTGCGCCACTCAATCTCACTCGCCAGATCTCTAAGGGCCGCTTGGTCTAAATTGATTGACATGGCCTTGGCAACTTGACCAATGAGTTTTGCCTTGGAGTCAAGAATTGAAGGTGCTGGAACTCCAACGAGCTGTGGCCAAAAGTATTCCAACTGAGCAAGTGCTGCGGCGTGAAAAGTTCTTACCGAAACAGCTCCGACACCAAGCTGCCGAAGTCTTGCTCGCAACTCCCCCGCTGCGCGATTGGTATAGGTAAGTGCGAGCACGCGATTGGCAGCGAAGTGCCCAGTGGCAATTCCATAGGCAATCCGGTGGGTGATTGTTCTAGTTTTTCCAGTTCCAGCACCGGCCAAAATCACAGTTGGGCCAACTAACGATTGAGCGGCAACTTTTTGATTCGGATCTAGCCCCTCTAGAACCTGCTCCGCGCTACTGTTGGCCATTTTTTGCTTCTTCAGCCGCTGAATCAATTGGGGAACCGTACCAAAGCTCTATTAGAGATCTAGAAATTGTTGAATCACTTGGTAGCAAAAGTGATTTTGCCTCCGCTGCTATTTCCGCCTTGGAGAACCAACGCAATTTCACTATTTCTTCGCCATCGGGTAATAACTCAATGCTTGAGTCGGCTTTGGCGTTGAAGCCCAGCATTAGTGACTGCGGAAACGGCCAACTCTGTGAATAGAGATACTGGATGTCAAATACCTCCAGGCCGCACTCCTCTTTCAGCTCTCGAACTACAGCAGCTTCTAAAGACTCCCCGGCCTCAACAAAGCCAGCAAGAACAGACCACCGATTGTGCTCCCAGGTGCCTTGAGATCCAAGCAAGATTCGATCTTGCTGATCGGTGATCGCAACAATAATCGCTGGATCGGTGCGCGGAAAGATTTCATTGTTGTCTTTAAAACAGCGCCTGGCCCAGCCGCCCTGTTCGATAACTGTCGGTGTCCCACACTTTGGACAGTGCTGATTGGTTTCATGCCAGTTATAAAGCGCCAATGCTTGAGTAAACAATCCAGCATCTCGATCAGTTAGCTCTGCGCCGAGGCTTCTAAGTCCAATCCATTTAGAACTATCTGGTTCAATTTGGTTCGCGGAGTTCTCGTTAACAATTGCCAGAACAATTGCGGCCCCGTTGGACTCTAACGAGGTTGCCGAAGTTGTTTTTCCCAGGTAGACCCGGAGGTTTGCTGTGGGAACTTGATCCACTGGCATGAGATTTAGTTTTGGTGTTTCAGAGCCAGCTCTTAGGAGAACCTTGCCGGCATGCATCGCAAGTACGCGGGTGGTCTCGAAACTCCAGAGCTCATCGAATAGCTCAGGTTTTGACCTAGATAAGTAGTCTCTATCGAGCTCCCAGCGAGCAAGGGGTGGGAGCTTGATTTCGGTCACTTTATCCTCGCGTGGCGATACTGAATAGATTGGGCAATGTTGTCTAACCTAAATTTATGGCTAGATCACCCTTGATTTTAGCGGCACTGGCTAAAGACGCAGTTCCGCAGTTTGACTTCGCACAGGTGAAGCACTTGGACGCTGGACAATCAGGTGCTTTTGATGCAGCGCTACTAACCGCCAAGAGCGGCGAACACTTCGTGGTTCGGATGGCAAATAGCCCAACCGCAGGCACAGAACTTGAAGCCGAGATTAGAGCCCTAAAGTGCTTTTCATCCCTAGTGCGACAAAATCTTCCTTTTCAAATTGGACAACTGGTTGGAGACACCAAGGACTCTGACGGCGAGCGCGCCCTGGTTTTTGACTTTGTTTATGGCAATTCAATTGAGCTATCTCGGGTAGATGCAATTTCTGGATTGACAGCCAGCATTGCCTTTGCCATAGCCGCAATTCACAACCTGCCACACGAATTGGTGCAAAAATCTGGATTCCCAGAACTTGACCCCCAGCAAAACCTGAAATACCGCATCATGGAATTGGACCGCGCTGCCCAAACAGGCAAAGTTCCGCCAATTCTGTTGCAGCGCTGGGAAACTGCTTTGGAAGATTCCAGCATGTTCCGCTACCAGCCGACCGTGGTGCACGGTGCAATCAACGGTCACAGTGTTCTAGAACTTGATGGCAAAGTATCCGGCGTTCTGCACTGGAGCGGACTTAGAATTTCTGATCCAGCCGAAGACCTTGCCTGGGTATTGGGTGGAGCAACAACCGAGCTCGCCAGGAACTTGGTGGCTCGTTACTTCGAAGCTAGACCTGGATCCGATGTAAACCTATGGTCACGGGCACTTTTGTATAGCGAACTAGAACTTGCCAGATGGTTATTGCACGGTTACTCACAGGGCAGCCAAGAGATCATCGAAGACGCTGTCGGAATGCTTTTGGTGCTAACCGAAGAAGTCGAATCAGGAAAAGCAGAACGGATTGCCGCTGCCCCGCTAGCTACCGAGATTGCTCAGCAACGGCGAGCCCAAGAAGCAACCTCTAACCCAGTCAAAAACAACGAACTGTTCTAGCTAAATAGCTTCTCCCAAAGCTTCATCAGCTCTGCCGGCTCCGGAACTGCATCAGGTCTTAGCTCAGTGTTGTCAGCCACAAAATAGAAACAAACATCAATTTGGTCAACCGGCACATTTCGAAGCTTTGAGTAAGCAAACCGATAAAGCGCCAACTGCAAGATCATTTCCTGCTCTTGCTCCTTAGATTCTGGAGGGGAGCCAGTTTTCCAGTCCACGATTTCATAGCGGGACCCAACTTTGAAAACCGCGTCTAGCTTGCAAACAAAAGTGTTCACGCCTTGGGTCAAGTTGATTTCTAACTCAATTTCCGAATCCTTGAGGTTTGTAAACCTAGAGTTTTTGAATATCTCTGCCAGTTCGCTGACCGCGGTAGAACTTGTCTGGTCAATTTCAGCTACCAAAAAGTCCTCGACCCAAGAGTGAAACTGAGTTCCGATTCGAGTTGCGCGGTAAGGCTTTGACGGGGTGGGCCTTAGGTACTTGGCAGCAATGCCGTCAAGATTCTTGACGAACTCTTTGAATCTGGATGCTGGTATTCGAACCGGCAGGTCCACAACCGATAAACGTGCAATTCGATCGTCTTGTTCTTTCAGTAGCAAGTCAATTTCTTCTTGCACGCTGCTTGGTTTTGGATCACTCGCTTCATTAGCTAACTGCTTAGTTGCCTGCTGAACTCTCTCGGCCGCTTGCTTCAGTACTGCCCCGTATTTTTCACCCACGGGATCAAGTGGCCAGTTGGCTGTTTTTGGTTCCAGGTCCAGAGGATTTGCTTGGCTGTTAATTTCCGGAAACTCAAAACCTTCACCGGCTAACTGCTCTAGAAAGCGCGAGGGTTTTCTCGATCCCGTGTTTCCTGGTTTCCAGTAGGAACCGGTTAGTAGCAGTGCTTGCTTGGTTCTCGTAATTGCAACATAAATGAGGCGATACTCTTCGCGAAGTTGGTGTTCTTTGTTGTCTGCGCGGAACTGGTCCTTGGCTGCTTTGATATCATTCTGTGTTCTAGTTGCCTCATAGTCAAACACCGGCAATGATCTGGCATCTCCTCGAAGCGGATACGGTAGCTCCGCTCCAGAAAGCCAGCCCGAAATTGATCGCGGTTTGCTAGGAAAATCATCTTCCACAAGATTTGGAACAGCAACATAGTCCCACTCCAAACCTTTAGCCGCGTGGACCGTGAGAACTTGCACCACACCAGCTGCTGGGTTGGACTTTGGTAGTTCAAATCTTTCTCGCTTTGCTGCATAGTCCAACCAGTTCAAAAACGCACCAAGTTGTGAAGCGGCGCTAGCTTGGCCAAAGCCTGCAACAGTTTCATAGAAGGACTCGAGCTGCGCCATTGGGTTTTTAAGCTTTGGGTTTGCTCGAAGCTCGATATCCAACCAAAGCTCTTCGGCAACCACGCGAACAAAGTCGGCCAAAGGTAGTGATGTTGCCGATCGAAGGTTTCTAAACAGTACCGCCGCGTCACGTAATCGTCTGAGCGACTCTGCGGAGAACTCAGACAGTAGATCAAGGCTCTCGCTAGTTACCTCGTCGAGAGCTTCAACAATTGTGAGCTCTTGGCGGAAGACACCTTCTTGTCTTGGACCAGATAGCTTTCTTCCAATAACAAAGAGTCGATCGATGTCCTTAGCCCCGATGCGCCATCTAGCCCCCGTAAGAAGCCTGATTAGTTCACTTCCGGCATCCACGCGCTGAATTACCTTCAAAGCTGATACCAGATCAACAATTTCTGGAAGTTCAAGTAGTCCGCCGAGTCCAACTACCTCTACTTCAATGCCATTGGACTGCAGCGTCTCAACAAATAGAGCCATAGCCGAGCGCTTGCGCATCAACACCGCACAGCTAGAACCTTTAGCCAGCTCGGGCTTGAACCACTCTGCAATTTCTTGCGCTTCTTGCTCGATGGTTTCTAAAAAGTTAACCTGCACTTCACCGTTAGGCGCGTCAGGCATGGCCTCAAGTTTTACAGGAAGCACTCGCTGCTCCAAGGGCTTTGGAGTTTCAAAGCTTGCCTGCTTGGCAAGGGGCGCAGAGATCTCATTAGCTTTTTCCAGAACATGAATAGGGTTACGCCAGCTGGTTCTAAGGCTAAAGTTCTTGGCAGCTCCAAAATCACTACCGAACTCGTCCAGGTTTGATGCACTTGCTCCGCGCCAACCATAGATGGACTGGTTCGGATCTCCCACCGCGAACACTGATCTTTGTGCAAACAAGGTTGCTAACAACCTTGTTTGTAGCACCGAAGTGTCTTGATATTCATCGAGCATTACCTGGCTAAAGTTCTCGCGAATACTGGTTGCAGCATCTGGAAACTCGGTAACCGCCCGAAGAGCCAGTGCCACCTGGTCGGAGTAGTCAACCATGGATCGCAGTTTCTTTTCCTTCTGGAAAATCTCGGCCAGTTCTGCAATCAAGGGAGCCGGTTTTAGCTCCTCAACAATGGTGTCGACATAAGCAAATCTAGAACTAACCTCTTCACCGGCTTTTTTTGGAAGCCTTGCGATGTGATCCACAGTTCGCGCAATTTCACTTTGTAGGTTGCCTGCGGTTTGCCCGTTGTCATTTAGGGCTCTGGCTAATTCGATAACTTTTTCAACCAATGAATCGATGTTTAGCTCCAGATCGCTCAGTGTTCCAGAGACATCCGATCCAAAACGAACGCAGACCTCACGGGCCAACTGAAACGCAGTTGCTTCGCTAATCAGCGTGGCATCTGATTCGTAGCCCAGCGCTAGGGCGTTGTCGCGAAAGACCTGGTTGGCAAAGGCGTTGTAGGTAGAGATAGTAGGAGCTTGAAAATCAAATTCCAGATCCTCTGGCCAGAAGCTCGAATCACGAAGCTTCAATAGCGATTCGTAGATTCTCTTTGATAACTCGGTAGCCGCTTTTTTTGTGAAGGTAAGTCCCAGAATCTGCTCTGGCCGTGCAAAACCGTTTGCCACAAGCCAAAGAACCCTCACGGCAAGTAGTTCAGTCTTACCACTTCCCGCTCCAGCAACAACCAGGCTTGGCGAATCAAGCTCAGCTTGTTCGATGGCGTCTATTTTCTCTTGGGAAAGCTCCCTACCTTTTACTACCTTGAAAATCTCAGCCGCCGAGTACTTAGCCAACATAGGACACCGCCCTGGTCAAGTGCAGCTTGCATGTTCCGTATTCGCGGTCCGCATCGCAGTGGTTAGAAAGCTGCGCGACAAAAACTTGCTGTGCCATTCCCTTAGTTGTTTCCAGAAGCAACTTCTTAAAATTTGCTGAGGTTTCTTGGTTCATTCCCGGTTGTGAACGTTCGGTGTAGCTGTCTCCGCCGACAATTAGTAGCTTTGCTCCGGCTAGCTGATCTTCATTGATCTTGCCAATCTCTTCGAAGCCGGCTTCTAAAAGGGCCATTTGGTATAGCGCGAGCTGTGGGTTTGATGCGGTGTCAGCTTCAGAAGGAGCTTGGTTACTGGTCTTTAGATCAACAATCATGATGGTGCCATTTTCATGTTGTTCGATTCGATCCACCTGACCCTGCACCCTTACGTGATCAAACTCGAAGCGGAAGTTTTGCTCCCTGCCTAAAACAACTGAACCCTGATCTTCGAACTGCTTCAAATAGCTAGCCAAGTTTGCAAGCATCTTATTGGCACGTCGTTTACCAAGATCTTCTAACCAGTCAGCTTCAAATTCGAGACTGTGCCAGCGTGAGTCGGTAAGAGCTTGTAATTCAGCCCTGTCAGAAGATCTGCTGAGCTCGAATACTTCATGAACCAAAGTTCCAAGGGAAGCCGAGAAGGAGTCTGTCCGTCCGCCATGGTTTTGCAAGAACCAGTGCAGCGGGCACTTTAGATAACTATCAAGCTGAGAAGGTCTAACCCGAACCAAGTCATTAGCTAGATCTGTGAGTGGCTCCTCGGTGGAAATTGGCAATAAGCCGTACCAACTCGACGGGTCAGTTCCTGGAACATTGGCCGAGGCTAACCTGGCAAGTCCCATCGCAAGCTCGACGCTATCCCCCGATCCGCTAGCTAATTCGCGACGCATGTCCCCCGCTAGTGAGCGCAGGGTTAGAGATCTTGGGATTGCGCTTTCGGTTTCCGGGATGCTGCCATTTACCAGTGTCACGAACTGCGAGATCTGCTGTTCTTCCTGATCGGTTGCAGTAACCAGCACTTTGGATCTTGCCGCACCTATGGCCTTATTGAACATACGAAGCTCACCAGATAGTTCTGACTTGGTTAGTTCCGAAGTGTTTTCGATCTCACCGCTAGCCAAAGCATCTAGTGCTTGGGCGCCCAGAAGCGAGGACCTGGGCTTTAGATTGGGCCAAACTCCCTCGATAAGACCAGGCAAGACAACAGTGTCGAAAGCTCTGCCAATCAATCCAGAAGGAGTCAACAACGAAACGTATTCGCCGGAGTAGTTATTTAGCGCCAAGCTATCTTCTGGAATCTCGCGCGCAAGTTGGTCTAACACAAAATCAAGTGGACTACTGTCTGGATTGCGCTCAGTGAATCTAGCAGCAGCTGCAAAAAGCGCCATAACTGAATCAAGATTCTTTCCCGCTTGCATTGCTAACTCAGACACCCCACGTGAGGCCACAACCCAGCGATCCATCAATGATGTGCCAGAAATAAGATTCCAAAGCGCTGCCTCGGTAGTTGACTCTGGCTCCTTGGCTAAAGCTCTGGTTTCGTGAATTAGCCCGATGAATTTTTCCAACTTATGAGCCTCTTGTGATCTAACTGAAGCAATCAGGGCCGGTTCAGAAATTGCTGCAAGTAATATCGCGTCACTAGATTCTTCTAAGTCTTCATGGGCTCTGCGAAGCGATCGCTTGAGTCGAAGAAGCGATAGCGCATCCAGCCCGCAGAATTCAGACAGAAGCAATTGCTCGGCTTGGGCAAAGGTCATTGGCTCATCAGTTAGACAAACCGCTGCTAGCTGCAGCAGCACTCCTGCGGCATGATCTGATTTCAAGGCAGTGGCAGTTCCAGTTACTCGAACCGGAACCGAATGAGAACTCAAAACCAGGGCTAGTGAATCAAGTTCTGGCCTGCTTCTTGCAATAACCGCCATATCCGACCAGGCGATTCCATCAAACAGGTGTCTTCTCCTAAGGACCCCCGCAACATAGGCAAGTTCATCGGTGCGCGAGCGAAAGACTTTGGCTGCAAGTGCCTCACCAGCTACTTGCTGCTTACTTGAGGCCGTGAGGCCTTTGCGCTGTCTTCCAGCTCTAGCAACTTCAATTTGGGAGCTGACTTTAGCCAAAGCTAAAGAAATCTCAGCCGGCCGAACAACGTGTTTTGGCTCCAAATAAATAGTCTCAGGCTTAACGGACTTCGAAGTTGCAATCCGCTCGGCAAGCAAGATCATCGCTTTTGGATTAGCGACCCTAAAACTAAGGGTTGCGACATCGGGGTCTCCAAAGAAACTAACCCCTGCTCCTTTTTGAGTAAGGGCGTAGATAAACTCGGCAGCAGCTGGAGTTAGCTCTTGGGCATCATCAATTAGCAAGGTCTTGATTGAGCTAATCGATTCTGGAAGATCTGTCGCACTTGCAACTACGAGGGCAGCTTCTCGAAGCAAAGACGCCGAATCGTACCTTTGTAATTGAACTGAGTTTTGTAGCTCGAGGTACTGCTCAAAAACGATGCCGGCTGCTTGCCACTGGGTAACATTCTGATCTTTTGCCAACTCGGCTAATTTGGCAGCCGTTATGCCGTGCTCAATGGCAACAGCAATTAGATCTCGAAGTTCGGTTCTAAAACCAGTAAGCGATCTAACCGTGGCATCTAATTGCTTAGGCCAAATTTCAGGGTCTAGATTTTTGATTATTTCTTGCAGCATGGCATCTTGTTCGCTACCGCTTAGCAAGGTTGGCTTTGGAGCAATTGATTTGCGCGCTTTATCGACCAGTATCGAAAAAGCCATGCTGGTTAGAGTCTTGGCAACCGGGCCAGCGGTTGCGCTTTGTAATTCGAGTGCTAACTGATCGCGATACAAATTCGCGCTGTCTCTAGTTTGAGCAATCACAACCACTTGTTCTGGCTTGGCGCCTTTATCAACTAGATGCAAAAAGCGAGCTTTGAGGCAGCTTGTTTTTCCTGAGCCCGGAGAGCCAATAACGGTAACTACCGCTTCGGCGGGCAAGTTCACCGCTTGGAGCTGGGTGTTATCAAGAGAAAGGTCCCTGACCGAGTCAATGTGCGAAAGGGGCACAAACTTCGGTTGGGTCATATCAATCAAGATACCCGAGCCTTCTGACAATAGATGTCTAGCCCACAGTTTTCCTGCCGTAATCTAGTAGTAGAAAGGTTGGTCATGGACATCAAAATCGGCATCAAAGACTCAGCTCGCGAACTCAGCTTCGACACCTCCGCTAGCGCTAAGGAGTTGGAGGCTTCAGTTCGTTCTGCGATGGATACCGATGCCAAGCTGATCAGCTTGACCGATTCCAAGGGCAACGTATTTTTGATCCCAACCAAGTCAATTACCTATCTTGAGCTTGGTGCGGAGGAAGCTAGAAGGGTTGGGTTCATCGCCTAATGGAGTTTCTATTCATTGTTTTTTACGCAGCTGTTTTGGCTCTGGTGGCACCAGCTGTGAACATCAGATCTGATCGATATGGTTCTTTTGTGCCAACAGCAATTGCTTTAGCAACCGGTTCTTTTCTTTGGATACTTCTTACTGTCCTTGGCTTTGGTTATACCGATGCATGGATCTGGTCCATCGTTATGGTAGCTATGCCAGTAGCTATGTATTTTGGTCCAAAGTTTCTGGAATCAAGAAGAGAAAAGAAAGATCAGCTGACCCTTTTAGGCAGCTAGACCGATTGAATCCATTCTCAGCGAGTGAGCCGCAATCATCTCGCTGATCAGAGGCTCAATCTTGGAGTAAGACTCAAGGTTTACTTTTCTTTCTTGCTCAGCACTCAAGCTGGCGCTCTTATCAATTCCGGCAAGCTTTCGATTATCAAAAGCTGCCCTAACTTCCAGCAATACATCTCCCATAAGGCGTCTGCCCCAAAGAGCCAGCCTCGAGTCAAGCTCGGGGTTCATGGCCTTGCCCTCTGTAATAACTTTCTGAGCGAATTTTTCGAAGGTCTTATCGGAAAGGGCTTTCTCGACCGAATCGCGAAGTTCCGAGTTCAGGCCAACAGCCAATCTCTTATAGAAATCATCAAGCAGTCCAGAAACTAGATAGACCTTGATGATGGCTTCGTACCAATCCACCCCGGAGGTTCTGGAGTGAAAAGTATCGATTCGCTCAGTGAAAGGATCCATTGAGTCGGTCACATCAACACCCAAGCCGGACAGCTTTTTTGAAACTGTGCGGTATTTTTCAAAACTCTTGGCTGCAGCTTCACTGAGCTCAGCTTTGTATTGAGTGGTGGGAGCGTATTTGAGCTCATTGGTAAGAATTTCAAAATTCGAAAGTAACAAGTACGCTAGCTGACCAAGGTATGCCTTAGGTTCTGGCGTGTATGGCTTGAGATTGATTTTGTTCTTGTTTCTAGCGGAGCGCTCTTCGCGATCAGGCAAAACAAGCTTGCCGACTTTTTTCCGTAAGGATCTCAACCACTCAAACACCTTTCAAGCATAAACGGGATAGCGCCTTGGCAAGTAGAGTAAGAAGAGCATATATAGGAGCAATTTGACTTTCAAAGACTTAGGTATCGATCAAGATATCTATCAGGCCCTCGAGGGCCGAGGAATCACGAGTCCCTTTCCAATCCAGGAGCAGGCCATACCGCTTGCCCTAACTGGACAGGACATTATTGGCCAAGCCAAAACTGGTACCGGCAAGACCTTAGGCTTTGGCCTACCTCTTATTCAGTCCCTCGGACTGAATCCAGAAAAAGGTGCCAAAGCACTTGTCGTTGTTCCAACTAGAGAATTAGCCATTCAAGTTGCAGAAGATCTAAAGCACGCTTGCTCCAATCGCTCTACTACCGTTGCCGCAATCTATGGCGGAAAAGCGTACGAAGGACAAATTGCGGAAATCGATGCCGGAGCGCAGATCATTGTTGGAACTCCTGGACGTCTAATTGACTTGTCGAAGCAAAAAAAGCTTGACCTAAAACACATCCAGTTCATGGTGCTAGACGAAGCCGACGAAATGCTAGATCTTGGATTCTTGCCTGATGTTGAAAAGCTCTTCGCTTACACCCCAGAGTCACGTCAGACCATGCTGTTTTCAGCCACAATGCCAGGAGCAATCGTTTCTTTGGCTCGTAGATATCAAAACAAGCCGGTGCACATAAGGGTCAACGACCCTGATGAAGGGCTAACCAAAGCCGACATCAAGCAGTTTGTCTACCGGGCACACGCGCTCGACAAAGATGAGGTAGTTGGAAGAATTCTGCAGGCCGAAGGCCGCGGCAAGACGATCATCTTCTGCCGCACCAAGCGCCAGGCTGCCAAATTAGCCGATGAGCTAATTGACAGAGGGTTCAATGCAAGCGCCTTACACGGAGACATGTCCCAAGAAGCCCGAGAGAAATCGATGGCCAATTTCCGCTCCGGCAAAAAAGACATCCTGGTCGCTACCGAGGTCGCAGCCCGCGGAATTGACGTTGACGATGTGACACATGTTATTAACTACTCAGTACCAGAAGATGAAAAGGCCTACCTGCACCGCGTTGGAAGAACCGGTCGTGCAGGAAGATTGGGAATTGCCGTCACATTTGTGGACTGGGAAGATCTTGCTCGCTGGACCCACATCAACATAGAGCTAAAGTTTGGCCAGCCAGATCCAACCGAAACTTACTCAAGCTCTGAGCACCTTTTTGTGGACCTGAACATTCCTGCTGGCACCAAGGGAAGACTCAAGGCGAGCACCAGAGTTGAAGTTCCGAAGTCTTCCAGGCCGCAGGGACAAAAAGGCTCTAGGCCTTCAAGAGGATCTGACTCTAAACCTGAGCGCTCCGGTGAGAAAAGACCTGATCGTCCTGCAGCAACTGCCAATAGAACACGGAATCGCACCCGCGGTGGAAATAGCTAAAGCGAAGCTTTAGTTCCAGTTCCAAGCTTCACGATTCGATCTAACATTTCTTGACTTGTGGTGTTCTCACCCAACTGATTCGGCTTTCCGGCAACGCCGTGATAATCGCTCGAACCGGTAACAACAAGATCATGCTTGGAAGCCAAATCAAGCAACCACGATCTGGCGGCTTCTGGAACATCGCGGTGATAAACCTCAATTCCGGCTAAGCCTCGTTGAATCATTTGCTCAAAATGATCCAGTGGTAGATCTTCTGGGCTAGTGTCTGGCCCAACGCCTTTTAGTGGGTGAGCAATTACTGATACTCCCCCGGCCATCCCGATTAGTTCAATTGCCTCAACGGTGGAGACCGCCGAGTGCGAAACATAGAACGGTCCATCAGAAGCCAAGTAGTAATCAAACGCTTCACTTCTATCGGAAACTTTTTTCATCGTGACCAGGGTGTCCGCAATTGCGGGGCGCCCAATGGTTGCACCTTTATCTAGGTGGTCCAAAACCATCTCCCAGGTAATTGGCATTTCCGTGGCGAGCTTGTCGACAATGGCCCGAGCTCTTGCCTCGCGGGTGGCAACGGTGTCGCCTAGTACCAACGCAAGCGCTTCATGGTTTGGGTCAGGTAAGTAGGCAAGTAGGTGAACGCTAATTCGAATCGTGCGGCCAAATCTTTCGATGTCGGAAACGCTAGTTACTTCGATTCCTGGAACAAAACCAAGCCCAAGTTCTAGGGCTTTGGATCTAGCCTCATCCCAGCCCGAGACGGTGTCGTGATCGGTCAAGGCCAAGACGTTGATGCCGGCTTTAGCGGCATTGGTAACTAGCTGGCTGGGGGTATCTAGTCCATCGGATCTAGTTGAGTGCGTATGGAGGTCTATTTTGACCATGAAAATCCCTGTTCTGTTAGCTCAACACTACCCAACGCCCAAGACAGCGCTGGAATGACACAATAGTTCAATGGCTAGCGATAAAAAAGAGAGCACTGGAACAAACCGTTCCAGAACCCCAAACAGCAAAGAGTTTCTTGATTACATTTCAAGCGGCTGGCAGGAAAGTTCCAACAAGGCCATATCTCAAAGCCCTGCTGCTGATTTTGCAAAGGCCAGACGCGACCTGGTCGCTGCAGCGTTTACCAATCAACTTGTTGTGATCGAAGCTGGTGCACCCAAGACCAGATCCAACGACACCGAGTATCGCTATCGACCACACGCAGCTTTCGCGCATCTAACCGGTTGGGGCTCGCAAACCGTTCCAGACTCTGTGCTTGTTATCGACGCTAAACAATCAGCTCAGATTCTGTTTTTGCGCCCAACAGCTGGCAAAGACTCCAACGAGTTCTTCGCTAACCCCGCTATCGGTGAATTCTGGGTAGGAGCAAGACCAACTCTGCAGGATGTGTCTGCGCTACTAAAGATCGAAACTCGCGATCTAAATGAACTGAGTGCTTACCTAGATAAGAAAAAGGCCATATCTCTTGAAGACAGCGATCTGGCTCAGTATGTTTCTGAGCTGAGGCTTGTCAAAGACTCCTATGAGATCGACCAAATGCGTCAAGCCGTTGCTAGCTCGATCCGAGGTTTCGAGGACATTGTGAAAGCTCTGCCAAAAGCTGCCAAGAACCCGCGCGGCGAAAGAATCATCGAAACGGCATTTTTTGCAAGAGCCAGACTTGAAGGTAACGACCTAGGTTACGAAACTAT
>NZ_JBIILG010000032.1:0-13429 GCF_044232805.1 Rhodoluna sp.
CTGGTGCGTAGCCGCCTGAGAAGCTAACTACCGAACCGGTGGTGGTTCTGGACCAACCAGAAAGTGTGTAACCAGCTTTGGTTGGTGCCGGTGCTGTGGCAATGGATCCGCCGGTAAGCATTGATCCATTAGCAATAACTGTTCCGCCCTGGGAGTCATAAACGATGGTGTTGCTATTGGCGGACCAGATGGCATAGAGAGTAAATCCGGAAGTGTCAGCTGGTGCGTAGCCGCCGGAGAAGCTAACTACCGAACCGGTTGTGGTTCTGGACCAACCAGAAAGTGTGTAACCAGCTTTGGTTGGTGCCGGTGCTGTAGCAATTGATCCGCCGACATTCATTGTTGTACTAGAAACGCTGGATCCACCTTGGGAGTCATAAGTAACATTGACAACCACAGCAAGATTTACAGAAGTGGATGTAGCCGTTGCGGTGGTGCCGTTGAGGCTGTTTGTTACAACCACCGAATATGCCGCAGCGTCGGCAGCCGCCACGGTCGCAATTGTGTAACTCGAAGATGTTGCCCCTGAGATGTTGGAGCCAGCTTTCTGCCACTGATAGCTCAATACACCGTTGTCAGTTTTTGATGCTCCAATAGAGAACGTTACGGACTGCCCAAAGACTATGGATTGTGAAATGGGTTGAGTTTCAATAGTTGGAGTAACGGCTGGTGAGTTTGTAGTTACTGCTGCCTTTACTCCTTCATCAGAGTTACCGTCTGTTGAGCTAGCGATTGCGCTAACGCTGACGTAGTACTCAGTACCGTCGGCAATTCCTGGGAAGTTACTGGCCGTGATTGTTGCTGAGGTTCCAGAAACTCCAAGAATGACCACTCTCGCATCACCGCTCCCCGGAGAGTTGTAAACCCTAAGCGTGTAAGTGGATGCATCAGTAATTGCTGTCCAGGAGACTCCAATGGACTTGAGGGTGCTGGATGTAGCGGTCAGAGTTGGAGCGGATGGTCGATCTAGTTTTGCTGGAGTCACAGACAAGCTCTGCTGAACCTGTGATGCTGCAGCATAGGCAGCGTTTCCAGCCTGGTTTGCGTTAATTACACAGGTACCCACACTCTGGTAGGTCACCACACCCGAACTGATTGAACAGACTGCGGAGGAACTGCTTTCGATTGTGAAGGCAACTGTCAGTGAAGAGCTTGAAGTTGCTGTTGGGGTGTATCCGGTCGAGCCAACTCGAGGATTAGTAGGTGCTGTTGAGGTAAAGCTAATGGTCTGATCAGACTGGATGTTGTAAGTACCGGTCGTAGCACTTGGGGAGCCCGTTAGCTCAGCTGTGCTCGGCGAGACCACTGAAACCGTGAAAGTTATGGTGTGAGATCCGGTGTTATCCGAGATGCTCAAGTTGCTGAAAGTAGCAACACCGGTAGTCGATGTCGTTACAGAAGTAGTTCCACTTAGGTTGCCAGGTCCTGAAGCTTTTGTAGCGGTAACTGTGTAGTCGTTAGAAGATTCGTTTGAAGTAGTTAGTGAATTGGAGTATCTATCTTGCAAGGTGACAACAGGTGGCGGGTTGAAAGCCACTGCCATAAACTTATCGACAGTCGAATTGGTCGGCACTTGACTCAAAACAACTTTGCTAGGAACTCCATAAACCGGGTCAATCAAGTCGACGGTGCTTGGGGTAAAGGTTCCGGATGTTTGGTTGTAGGTAAGGGTGGCGCCAGAAGCGCTGAGTGCTAGTCCACCAGTAACTCCATTGTTGCCAGGAAGGTTTATTTCAGCAGCTTCGATCGCAAGGTTAGCAATAGAAATTGAGCCTGATGTTCCAATTACAGAACCACTGGTTCGGAGAGCCATGGTGTCAGTTCCAGTTGGGGCCAGTGCGGATGTGATGCTAATAGCCCCAGAGTTAGTTCCGTCAATCGCGCCAATTCTCAAGACATTAGTACTAAAACGATTTATCTCCGCTGCTACCAAAGAGAGTTTTCCGCTGGTCTCTGTTCCGAGATCGATCTGAAGGTTGTCTGTCGCTGGGCTAATTGTTACTACACCAGAGCTTGCGGAGATATTTGCACTTAGTGCCATTGAGTCTGCTTTGAGTAAAACATCTCCTGAGTTAGAAGTAACCGTTCCAGAATTAGAAATCGAGCTACCGTAAATTTCAATGTCGCCATCCGCGGTTGCGGTTTGATTACCACTTACCGAGATAGCTGCCCCATAGAACTTTATATTCCCGGCGATGGAGTTAGCTCCACTCACCGTGATGGCACTTGTGCTGCCAACTTTTCCAATACGGAGTGAAGAGCTATTCGTCGATACTGTTACGTTGGCGTTCGAAATCGAGGCCCCGAAGCTATCTGCTCCTGGAGCAGGTTCAATGATCTTGCCGCCTGTACCTTGTAGGGACAGAGAAGTGAAAGTTGGGTTATGGACTCCAAGGGTTATTGTCCCTCCAGCAGTCATGACTGCAGAGGTCTGGAAAGTCGCATTTCCGGAGCTAGTCCCAGTTGTCACAGATATGGAACCATTCGTGCTGGTAACGCTGGCCTGTGAGTAAAGTAGCTCGGTCGCTACCGTTGACCCAGCACTGGAAACAAGACTTATGTCACCATCAACACTTTCAATTGTGTTGGTAGTTAGCCAGAGCCCGTACGCTTTGGAGTTGCTAAAGGGAGCTGCCAGTCCCCTAATCGTGATGTCTCCCGATGTGCTAGAAATTTTGTTTGTTCCAGTTGACGCTGTTCCTCCCCACCCAATTAGTAATCCAATGTGATTGCCAGTTCCGGTCATTGTGCCAGATACTAATGAGCCTTCTATTTCAATAGAACCGGTTGTTGAGGTAACCTTGGCCGGTTTTTCAATTTCGATTCCAGTGTTGTGGGAAGTTAATCCAACCCGAGCTGAGTCTTGACCTCGGAGAACTACATTTCCTGCTCCAGAAGAAATTGAACCTATTAGCCTGATTCCTGAGTAAGCCCCGTTGGCAGATGAATTAATACTGGCGGTAGCTTTTGCGTATCCAGTCGGAACGCTAGAGCCATCACCTCCACCAAGAGTTACGTTTCCTCCACTGGAGTTTATGGATACGCCACTTGCAATTAGGATTCCACCTTCGTTGACGCTGTCGGAGTCTGACCACAAAGTGATTGGGCCAGCGTTAGATTGAAGGGTGATGTTCGCCGACGTAAGAATGTTGCTCTTCGATTTCAGGACTATTGCGTTTCCTACACCTGTGGAAGTTAAATTAGCTCCAGCTGTCAAATTACTTGATGCTCCAGTAGATGTGATGGTAATTGATCCAGTTGCACTTATTGCACTGGCGGTAGTAACTGATTCGCCAGTAATGTCTACAGCCCCTGCGGCAGTGAGAATGGCACCGATGGTTGATGTCGAAGAGGATGTGACGGCGATGTCTCCAGATTCAGTGGTTGTCACAGGATAATTTACAGTTACCGAACCTCCTATAAAACTCACATGTCCGGCTATCGAATTCGATGAAGCTGCTGGTGTTGCAGCGGTAATGTCAGCAGTGTTTCCAGCACCGCCTACTGTAAGACCTGAAAGTCCTACCAAGTAAACTTCAGACCTAGGAAACAAAATAGTTTCGGCAAAACTTTCTCCACTGATTGGACGGATGGTTAATTTACCGGAGGTCTTCATCGTGAGAGCCCAGGAGGTGCTGTAGCTTGTGAAGCGGTTCCCAACAAAGAGAACATCGCCAGTGGCAGATCCTGAAGTTGCCCCGATATTCGTTCCGCCGCTATTGACACGGTTAAACCAGGCGCCTCGGTTTCCGTTGAAGTAGATATCTCCAGTTGTAGCCGTAATGTCCACGTTACTTAAATCAAATGAGTAGGTATTTGCCCCTGTTCCCGAAGCATTTCCTTCAAAGTAGATGTCACCGCCGCCAGTGGCGGAAACCGTGTTTCTTACGCTAGCTGTGCCGTCATAAAAAAGCACTGGGTTCGAGTAATTCCCAGTGTTGGCTAAGGAGCTAACAATTCGAATCGCGTCACCGGAAGACTTGGAAGAAGTTATCGTGGTGGCGTTGGTAGTCGCGGAGATAAACAGCCCGTAGGTGTAGTTGGATGTTACGGAACCTGCAAAGTTTGTGATTCGAATTTGACCGTTTCCCGAGTTTACGTTTGTGCCTCCATACCAGTACTGACCTTTGGTGAGCTGGGTAGTTGAAGCGGTTTTGGAAGCAATCGAGATGTCACCGCCACCGGACCATACTTTTGTTCTGTTCGCACCAACAGTGTCTGAAAAACGAATTCCGTCATTAGCTCCATTAGAAGGAGACCCTGCCGGCGGGAAGAATGCGGATGAGTCAGAGGTATATCCTCCACCGAAGTAAATATCTGATCCACCAGTGGCTGTTGCAGTAACGCAGGACCCGATGGTGTTGACACAAAGCGTCCCAGCTGAATGGATGTGTCCAACATCATTACCATCTGAGTCGCTCCAGATTGAAATAGCACCTGTGCCCGCGGCCCCCGGCCCATTGGTCTGCACTGTCGCCGAAGTAAAGGTGACTATGCCAGTCGCTTTAACGCGAATTGTTGATCCAGACGTACCAAGAAGACTAGAGCCGGAGTTAATCCCCACCGATGCCCCATCGATAGTGAGAGCACCGCCCGAGGTAGAAATTGTTCCAGCGGTAGTAACAGTAGAGCCAGCGTCAATATCGATGTTACCACCTGCCGTAATTGTGCCACTTCCTGTTGAAACGGTTGAAGCTGCACTAGAGATTGTGACATTCTGACCAGCAGTAATAGTCTCGGTGGTCTTGGAAAAAGATTTTGAGGCTCCAGTAGAGGTAAGAGTTACGTTGCCGCTGGTCGAGTCAATGTTTGAACTAAGAAGCAATGTGCCACCATCAATAGCTACATTGCCGACGGTTTGAATTGGACTGGAGCCGAAAGTGCTAGTTCCCATGTAAGTCAAATCCGAAGTTGTTCCAGATCGTCCAAGCGTGAAGCTAGATAAACGGGTAGGAGTTGAGAATCTACCGAACCTCCAGTTGCCGGCGGTTTGAGCTCTTGTGAAATCTGTTGCTGATGAAACTACACCGCTAGTGACTGTTGCAGGCTGTATGGTTACGCTACCTGACGTGTTAATCACCGTTCCATAGCCTGCTTCCCACGAGTAGACGCTGTTTGTATTTATAACAACATTTGAGGACGAGCTGGATAAATCCGCAGTGACTCCGCCCGGAGTTGTAATTGATGAACCGCCGACTTCCCCGCCGCCAGAGGCTGCCCAAGCCCCAATTCTAAAAAGACTTGCATTGTTTCCTCTCCAGCCGGTGGCTAGACCTGGAGTTGTGCCATTGCTGTTTCCAATGGCATTAACGGTGATTGGTCCACTTTTTGCTAGGACGTCTGCAAACTCAATGTTTACGCCCCAGCCATCCCCTCCTGAACAAGAAGTCGAAGTGCTTCCCAAGCCTGTTAAAGTAATTCCTCCGCCAAGTCCAGTCGCGAGAATCTGAGAGCCCTGATATCCTCGGGTGGCGCTCCAAACACCGTGCCACCATCCGGTAATTCCTCTGGAACAAGCTGCTCCAGCCTGTGAGTCTGAATAAACGGTGATTGCGTCAGAGGTTGTGGCATTAGACGAAACCACAACTGGGGTCGTGTTGTCCTCCCAGTTTAGGATGATGCCTTGGCTCCAGTTGCTTGTGCCTGCTAGGGCTCGTCCCCACATCGCGATTCGACCGGTGCCGGAATCTACGCGTGCACCATTCTTTAGGGCTATATGTGCGTAGCCGCTCAAACTGCTTGTTGACTGAGCTCCGGCAATAAAGATATCGCCTCCCTTTGAGTTCAAGAGAGTTCCACCCTCGATAAAAACTCCCACATCCCATGCATTGTTAACGCTCATTCCAACGGCGTAACCATCCGGCAATCCATCACTTGCTACAACGCTGCTCCACTTACCTCGAGAAGTGGTTATAGAAGCGTCAGCTCCTCCGTCATCCAAGCCACCGGCTAGCCAAATCTTGCCGCCGTTGGTTTCAATTGAAGAGCTGGTATTTAGGTAAATCGTGGTTGATGACTTGTTTGTTCCAGCTACTTTGTCGTAACCAGTCCATACAACAACGTCTCCGCCAGAGGTTATCAATTTATCGCTGACGTCTAGGAGGAATCGACTTACAGTCTTCAATCGAATCTCGCTACTCGAACCACCGGTTGTGGTCAATGTTGAGTAGATCTCGATCAAATCGGAGGATGAAGTACCCGTCAATCGAATACTTCCAACGGCAGTCAAATTAGCTTCTGTGTCAACTCCAGCACAGGTAACTGTCAGGTCGCCAGCGACGCTAATGGCGCCTCCGGAGTTAGTGAATCTTCCAGACCCGCCACAATTCAAAGTCAAGGAACGACCAGCGGTTGCATTGCTCACGGCCGCAGAAACCGTAATTGCTCCAGTGCTATCGAGTTGAAGATTGCTGGACGTGAGCGCGGTCTGAAGATCTGTATTGAGAATGTTGGAAGCTCCTGCAGAATCTGCCAGCCACACACCTTGTAAAAAGTTTCCGTTAGAGCTACTCGAACCTGAAATTGTTATGGCTGTCGAAAAAGTCTGTAACTTAATAGTTTGAGTGGTGTTGACGAACCCGGGGGCACTATAGGTCAACGTGAGTGTGCCAAGCGTTCCAGAAGTAAACCTTAGGTTCGTAAACTGTGCAACACCAGAAGCGTTTGTTGTTGCCGTGGCACCAGACAAGACTCCTGTGCCCGAGGTTACTGCGGCGGTAACAACTACACCGCTCGAGGAAAAGTTGCCATTAGCGCTGTTCTTTAGCTGAATAACAGGCTGGACAAGTGTGTCCGCACCCACCCGCGCGCCGTTTGCGCTTGTGGTCAGGGATAGAGCGGGCGCTATGTAGGCGATCTTTACGACACCAGAACCACCAGTGCCACCGTTTCTTGACTTGTCACTCCTGCCGTCGATAGTGTACTGCTCCACGTTTCCGTTTCTAGAACCACCACCTCCACCACCACCGGTATTAGTTCCACCGTGTCCGGCAAAGTAGTCAGCCCAACCGTCGCTGGCGTTACCGCCTCCACCACGACCTCCACCACCAGCGCCACCATTTCCTCCAGGCCTTAGATTCCCATCTAGGTGAGCACCACTTCCACCGCTACCAATAAACTGTCCACTAAAGAGGCTCGAGGTTACTCCACCATTGCCGTCGTAGCCGCTACTAGCTCCCCAATATGGGGCGACGGCAGCGCCATTCCGACCAGCATGAGAACCGACGTTGCTAAGTGAAGTAGATCCCGCACTTGCTACTGGTTGTGATCCACCAACTCCACCAGCCCTAGCGACGCTGTAATCTGGCCAAAAACCCGGGTTTCCACCATAGGCAGTGATTGAGAATCCAAGACCGGTTTGAGTTATAGATGAGTTTCCACCTGCTGAACCGTTAGCGCTATACGCTTCGCCGTTTACTGCTGTGTGAGTTATTCGTGTACCGCCAACTCCAACTAAAATGTTGAATTGTCTTCCCGTGTTTCCGTTGAGGTTAACTGTTGCCTCATAAAGTGAACCAGATCCACCACCGCTACCACCGTCGGCTCCACCACCTCCACCACCAGCTACTACGAGAGTGTCGAAAGTGGTGACACCTGTTGGTGCAGTCCAAGTGTGCGAACCAGTGCCAGAAAAAGTAATTACGCACTTGTTGGAATAAAGAGCAATGGATACTCCGGTAAGGCTGCCAACTTCTACTTGGCATTGGTTTGAATCCGAGGAAAGACTTGCCGCGTTCGAAGTCTGTGTTGACGCCAAAAGCACCATAAAGGCAAGACCTGGAACCATCCACCTAAGCACCCGCTTGGATCGGAGGGCTGCAAACAAGGGTTTGGCGGCATGTTTACCCCCAGACTTGGGGCCTTTGGGGTCTATTTTGGGCAGGGCAAAGCCACTAAACAGCAGCCTTCCGAATACCCGAATCGCCATCTCTAGCCACGCCTCACAAGTGTCGCGAAATCCCTTTGATTTCCTAGATTTTTGGGGACTTTTCCATGCTAACTAGACCCTTATATGCGCCCTCTGGAAACAGGATGGTAGTCACCTGTTTTTAGGCCCAAAATCGTGTCATGTCCGAAAAATTCATCAAAATTGGTCCAAAAGGCTATTTCCTAGGACTTTGCTAGGTTTGGGGGATGGAACCCATCAAAGTCGTGTTTTTAGGTCTCTATTTCGAGGCTTGGGATGCCCTTGACGAGATCTACCAAAAAATGGCTAACGACCCTCGTTTTCAGCCAATTGTGGTGTCCATGCCCAGGAAGCTAACTGGCCAATTGGCCTATGCCCAGGAGGAGAAGGCGCATGCCTTCTTCGAAGGCAAGGCAATCCCCCATATTCGGCTAAATTCCGGGGGTTCGGGGAGCCAAAGCCTTGATGGTTTGGCTATTTTGAAGGATTTAGCCCCTGATTATGTCTTTGTGAACTACCCCTGGCAACGAAACTACCAACCGGCAGTCAGGTTTGATCACTTGGTGGAGTTCACCAGGCTCGTCTATGTCCCATATTTCTCACTTGTGATGGTTGACGAGCCTGATGACGAGCCAGGTGGGGGTCAAGGTGATGCACCGGTCGCAACTCATCTGTTTACACAGCGTCTTCATCAACTTGCATCGCTAGTTTTCACTCAAGAAAAAGATGTTGTTGATGCATATGCGTTAACTGAGCGCGGAAATTCTTATGTTCACTTCACTGGTTCACCAAAAATTGACAACTTAGCGCGTGAAGCGGAATTAGGTAAGTCTTCTTGGCCACTTGAAGATGGAAAATTCAAGATAGTTTGGGCTCCGCATCACTCTTATTCGCCGCACTGGTATAACTTTGGTGTGTTTTCAAAAATTTATCTGCCGATGTTGGAATTTGCAAAAGCAAATTCAGACATCCAAATTGTTTTGCGTCCGCATCCATTTCTGTGGAGCACACTAACTGATAGACAAGTACTAACCGAAAAAGAGTTGTCTCCTTGGAGAAAGTCTTGGAGTGAATTGCCAAACACTTCGGTTGATGAAGCTGGTTCTTATGCCGGATTGTTTTTAGCAACAGACATATTAGTAACCGATGGAATCTCTTTTCTTGGTGAGTATCCACTTGTTACAGGAAAGCCTGCAATCTTTTTCGAAAATGCTGACCACTGGAAGTTCAGTGCAACAGGTGAAATTGCTGCAGCTAGTTCAATTAGGGTGAAAACTTTTTCAGAGCTAACAGAAATGCTTGAAAAAGCAAAAAATAATTCTTTAGCGAGTAGGGAAATTGAGATTCAAAGACTAGTTGAGGCAAGCTCTCCTCACCCGGGAGAGTCGGCTAGTCGCATAATCGAAATCGTCTATGAGGATTTCGCTAATGGTCCATCTCCCCTGGTCTCCAAGGAGTCCATCAAGGCAACCCCTTGGGAGCTAGCTGCCGGGCGGGAGCCTTTCGAGGACTAGTAATCGCCCTAGAACCCTGTAATTTAGCGGTTTTAGGCTATTTAGTCTTAGGGGGTAATAGTCAGAGTTGCGGTGTCTGGCTTCAGCTCAACCCAGGTGTTCCCAGGAGCAAGCTTGATTACAGCACCGGTTGAATCTAGAAGTTCAATAGGTGAGGTTTGAGTTGCCTTAGACCAGGTTCCTTCGATGTGCTTGCCATCAACAAAAACCCAAACTTTTCCAGAACCAACCATGATGGTTTTAGGAATAACTCCGTAGCGAGCATCTCGGATGCTGCTATCGATCTGCACTTCTAGAACAACAACGTTTTTGGCTCTGACTTGTTCTTCAGATACGCCATCCATGTGAGGCTCACCGTCCTGGCTGCGAAGCAGATTGCCGGAGCCATCGCCCTTCCAGTAACTGGTGGCGTCTGGGTACTCGATGGTTAGATCAGTAGTTGCTTTACCGGAGCTTGCAGAGGCAGGTTCGTAGTCTTTTGTCTCGTCCAAGAATGCCGCGTAGTTAAAGATTGACTGTGGTGAAGCAAGGTCTTCGTGCTGGGACTGCAGTAGGCCCATGTCAACAACCATGTTGTGTGGAGCAAATCTTTCTGGAGTTCTAGAGAAGCTGTTTGGCTTTACTGACTGCTGAGTGTTCTCATCAGCTAGGTACAAAGAAGTGTCCTGAAGCAAAGCAATAAACATGTCTACTCCTCCGGAGTAGCAGAAGATGCCACCAAAGGCTGCTGCAATGTCCGCGTCCATTGGACGAACTGATCGAACTGGTCCAACTTTGTCTACTGGCTGTGAGTGCCAAGTGACAAGAAGCCTGGTCAAGCCACCTTCAACCATTTGAACGTGAACGATGTCTGCTTTGTTTAGGTTAAATTGAGGTCGACCAGCAGGAGCGTTATCTACCTTGCAGGAAACGGCGGGGAAAGAATTGGTGTCTGGAATTTCAGATTCATTCATGTAGGCAACACCGGTGAGTGGAGCAATCGGGTAAACAAACGCTTCTGGTTCTTCAACCCGAGGCTCAGCGCATCCGGCAAGAACTAGCCCGGCAACAGCCAGAATGGAAACTGTTTTTGTGATCTTCAAAGTCGATTTTCTCATTCCGGCTATTTCCCTTTTCCTTTGTTGCTAGTCGTTCATCGGATCAGCGATGCCAACATAGACAGTTTCTAGATACTCTTCGATTCCTTCAAAACCGCCTTCACGGCCTAACCCTGACGATTTTACTCCTCCAAATGGCGCAGCTGGGTTTGAAATCACCCCAGCGTTTAGTCCAAACATGCCCACTTCAAGCTTTTCCGCGAGTCTTAGCCCACGATTTAGGTTCTGGGTGAACGCGTAAGCGATTAATCCATACTCTGTAGAGTTTGCAATCTTGACTGCCTCGTCTTCGGTCTTGAATGTAACCACCGGTGCCACAGGACCAAAGATTTCTTCTTTGAGAATTTCTGCATTTGTTGGAACATCGACTAAAACTGTTGGTGGGTAGAAGTATCCCTCACCTGCTGGAATTGCTCCACCGGTTAGAACCTTGGCTCCCTTGGAGACAGCATCGGCTACAAGTGCGTGAACAGCGTTTCTACTCTTTTCATCGATAAGAGGTCCGATGTTGGCTCCGTCTTCGGTTCCTCTGGAAACTTTCAGTTTCGACATCTTGTCTGCAAGGCGCTTGGAAAACTCTCCGGCTACCGATTCGTGAACAATCATTCGGTTGGCAGCGGTGCAAGCTTCTCCCATGTTGCGAAGCTTGGCTAGCATCGCGCCTTCTACTGCCTTATCTAGATCGGCATCTTCGAAAACAATGAACGGTGCATTGCCGCCAAGTTCCATCGATACCTTTAGAACTCGATCTGCTGAGTCAGCAATAAGTGCTCTTCCAACACCAGTAGAACCAGTGAAGGAAAGTTTGCGAAGTCTTTCGTCCTTGATTATTGGCCCAGTAACCAAACCAGGTCTTGTGGTCTGGACAACGTTGATAACACCCTTTGGTAGACCAATGTCTTCCAGGACCTTCACAAATAACATCGAAGTCAAAGGTGTCAGGGCAGCAGGTTTTAGGATCATGGTGCAACCAGCTGCGATGGCTGGCGCCATCTTTCGGGTTGCCATTGCTAGCGGGAAGTTCCATGGGGTAATAAAAAGTGATGGGCCAACTGGCTTTTTTAGAACCATGATTCGGTTCTTGCCATCTGGTGCTGTGCCATAGCGGCCGGTAATTCTTGGGGCCTCCTCGGAGAACCAGCGCAAAAACTCTGCTCCGTAGGCTACTTCGCCCTTAGCCTCAGCAAATGGTTTACCCATCTCAAGGGACATAACAAGTGCAAACTCGTCGGCCATCTCGGTTACTTTTTCAAAGGCTGCGCGCAAGATCTCTGCGCGCTCTCTTGGAGCGGTTTTGGCCCAGGCGGACTGTGCGTTGTGGGCAGCCTCGATGGCAGCCATGCCGTCTTCAGGGGCAGCGTCAGCAATAGAAACAAGTACCTTGCCGGTAGCTGGGTCGATTACATCAAGAGTTTTCTTATCGGCTGAGTCTTTCCAAGAGCCGTTAACAAATATGCCCCGTGGAACAAGATCTAATACGCGCTTTTCATCTGCGGCGGAGAACATCTGGCACTCGTCCTTACAGGCTTTTTAAGCCTTGGTGATTTGAGCTTTCTGGTTGAAGTCTACTTCTAGACCTAAAGCCAGAGCCGAAGACCGTTGGTCTTCGGCTCTTTGGCTTGTAGTTAGGCCTTGGCTACTGTGGTGTCCAGCAAGATGCCTGGACCAAAAGTAGTGGAAAGAGCTGTCTTGATAATGTACTTACCTTTTGAGCTTGCTGGCTTTAGACGCTGAATCTCGTCCATAGCGGTAGCTAGGTTTTCAACTAGCTGGCTAGCTGAGAAGGAAGCTTTACCAATAATGAAGTGAAGGTTGGACTGCTTGTCGATACGGAACTCGATCTTTCCGCCCTTGATGTCTGTTACTGCTTTCGCAACATCTGGAGTAACGGTTCCAGTCTTTGGGTTTGGCATTAGGTTACGAGGACCAAGAACTTTTCCAAGGCGGCCCACCTTACCCATTAGCTCTGGGGTGGAAACTGCGGAGTCAAAATCAACCCATCCGGCAGCTACCTTCTCAATCAGTTCGTCGCCACCAACTTCGTCGGCTCCGGCCTTGATAGCAGCTTCCGCAGCTGGACCGGTTGCGAAAACGATAACGCGGGCAGTCTTACCGGTTCCGTGAGGAAGCGATACAGTTCCACGAATCATCTGGTCTGCTTTGCGAGGGTCAACACCTAGCTTGACGGCAACTTCAACAGTTGAGTCAAACTTCTTTGATCCGGTCTCGCGAACCAAGGCAATTGCCTCGGCTGGGGTATAGAACTTACCCTCGGTGATTTTGCTTGCGGCTTCTAGATAAGCCTTTGATCTTTTTGCCATGTGCTGTTATTCCTTTTCTGGTCACAGTTGTGGTTAGCGAACCGATCTGGTTCTCCCACTACTTCTTTAGTTTTTTTGTTGCTTTTGTTGCTTTTGTTGCTTTTGCCTAAGGTTCTAGGCGTCGACGGTGATACCCATGGAGCGGGCAGTTCCGGCGATGATCTTTGCAGCTGCCTCAACGTCGTTGGCGTTTAGGTCAGCCATCTTGGTCTCGGCAATCTTTAGTAGCTGATCCTTGGAAAGGTGCGCCACCTTGTCAGTGTGAGGGGTTGCGGAACCCTTTGGTACTCCAGCGGCTTTCTTGATTAGCTCGGCTGCTGGAGGAGTCTTCAGGATGAAGGTGAAGGAACGGTCTTCGTACACGGTGATTTCTACCGGTACGACGTTTCCTTTTTGGTCTGCGGTTGCGTTGTTATACGCGGTGCAGAACTCCATGATGTTCACACCATGCTGACCTAGAGCTGGACCGATCGGTGGAGCTGGGTTAGCAGCGCCTGCCTGGATCTGAAGCTTGATCATTCCAGTGACTTTTTTCTTGGGTGCCATTTGCTTGTTTTCCTTTTTTAGTAGTTTAGATAAATCTTTAGTTCA
>NZ_JBIILG010000060.1:0-3976 GCF_044232805.1 Rhodoluna sp.
CTTGCCCAGTTTGCCAACGGTGTCAAAGTTGCCGAAAGCAAACTGGAAGCGTTTACTAACGAGAAAACTCGTCACCAGGAAATTCTTGGCGCCGCCAGACTAAGACACCAAGAGCAATCCGCTCAGTATCGCGATTTGGAGTCACTGCTTTCCAGTAACAATCCTCATGAAAACAACTTAGAGTCCAAATACGACACTGCCCAGAAGGCAGTATCGGATGCCGCGAACAAGATTGAATCACTGCGTGATCAGCTACACGAAGCAGAGCGTGAGAAAGACGCCCTTGCCGGAAAGCGCTCGGCACTTAATTTAACCCTCGAGCAAAAAGACGGTGCCTCGTCTTTGACCCAAGCTCAGCTTCGAGGAATTAGGGGTTTGGTTGCCAATCATTTACGCATTGAACCCGGTTACGAGCAGGCCATCGCTGCAGCCTTGGGTTCTTTAGCCGACGCTCTAGTTGCTGAAGACCTAGACTCCGGACTTTCTGCTCTTGAACACCTAAAGAAAACCGATGGTGGTCGAGTTGAAATAATCATCGCTGATGTAGACCTGCGCTCTGATGCTGCGAGTAAGAACTTGGTTCCAGGTTCAAAGGTCGCATCTGAAGTTGTTAGCGCTCCAGATGGAATCTTGAAGTTGCTTTCACAGGTAGTTATTGTCGAGGACCTAGCGGCCGCAAAGAGCTTTTTCAAGGCACAGAAAACTGACTCGCAAGTTATAACCAAACAAGGTGACGTTCTAACCAGAGCAGTTTTACGTGGTGGTTCATCCAGCAAGCCTTCCAAACTTGAGTTGGTGGCCGAGCGAGATGCGGCGGAAAAGGATCTTTCAAGATTGAGCTCTCGCATCGAGACTTTGTCCGCCGAACTTGCCCAAGCCAAGTCCAACGAACTTGCTTCCAAGAATTCAGCCAAGGCATCCTTAGCCGAACTCAATGAGCAGGACGCCAAACTCGCCTCTCAGGCAGAACAGCTTGGTCGGGTTCGCGTTCAAGTCGAAGCCCTGCAGAGCGAGCTTGATCGACTGGGAATTGTTGCCGAGTCGAATGAGGCAGCAATTAGAGAAGCAGAAGGTGAGCTAGAGGTTTCCAAATCTAGACTGCGTGAGTTCGAGAGCCTGGGTAGACCAGAGCAGGCCCTTTCCGACAGAAACCGATTGGTTGAAGTGCTTGAACTTGAAAGATCTAGAGAGCTTGAGATTCGGGTGGAGCTTGGCGCCGGAGAGGAAAGACTTCGAGTAGAAACCGAGAAGTCCGAAAGCCTCAAACTGCAGCTAGACACCTCCCGTTCAGCCGTCGAAGGAGCTATCAGCGCGGCCAAGGCTAGAGCGGGACAGCTCAGCTCGGCTAAGGCAGTTCTAAAGGTTCTACCTAAATTAATTGACGCCGTGTCCATTGGCTCTAATGAAGCAAAACGTGAATACGCCATGCTTGAAAACGAGCGCACTGATCAGTTCCAAGAGCTAACCAAGGTCAGAGGTGAGATCGCTGATATTCAGCAAAAGCTTTCCGATTTGACTCAGTCGGTTCATGACATTGAACTCCAAAATCACGAAAAGCGTCTTAACCTTGCGAACTTGGTTACCCGAGCACAAGAAGAGCTGGGACTGGATGAAGCGACACTGCTTGCCGAGTACAACCCAGAGAACTTGATTCCAGCTTCCGAGCCGGAGGGTGAAGCTGAAGTATTTGATCGCGCGAAACAATTCCAGCGCTTGAAGGAATCCGAGAAGCTACTTGAAAAACTAGGCAGGGTAAACCCGCTAGCTCTAGAGGAGTTCTCCGCTCTCGAGCAGCGCCACAAGTTCCTAACGGACCAATTACAAGACCTAACTGAAACCCGCAAAGACTTGATCAAGATCATCCACGATCTGGACGAGAAAATGCAGGTCATCTTTAGTGACGCCTTCCAGGACACCAAGAAGGCTTTCGAAAAAGTCTTCCCAGTGCTGTTCCCGGGTGGAACTGGATCTATTTTCCTAACTGATCCAGATAATCTGCTCACCTCCGGCCTGGAAGTTAACGTAAAGCCTGCCGGTAAGAAGATTGAAAGACTTTCCTTGCTATCTGGTGGAGAAAGATCGCTAGCGGCAGTAGCTCTCATGGTTTCGATTTTCAAGGCTCGCCCATCGCCTTTCTACATCATGGATGAGGTTGAGGCTTCTTTGGACGATGCGAACCTTGGAAGACTGCTTTCAATATTTGAAGATCTAAGAACAAACTCACAGCTGATCATCATCACTCACCAAAAGCGGACCATGGAAATAGCGGATGCTCTTTATGGTGTTTCCATGAAGTCAGACGGAATTTCAGCTGTGGTTGGTCAACGATTGCGTGAGAAGGCCGAAGCCTAATGTCCAACATCTTCTTTTGGCGTAAAAAACGTGAAGAAGAAAAAGCGGAAGCAAATCAGTTGGATCCAGCATCCGATTCCCAAGATCTAGTAGCTACCGAACTTCCGAAGCGAAATTCAAGAGCCGGAATCCGAAGCCTCTTTTCAAGAATCAAGTTTGACCTTGAGAGCCTGGAACAACTGGAAGATATCTTGATTCAAGCCGACTTTGGAGTTGACTCCGCAGAATCGATTGTTTTGGAAGTAAAAAAGATTGCTAAGTCCCAAGGCGCCCAGTCTGAGGCAGAGCTAAAAACTATTCTTTCTGGAGTGATACGCGACAAGTTAGCTTCTGGGAACAGGGAGCTGAATCTCACAAGTGGGAAACTTCCGTATGTGATTTTGGTTGTTGGTGTAAACGGTGTGGGTAAGACAACCACGATTGGAAAACTTGCCACCTGGCTAACCCAAGGCAATTGGAAAGTAGTTCTTGGCGCAGCTGATACTTTTCGTGCCGCAGCGGTTGATCAACTCGCAACCTGGGCAGATCGTGCAGGCGTGAAACTGGTTGGACCAAGTTCCGAAGGTCAAGACCCAGCGTCTGTAGCATTTGAGGCTGTTGAGTACGCGGTTCAATCTGAAGCAGATGTGGTGATCATCGACACCGCGGGAAGATTGCAGAACAAGAAAGATCTAATGGATGAGCTTTCTAAAATCCGAAGAGTTATTGAAAAGCAAGCCGAGATAGCAGAAGTGCTTTTGGTGCTGGATGCCACGACCGGGCAAAACGGTCTCGTTCAAGCAAGGGCCTTTGCCGAGGCAATTTCGGTAACTGGAATTGCACTCACAAAGTTAGATGGCTCAGCTAAGGGCGGAATTGTCGTTGCCATTCAAAACGAACTTGCTATTCCAATCAAGTTAGTTGGAGTTGGCGAAGGAGTAGAGGACTTTGCCTTTTTTGACCCCGAAGAGTTCGCCAACGGTTTAGTGGCTTAGCCTAGAAATAGGAAGTGAGATAACAAGTGTTTGGAAACCTATCGGATCGCTTAGCCGATACCTTCAAGGCTCTTCGTGGTAAGGGAAGACTAAGCGCTGCCGATATCGACGGAACCCTTAGGGAAATCCGCAAGGCATTATTGGAAGCCGATGTTGCCCTAGAGGTAGTCAAGCACTTCGTTAGCGCTATTCGGGAGCGAGCTCTGGGCGATGAGGTCTCGGCTTCACTGAACCCTGCCCAGCAGGTTGTTCAGATTGTCAATGAAGAATTGATACAAATTCTTGGTGGCGAAGCAAGAAAGCTTCGCTACGGCAAGGTTTCACCAACCGTGATCATGCTTGCTGGTCTGCAGGGTTCTGGAAAGACAACCCTCGCTGGAAAACTTGCCAAGTGGCTAAAAAGCGAAGGTGAGAACCCCTTACTGGTCGCCGCTGACTTGCAAAGGCCAAACGCTGTTGACCAGCTAAAGGTTTTGGGGGAGAAGGTTTCGGTTGAGGTTTACTCACCCGAGGTTGGATCAGGTGTTGGAGATCCCGTAAAGGTTGCCAAAGACTCGATTGCCCACGCTAGATCCAAGGGCAACACGGTTGTGATTGTCGATACTGCGGGCCGCCTCGGTGTTGATCAAGAAATGATGAATCAGGCCAAA
>NZ_JBIILG010000009.1:0-41333 GCF_044232805.1 Rhodoluna sp.
GTGCCACCTTCGCCGTAAAAGCCTGATGCCGATCCGCTAACTAGAACCTTCGGTGGTTTCTTGGCCGCGTTTATTGCAGCAACCAGGGTCTTGGTCGAGTTGATTCTCGAGTCCACTATTTCCCGCTGGTATCTTCTGGTCCAGGGGATGCGCCCGGTAGTTGCACCAGCTAAATTCACTACAGCGTCAATTGATTCCATAACCTCGGGGTCAAGTTCCAAGTCAGCTGGATTCCAACTGATCTCATCGCTTGCTTTGGCTTTACGGCGCACAAGCTTCAATGGTTCGTGACCAGCTGCTTTTAGTTGGCTGTATAGCTCGGTTCCTACTAAACCGCTTGCTCCCGAGATAAGAACCCTCATAGTTTCCCCAGTTCATGGATTGAAGCCCGACAGTTAAAGACTCTCATAGAAATAGCATGAAGATGCAAGAGCCCCAAGCGGGCCAATATGATGGGGCTTCGAGTCCCTCCAGGTACGCTACAGTCGATGCAAGCACCAAGGATTTTAGGGTTCAATTCGCAGATGTTTGATTTAGCAACTCTTTGGTTAGGGGCAAATGACAGACAAGTCAGCACCTAGAAGTAAAAAAGTCGCGATAGTTCTCATGTGCCTAGCCCCTATTCTTGCATTTGCTCCGATGATAGTTGCAATGATTGAAGTCCGCATAAGTCCCGAATGCAGTGCTATGCCGAACTACTGCGGGGCTATTGCATACTTCATTTTGCTGACCGTGCCGATTGGCTTTGTTATTTTCAGTGTCGGCCTGATCATGTTTCTAGTTGCAAAGCGACCAAAAAAGCCCGCCAGTACGTGACTCCCACGCATGCCAATCAATTAGTAAACCTGTAAATTTCTGGTCAGGAGTCTTTACTCGGAGTCCGAATTTATCTATAGTTCATCAACTTTCTATGGCGTGTCGATTAATCCCGATGATGCTGAAACTTCAGAAAGCGCAGAAGTAGGAAAAAGCAAACAAGAAAACCAAAACCTATTGAGTTTGGTGTTGGAATTAATAATTTCGGTTGAGTAAGTTACTTAGGGAACAAAAGGCCCAAATACTGGATTCCAACTTTGGATAGTTCGAGATCCGATACATCCGGCGATGTCGAAAGGGTCGTTATCTAATAGCCTTGCAAGCTCCTCTGCCGATTCGCTTCTAAAGATAAGAAGCGCCTCAGGTGTATCCAACATTGGTCCAGAGGCTAGAAGAACTTCTTGTTCCAAAAGCTCTGACAGCCAGGCCCTATGAATAGGTCTAATTTCATCAATCTGGTTGGTGGGCGCTGTGTAAAGGTAAGTGACTGCGAAGATGGGCATTTTTCAATCCTACTTTGGCGGTTTTAGATCCAGCTGGGGAGCCACATTCTCAGCTGCCACTGATCATAAGGCACCACCAGGCCGATGTTCACCGGCAAGAAAAAGATCGAAACCAAGGTAGCCAAAACAAAGAATCCAACAACTAGACCCCTGGCCAATTTGGTGTTGCCAATTGCTCGGTAAAGAATCTGCATCACTAGAACCAGCCCGAGAATCATCCACGGCAGAAAGCTAACCGCGTAGAACTGAAAGACAGTTCTTTCGGGAATCAATAACCAAGGTAGATACAAGGCCCCGACGCCAAGCAACACCAGCCCAATTACTCTTTCCCTAGTTCTTAGGTACCGGTAGACAAGGTAAAAAAGTGCCGCAGTTGCAAAAACCCAAATCAGGGGATTACCCAAAGCGGTAATTGCCGAAGAGCAAGAATCACTTTCGCAGCCCATTTGCCCAGCAGAGTATGTCTCATAGAAAAATGCAGTTGGGCGAATACCTAATAGCCAAGTAATCGGGTGAGATTGGTAAGAGTGATCTTCTGACAAGTTGACATGGAAGTTGTAAATCACCTCGTGATAATTCCATAGCGATTGAGCCCAACTAGGCAGGGCTCCAAAAATTCCTGGCAAGGAATTCTCTTCCGCCCAATTCCTTGAGTACCCACCCGCTGAGTTGATCCAACCCAACCAACTTGCAAGGTAGGTAGCCGCTGCAACTGGAACAAGGTTTAGAAAAGAAATTAACCCTTGAGACAAAAGCCCAGTTCGAACCCATGACTTCTCGCCAGAGTCCCTTCGCAGTAACATTTCTGAAAACACCACATACAAACCAATTGCTGCCAACAAATAGAGACCAGACCACTTGATGGCGCTAGCGGCGCCAAGAGCCAATCCAGCTAGCAATAGCCATGGCCTAAACCAAACCAGAGTACTTTTACCTTCTTGAATCGCATAACCAATCCTGAGCCTGGACTGTTTGTTGTCAATCAGGAAAAACAAGAAACCTAGCAACAGGAAAAAAGTCAGGGGAGCATCTAGCAGTGCAGTGCGGGACATGGTGATCGCCATGCCATCTATCGCCAGTAAGAATCCCGCCGCAAGGGCGAGCTTGGTTGAGCGAAAGAGCTTGTATGCAACCAGCATGAGTAGGGCCACGGTTGCTATGCCCAATAGGGCAGTTGAGATTCGCCAGCCAGCTGCGTTATCAGGACCAAATAGCCACATCCCGGAGGCGATCAACCACTTTCCAAAAGGCGGGTGCACCACAAAAGCCGGGTCAGCTAGGTACGAGTAAAGATCTCCAGATTCGAAAACAGCATTGGCACCATCTGGCCAGTTCTTCTCGTGGCCCTCACGTGCAAGCGATAGTGCGTCCTTGACGTAATAGGTTTCATCAAATACCAGCTTTTGCGGGAAAGAGAGGTTCCAGAACCTGGTTAGCGAAGCGATTGCGAGCACGAAAACGAAACCAAGGTATTCCAAGACCTTTTTGTTTCCCCACAACTTCGTCATACGCCCATGCTAATCAAGACCGCGCCCTGGCATCTGACACAATGAAGTGGTGCTTATTCTGGCTGGAACACCCATTGGAAACATAGGCGACGCTTCGGCTAGGCTCGTTCTCACTTTGCAGCAGGCCCAGGTGATTGCCGCCGAAGACACCAGAACCTTACTGAAGCTAGCCAATCACCTTGGGATAAAACTATCCGCAGAGCTCATAAGCCTGAATGAACAAAACGAATTACAAAAACTAGATCGCTTGGTTGAAATAGCGGCAACAGGAAACTTAGTTTTGGTGAGCGATGCGGGAATGCCAACAATCAGCGACCCTGGCTTTGCGCTGGTTCGTGCCTGCAGTGAGCAGGGTGTTGAAATACAAGTTGTGCCAGGGCCATCGTCGGTTATTGCAGCCCTTGCTGTTTCAGGTCTTTCCACCGACCGCTTTAGTTTTGAGGGATTCATTCCAAGAAAATCTGGTGAGAGGAAAAAGTACTTTCAAAAATTAGTTTCAGAGACAAGGACCATGATCTTCTTTGAATCCCCACACCGCATCACCGAATCCCTAGAAGACGCCGAAGCAGTCTTTGGTGGCGACAGAAAAGCTTCACTATCTAGAGAGCTAACAAAGAAGTTCGAGGAAACCCTTAGAGGCACGCTGGCAGAGCTAGTAGATCTTGCCAAAGATCTAAAAGGTGAAATGGTGCTAGTTGTTGCTGGGGCCGAGCAAACCCAGATAGCGCCAGAAGGCTTGGTCGACAAGGTCCTGGAGCTGAGGGCGCAAGGAAGTTCACTAAAGGACGCCGCAAGAGCTGTTGCTAGTGAATACGGAGCTTCGACATCGGAACTTTACGACCTAGCTCTCAAGAGCAAGCCTTCAAGTTAGCCCCGTTAAGCTTGTAGACATGTCCAGTGTGAGCCCAGCAGGTAAAGCGTTTTTCGTCACGACCCCTATCTTCTACGTCAATGACGCTCCTCACATCGGCCATGCCTACACCGAGGTAGCTGCCGACGTCCTGGCTCGCTGGCATCGTCAAAAAGGGAGCAATTCCTTCCTACTAACTGGAACCGACGAACACGGTGAGAAGATTCTTCGGACCGCTACCGCCAATAATCAGACCCCACAGGCTTGGGCAGACAAGCTGGTGCACGATTCCTGGCTGCCAATGCTTGAGACCCTGGATATCGACAATCAGGACTTTATTCGAACCACAGAGCCCAGGCACAAAAAGAACGTCCAGACCTTCTTACAAAACCTCTACGACAAAGGTTTTATCTACCAGGGCTCCTATGAGGGTAACTACTGCGTTGGCTGTGAAGAGTTCAAGACCGATTCAGACCTTGTTGAAGGCACCGGTGAATTTGCCAAGAAGATGGTTTGCGCAATTCATTCCAAGCCGGTTGAAAGGCTTGAAGAAACTAACTACTTTTTCAAGTTGAGTCAGTTCCAACAGCCGCTACTTGATTACTACAAGCAGAACCCAAAGTTCATACAGCCAGAAGCTGCCCGCAACGAAGTCATTTCATTTGTATCCAGAGAGCTCACTGACCTTTCGATTTCCAGATCCAAGGACAAATTCGATTGGGGAATCGATATCCCTTGGGACACAGATCACGTTATCTATGTCTGGTTTGATGCGCTGCTAAATTACATAACTGCTATTGGCTACGGCGAAGACAAAGACAAGTTGAACTCGCTTTGGCCAGCTTCTGTTCAAGTGGTTGGAAAAGATATCCTTAGATTCCACGCTGTCATTTGGCCCGCCATGCTTATGGCCGCGGAACTAAAGCCTGCCGAGAAAGTCTTTGCCCACGGTTGGCTACTAGTTGGTGGTGAAAAGATGTCGAAATCCAAGCTCACCGGTATCGCCCCAACTCAGATAACAGATGTTTTTGGATCTGACGCTTTCCGTTACTACTTCATGAAAGCAATAAGTTTCGGTCAAGACGGATCCTTCTCCTGGGAAGATTTATCTGCGCGCTACCAGGCGGAGCTCGCGAATGGTTTTGGAAATCTCGCTTCAAGAGTTGTTGCAATGGTGCACCGATACTTTGATGGAGTAATCCCGGAAGCCAAATTGATAACCGATGCAGATAGAAAGATTCAAGAAACTGCAGCTAAGAGCATTCGCCAAGCCGATGCCGCTATGGACGATGTTGCTATCCAAGATGCACTGCTTGCCATGTGGGAGCTTGTGGATGGGCTCAATGTCTATCTGACCGAGCAAGAGCCTTGGATTCTTGCCAAGGATGAGGCCAACAGAGCCCGTCTGGGCACGATTTTGTATACCTCTTTAGAGGGCCTTAGGGCTTTGGCTGTTGCGCTTACGCCATTTATTCCAAAGGCAACAGCCAAGCTTTGGGCCTCAATTGGTCACGAACTCGGCGATCTAGAATCCCAACCCTTGCTTGAAGCCGCCAGCTGGAATCAACTGGTAGCTGGCAAGAAGATCAACGAACTAGAGTCGTTGTTTCCTAGGGTTGAGCAAGAAGATCGGGACTAGTTCCTACCGTGAGCGAGCACCTAAGACAGCGTCAGCTGAAAGACGCTGAAGGAACAAGACAAAAGCTAAGCTATCCGGATCTACCGGAACCACTTCTTGTTGGCACCTACGATAACCACACCCACCTCGAGATCGCCGATGGCGATCAGCCGATGAATTACCAAGACCACTTGGCTTTGGCAAACCAGGTTGGAATTCTAGGTGCAGTTCAAGTTGGTGTAACACTGGAAAGCTCCAAATGGAGCGCTGAGGTAGCTGCCACTGATCCTAGGTTGCTTGCTGCTGTAGCTATTCACCCAAACGAAGCAGCCAGGTATGAAACCATGCAGGCTCTTGATTTGGACATCGATGGCATCGCTGCTCTGGCCAGCCAAGAAAGAGTTCGAGCAATTGGTGAAACCGGTTTGGACTTTTTTAGAACTGAGTCAGAACAAGGAAAGTCTTTTCAGCAGCATTCATTTGAAAGACACATTCAAATAGCCAAAGACTTTGATCTTGCACTTCAGATTCACGATCGAGATGCGCACGAGCAAGTGGTGGAGACTCTAAAGAGAGTTGGGGCTCCAGAGAAAGTTGTATTTCACTGCTATTCGGGAGATATCGAACTTGCGAAAATCTGCAAGGACAACGGTTGGTACACATCTTTTGCTGGGAACATAACTATCAAAAGAAATCAACACCTACGAGACTCTTTTAGACACATGCCCAAAGACCTGATTCTTGTGGAGACGGATGCGCCGTTTTTGACGCCTGAGCCACTGCGTGGCAGACCAAACGCTCCGTACCTGGTTCCAATCACCGTGCGATTCATGGCCGCCGAGTTAGGCATGGACGCCAACGAGCTTTCCGGGCAGCTAGCGAAAAACACCGTTGCCGTTTATGGATCCTGGGATAGCTAGTGGTCGAACTATTAGGTGCCGGAGAAATCAGATCGTTAGCTTCTGAATTGGATCTTCGACCAACCAAGAAACTTGGCCAAAACTTCGTCATCGATCCAAACACGATTCGCAAAATAGTGGCCGCCGCACAGCTAGGCCCTTCAGACAAAGTAGTTGAGATCGGACCTGGTCTTGGCTCACTAACCCTTGGCTTGCTTGAGAAAGTGGACCAGTTGATAGCAATCGAGTTCGATCAGAAGCTGGCCAATAGGCTCGATTTGACCCTAAAGCAGAAGGCTCCCGAGAGTAGCTGCCAGATTCTTCACGCTGACGCTATGAATGTCACTCAGCTAGATTTTGAGCCCGATGCACTGGTCGCTAATCTTCCATACAACATCTCAGTTCCGGTAATTCTTCACTTCCTAGAAAGCTTCCCTTCGATTTCGAAAGTCTTAGTTTTGGTGCAGGCAGAAGTGGCAGCACGCCTGGTTGCAGGACCAGGCTCAAAAACCTACGGGTCACCGAGTGCGAAGCTGGCTTGGTACGGAAAGGCCACGGCTGCCGGGGTAGTCTCCCGCAGCATCTTCTGGCCGGTTCCAAACGTGGACTCTTCTTTGGTGTACTTCCAGAAGTCCAGCACACCGCGACCTACAACCCTTAGAGCAGAAGTGTTTAGAGTTATAGACGGAGCTTTTGCCCAGCGCAGGAAAACTCTGCGGCAGGCTCTTTCTAGTTGGGCGGGTTCCCCTGATCAAGCAGAGCAGATTTTAGTGAAGGCTGGAGTTTCTCCTCAGGCCAGGGGAGAGGATCTGAGCATTGATGATTTTATTGAGGTGGCAAAACAGAAGTGATTTTTGAAACTGATCATCGCGCTAGTGAGCCCACACTTGTAGGTGTAGCAATTCTTTCAGGAAATTCAGGGCAAACATTTAACATCTTGAAAGACCCATCTTCGTGGGGCCAGTCAGAGACGCCCAGAGTAGTCAATGCATCGGAGCAGTCCAAAATTGTTTTCTCCTTTGATGGCGAAAAGAAAACAGTAGCAACACTTTCTCCCTGGAACTTAAGCGTTACGGAGCTCGAGCTTGTGATAAGCGGGACAGCGTCTAACCAATTTGGACAAGCCCAAATCAAGTACTGGAATGAAGTTGTTGCCATGCTCCAGAAACGGTTCAACGCACCTTCTACTGTCGTTGCCTCAAGCCCTGGCAAGGTCAACGTCTACTTTGCCGTTGGGGCGTTTTTGAAAGACGGCTTTCATGATGTGGCAAGTTGTTATCAGGCATTAAACCTTCGTGAAAAAGTACTTGTTGAGCTCACTGGTAGCTTCTCAATTGATTTTGCGGGCCCCTTTGAGCGAGAAAGCCAGCTACTTGTTCCAAAAGACACTACAAACCTGGTCTATCGGGCAGGTCAGGAGCTGAAGGAACTTGGCTCAGCCATGGGCTCCGACCAGGTTTCCTTTGTGATTCACAAGAGCGTCCCGATAGCTGGGGGTATGGCTGGTGGATCAGCCGACGCCGCTGCCGCACTGGTTGCTCTAAACAGACTCTTCGGATCAAAACTGGATGAGAAGCTTCCAGAAGCTGCGTCCAAGCTTGGCTCCGATGTTCCTTTCTCTCTTATGGGAGGAACTGCTATTGGTGTTGGCAGAGGCGAAGTGCTTTCCAAGGTGGCCGATGGCCCTGCTCTGCACTGGGTTATGACACCCAACCCAGCAGGGCTTTCAACTCCTCAGGTATATCGTCAGCTGGATATCATGCGCATCAACGAGGGAATAGATGTCTCAGCCCTAGAGGCTCCAGAGGTTCCTGAAGAACTATTGGAGGCAATTGCTTTCGGGGATGTAGAAGCGATAGCGAAGTTGATGCACAACGATCTAGAGATCGCAGCTGTTGCGATGTTGCCAGAGCTTGCTGATACTTTACGGGCGGGTCAAAAGGCAGGCTCGATTCGCTCAATGGTTTCAGGTTCTGGTCCAACAATTGCTCACCTTGCCAAGAGTGCAATTCATGCAGAACAAATCGCCACACGACTAAAAGCAGCTGGTTACCCAAGTCTTGTCACTTACACGTCAAACTCCGGAACCAGGCTGGAGAACTAGTTGGCTCACCTTCTTGGGGCGGAGAAGATCCGCCTTAGCTTTGCAACAACCAGAGTGTTTGAGAACCTGACAATTGGCGTGCAAGACGGTGACCGAATAGGAATTGTTGGACGCAATGGTGACGGCAAATCAACCCTAATAAAACTCTTCGCTCGAATTCAAGAACCGGACTCTGGACAAATCACCAAGCGAGGTGATGTTCGCGTTGGGCTCTTGGATCAGTTCGATCAGTTTGCGCCATCAGAAACCATTTCTCATGTGGTAGTTGGCGACACCCCTGAACACGAGTGGGCCGGAAACTCCAAGATCCGAGATATCTTTCAGGGCCTACTAAAGGACTTTGACTTCAACCAAAAAGTTTCTGAGCTATCTGGTGGTCAGCGAAGAAGAGTGGCCCTGGCTGCCTTGTTAGCCAAGGAGTGGGATATCTTGATGCTGGATGAGCCAACTAACCACTTGGATATCGAGGGAGTGGCCTGGCTTGCTCAGCACCTAAAAACTCGCTGGGGCAAGGCAACCGGCGGCTTATTGGTGGTAACTCACGACCGCTGGTTCTTAGACGAGGTTTGTAATCTCACCTGGGAAGTCCACGATGGCACAGTCGAAATCTATGACGGAGGCTACGCCGCATACATTCTGGAACGAAACGAGCGCGCTAGATCTCAAGCGGCAAGCGAATCTCGAAGACAAAACCTGCTTCGAAAAGAGCTGGCCTGGCTAAGACGCGGAGCACCAGCCAGAACAACCAAGCCAAAGTTTCGAATCGATGCCGCTAATGAATTGATCGCAAATGAGCCACCCCCTAGGGACAGCGTGAGTCTTGCCAAGCTCGCTACCACCAGGCTCGGCAAGGATGTTCTTGATATTGAAAATTTGAGTTACGAGATTGATTCGCAGCAAATTCTAAACAACATAACTTTTAGATTGGGCCCAGGGGATCGAATTGGACTGGTGGGGCCAAACGGCGCAGGTAAGACTACCTTGCTTCGATTGATTCTTGGACAGCTGCTACCTACTTTTGGAAAAGTAAAGCTAGGTAAAACTGTAGTGCCGGCGATTCTAAGCCAAGAGGTTTTGGAGTTAGATGAATTTGGCGACCAGAGAATATTTGAACTTATTGCTCGCGAGAAAAAGACCTTCACGGTGAACAAAAAAGAGGTTGGTATTTCCCAACTAATCGAGCAGCTTGGATTTACTAGCTTGCAACTGCAGACTCCAGTCTCTGATTTATCAGGTGGTCAAAAAAGAAGACTTCAATTGCTTCGTTTGCTCTTTGGTGAGCCAAACCTGTTGATTCTGGATGAGCCAACAAATGATTTGGACACTGACATGCTGGCGCAGGTGGAGGACCTACTTGATTCTTGGCCAGGAACACTTATTGTTGTCAGTCACGATAGGTACCTTCTTGAGCGGGTGACCGACATGCAATACGCACTGCTCGGTGATGGCGCGCTTCGTCATTTGCCGCGGGGCGTGGATCAGTATCTTGAGCTTCGAGGTGCGGCAGGCAAGGCCGAAAGCCAACAGACAGCGCCAAAGGTCTCGGGAGCCGAGCTTAGAGCCAGCCAAAAAGCCATACAGAAACTCGAGCGGGCCATCGAGAAGCTAGACGCTGAAGAAACAGAGCTTGGGCTCAAGCTACAGAGTCATGACCCTCTAGATCACGAAGGATTGGCTGCCATTGCCTTGCGGGCCCAAGAAGTGGCTAAAGACAAGCAATTGCTGGAATCTCAGTGGCTTACTGAAAGCGAGAATCTCGCCTGAGACGACCTTGTTTTCTGGCAGACTTGCTAAGTAATCAGTGCTTCGGGTTACGATCCGCCCTAGTGTAACGGCAGCACGGCGGCCTTTGGAGCCGTTTAGTTCAGGTTCGAATCCTGAGGGCGGAGCACAAGTGAAGCGATCGGGAGATGAAGATGTCTACTAGGCAACTAGCTTGCGTAGTGCTGGCGGCAGGTAATGGAACCAGGATGGTTTCCAATACCCCGAAAGTCATGCACGAACTGGCCGGCAAGCCGCTCTTGGGACATGTTGTTTCCACCGTTTCAGCCTTGGAGTCCGAGGGTGTCTATGTTGTATTGCGTCACAAGAAAGAACTTCTCTCCGAGTATCTGGAAGCTAATTTCCCCAAAGCCATCCTGGTCGAGCAAGATGACATCGCCGGAACCGGTCGTGCAGTCGAAGTGAGCCTCGCAAAAATTCCAAAAGACTTTGATGGTGACGTATTGGTAGTAAGCGGTGACGTTCCGCTTATGGATCTAGATACCCTAAGCGCACTTGTTGATTCGCATCGCTCGAGTAAAGCATCGGCAACTATTTTGACCGCGATTGTCGATGACCCTTCCGGATACGGCAGAATCATCCGTTCTAAAGAAGGCAACGTCGCCAAAATAGTTGAGCAACTCGATGCTTCTGAAGAAGAAGCCGCGATTAAGGAAATCAACGCTGGCGTGTATGTTTTTGACGTTGCTCACCTAAGGCAAGGATTGTCTCATCTGGATTCCCACAACGCACAGGGTGAGAAGTATCTAACGGATGTAGCGGCACTTCTTGTGGAAGACAACCACACCGTGGTCGCCCAGATCGTTGCCGACAACTGGTTAGTTCATGGAATCAATGACCGCAGTCAGCTTTCAGAAGTAGCAAAAGAGCTAAACGCCCGAATTTGTCGCGGTTGGCAGCTTGCTGGAGTCACCATCTTGGATCCAGACACCACTTGGATTGATGTCGAGGTTTCAATTGGCCAGGACGCGGTATTACACCCCGGAACACATCTTCGCGGAGCTACCAAGATTGGGCCGATGGCCGAGATTGGACCCGACGTGGTTATTGAAAGTAGCACTGTCCAGGAAAGCGCCAAAGTAGGTCCGTTTTCCTATCTCCGTAAGGGAACCAACTTAGGTCCCGAGGGCAAGATTGGCTCCTTCGTTGAGACCAAGAACGCCCAGATCGGCCGTGGCTCAAAGGTCCCTCACCTTTCTTATGTCGGGGATGCTGAGATTGGCGAGTACTCCAACATCGGTGCCGGCACCATCTTTGCCAACTTTGACGGTGTAAACAAGAGCACCTCAAGAATTGGATCACACGTTAGATCCGGCTCGCACAACGTTTTTGTAGCGCCCATTACGATTGGAGATGGAGCGTATACCGCTGCCGGAACAGTAGTAAGAAAAGACGTAGCACCTGGAGACCTTGGAATGACTGTTGCACCACAGCGAAACATAGCTGACTGGGTCATTTCGAAAAGGCCGGGTACTAAATCTTCTGAAGCAGCCGCAAAAAGCAACGACAAATAGAAATCGGGAGCCCGCAGTTGACCATTAAGACCACTGGAGAAAAAAGACTGGCTCTGGTTAGCGGTCGAGCTCACCCCGCCCTCGCAGAGGAAGTTGCAAACCTACTGGGAACCACGCTAGTTCCTACCACAGCTTACGATTTTGCAAATGGTGAAACATTTGTTCGTTTCGAAGAAAGCGTTCGAGGCGTAGATGCTTTCGTTATTCAGTCCCACCCTGCTCCGATTAATCACTGGCTCATGGAGCAGCTATTGATGGTTGATGCTCTGAAAAGAGCTAGCGCAAAGAGAATTACAGTCGTGGCACCGTTCTTTCCTTACGCAAGACAAGACAAGAAGCACAAGGGTCGCGAGCCAATCTCTGCAAGATTGGTAACTGATTTGTTCAAGGTTGCTGGTGCCGACCGGGTGATGTCTGTTGATTTACATAGCCCGCAAATCCAAGGATTCTTTGATGGACCAGTAGATCATCTTTGGGGACTTCCAATGCTGGCCGATTACGTAAAAGAAAAGTGGGGCAAGGATCCGCTAACTGTTGTCTCACCTGACTCAGGTCGTGTAAGAGTTGCCGACATCTGGGCAGATCGCCTCGGAGCACCGCTTGCCATTATTCACAAGCGTCGCGATCCAAATGTTCCAAACAAGGTTTCAGTTCATGAGCTAGTTGGAGAAGTAGAGGGCAGAACCTGCGTGCTGGTGGACGACATGGTTGACACCGGAGGCACCATTGTGGCTGCCGCCCAGGCCCTAAAGGCCAACGGGGCCAAGACAGTTATCGTTGCAGCCACCCACGCGGTCTTCTCAGGAACTGCGGTTGAGCGCCTATCGGACGACGCAATTGATCATGTGATTGTGACCAACACCTTGCCAATTCCTCCAGAGAAGGAATTTGCGAAGCTAACGGTATTGTCAATCGCCCCATTGATTTCTAAAGCCATTAGAGCTGTTTTTGGCGAAGACTCGGTTACTTCACTGTTTCCTGGCCAATCCTAGGGTTTGATTCTCGCCCTACGGGCGGCTAAAGTTAGAGATAACAACGGCGAGGGTTTCTTTTAGAAACCGTAATCGACGGGGTTTCTAAGGGCAAGTTCCCAGATCCTCGCGTCAAACGCTTGAGTAGAAAAAGATTCAACAGGTCCTTATTGGACTTGCCTAAACATTAAGGACACCAAACATGGCAGAAAATAAATTAATAGCAGAGCTTCGTACCAACTTTGGTAAAGGTGCTGCTCGCAAGCTTCGCGCCGCCGGAAAAACTCCAGCGGTTATTTACGGACACGGATCCGATCCAAGACACATCACTTTGCCAGCGCATGAGATCGCTTTGGTGCTTCGTCACAAGAACGCTCTTATTGACCTAGACATCGCAGGATCAGCTCAGTTGGTTTTGGTGAAATCTGCAACCAAAGACGTTGTTACTCATGTAATTGAACACATCGACTTGATGGAAATCAAGAAGGGTGAGCGAGTGCACGTTGAGGTGCCAGTTCACATCGTGGGTGAATCACTTTCTGGAACAACTATCGATCTAGAGCACAAAAGCTTAAAGCTTGAGGTTGATGCAACTGCGATTCCTGAGTACGTTGAAGCTGTGTTCAATAAAGAAGGCGCAGGATTCCACCTAATGGCTAAGGACATCAAGATTCCAGCTGGAGCAAAGCTTGACCTAGAACCAGAGGCTCTGATCGCTTCAGTTATCATCACAGCAGCCGGCAAGAATGAAGAGCCAGTGGTAGCAGAAGCTGCTGCACCTGCAGCTGACGCCAAGGCACCGGAAGCCAAAGCTGAATAACACCTTTTTAGTTGTTGGGCTCGGGAACCCCGGGCCCAACTATGCACTTAATCGCCATAACGTTGGCCAGGTCCTATTGGATGTCTTGGCCGCTAGGCACGGAGAGTCCTTTAAGGCACATAAGTCAAACGCCTTGGTGGCTGAGGTCAAAATCATTGGTGGGCCAAAGCTAATCTTGGCAAAGCCGCTTTCTTACATGAACCTATCTGGTGGCCCAACTTCCTCGCTGATGAGTTTTTACAAAATTGAGCCTGAGAACCTAATCGTGGCTCACGATGAGCTAGACATCCCCCCAACAACTTTTCGCCTGAAGCTGGGCGGCGGGCACGGCGGACACAACGGCATCAGAGACATCATTTCGGCTATCGACTCGAAAGATTTTATTCGGGTGAGACTAGGTATTGGTAGACCCCCCGGATCAATGGATGCCGCTGATTACGTGCTGAAGAATTTCTCAGCGAATGACCTCGCTGAATTCAAGACCACGCTAGAAATAGCAGCCGATGCTGTGGCAGAAATTGTGGGCAACGGCCTAGTTTCGGCCCAAGATAAATACCATTCACCAGCTGACTAGTCCGCGCTTACACTAGGACTTGTGCTAAATCACGGCCTAGTCGCGCGCCTGGGCCAGGGCTACCCGGTTGCAAAACTCCAATCAAACCTCAAAAACAAGAGAATCGAAATAGTGGCACCGCAAGCTGCCAACCCTTTTGTTCTTAGTTTGATTACAGAACTGCAGGAAACCACCCCAGCTCTGCAATTGATTATCGTCGCCACCGGTCGCGAGGCCGAAGATCTAGAAAGAGATCTTCGCTTTCTAGAACCAGAAAGTGAAATACTTCTGTTTCCCTCTTGGGAGACACTTCCGCATGAAAGATTGAGCCCGAGCCCTGAAACAGTTGGTCAGCGTCTTCAAGCAATCAACCGGCTTTCTCAAATCAACAAGGAAAAGCCAAAAGATCCCGTTTACCTCATCGTTTCAATTCGAGCAGCTATTCAACCCGTGGTTGCAGGGCTTGATAAATTTCCACCTCTCGAACTGGTAGCTGGCAAAGAATACCTACTACCTGAACTTTCCCTAAAACTGGTGGAGCAGGCCTACCAAAGAGTCGACATGGTCTCCAAGCGCGGAGAGTTTGCCGTGCGAGGTGGAATTCTTGATATCTTTCCAACCACCGCGGAGCACGCAGCGCGCCTGGAGTTTTTCGGTGACGAGCTAGAAGAAATCCGGGAGTTCTCAGTTTCTGATCAGAGATCATCTGCGGTCAAACTTGAATCGGTTACCTTGTTTCCGGCTCGTGAGCTGGTGATCACACCAAACGTGGCTTCCAAGGCTCGAGAGATGATGCACGAGTTTCCAAACCTTTCAGCGATGCTGGAAAAAATCTCGTTGGGTATCCCAGTTGAGGGTATGGAGTCGCTAGCCCCAGCGCTAGCTGATGGTATGGTCTCAATCTTTGACTACCTTCCAAAGAGCTTGTCGGTTGTTGTGTTATCTCCCGAGAAGGCGGCAGCAAGAGCCGCCAGCCTGGTTGAGACCAACGAGGAGTTCTTGCACGCTGCGTGGGACGCAGCGATGGATGGCGCATCTGCACCGATCGATCTTTCCGGCGGCGGTTTCATTGACTTTGTTAGCTTCACTCAAAAGTTTTCCGAGTTTCAGGTAATTACCATCTCTCCGTTCGGGCTTGATTCCGAAGAAGTTGTGAATCTGGGAATTTTAGAAGTTCCAAACTTTAAAGGACTCGACACCTCAGCACTTGAGTGGGTGTTGGATCAACTTGGGCAGAAGCACCTTGTAGTGATCTCGTCCGAAGGCTTGGGCACGAACGAAAGACTCAAAGAAGTTCTTGTTCAAGCAGGAGCAAACGCCGTGCTCACGGACACTATTCCTGGCGAACCAAAACCAAACACCGTTTATTTGATTCAGTCTCAAATGAGAAAGGGTCTAGTTTCAGAAGCTGCAAAGCTCACGGTCCTTACTCAACTGGAGTTTTACTCTAAGAGCTCATACTCCGCTCCGCAGGCTAGAAAACTTGCTGTCAAAAGAGGTCAAGCAGTTGATCCACTAACTCTCAAGTCCGGTGACTACGTGGTTCACGAGATTCACGGCATTGGCAGATTCAAGGAGCTGATCCAAAGAACCAGCGGCATTGGAGCCAGGGTTCATCAAAGGGAATACTTGCTGATCGAATACGCCTCTTCCAAGCGCGGTTATCCAGAGGACACCCTCTTTGTTCCAACCGATCAGCTGGATATGCTCACCCGGTATGTTGGCGCGGAAGCGCCAGTTATTTCAAAGCTCGGAGGTTCCGATTGGGCACGTGCGAAAGGTAATGCCAGAAAGGCAGTTCGAAAGATTGCCATTGATCTTGTGAAGCTTTATTCGGCCAGGATGAACTCTGTCGGACACGCTTTTGCTTCGGATACCCCTTGGCAACATGAGCTCGAAGAGGCTTTTGCTTTCCAGGAGACCCCGGACCAGCTCACCACGATAGAAGAAGTAAAAGCTGACATGGAAAAGCCTATTCCTATGGACCGATTGCTAGCAGGGGATGTGGGATACGGCAAGACAGAAGTTGCCATTAGAGCTGCTTTCAAGGCCATCCAGGATGGCAAGCAAGTTGTCATGCTCGTGCCAACAACCTTGCTCGCCAGGCAGCACACCGACACCGTCATGGACAGGTTCTCTGGATTTCCGGTGAATGTGAAATCGCTATCTCGTTTTCAAACCGGCAAAGAAGTTCGCGAAACCATTGCAGGTTTAGCAACCGGTGAGGTAGACATGGTGATTGGAACCCACAGATTGCTTTCTGACAGCGTCAAGTTCCGTAATCTTGGATTGATTATCATCGACGAAGAACAGCGCTTTGGTGTTGAGCACAAAGAGAAACTAAAAGCCCTAAAGACCAACGTTGACATTCTTGCCATGAGCGCAACTCCTATTCCAAGAACTCTGGAAATGGCAATCACCGGAATCAGAGAAATGTCCACCCTGGCTACCCCTCCAGAAGATCGCCACCCGATCCTTACCTTTATTGGTGGCTACAGCGAGAAGCAAGTAGCGGCAGCGATTAGGCGAGAGTTAATTCGCGAGGGTCAAGTGTTCTTTGTTCACAACAGGGTTGCGACAATCGAGAAAACTGCTAACGATCTTGCCAAGTTGGTTCCAGAAGCAAGAATTGCGGTTGCTCACGGGCAAATGCCCGAGGCGGCACTAGAACAGGTGGTCGTTGATTTCTGGGAGAAGAAGTTTGACATCTTGGTTTCAACCACAATCATCGAAACTGGAATCGACATTCCTAATGCAAACACTTTGATCATTGACCGAGCAGAACACTTTGGGCTTTCTCAGTTGCATCAAATCAGAGGTAGGGTTGGGCGTTCTAGAGAGCGTGCCTACGCATACTTCTTCTATGACCCGAGTAAACCACTTAGTGAAACATCGCATGACCGCCTAGCTACCATTGCTCAAAACAATGAGCTGGGGGCTGGAATCCAGGTGGCGCTGAAAGATCTTGAGATTCGCGGTGCTGGAAACTTACTTGGTGGGGAGCAGTCTGGTCATATCGCCGGAGTCGGCTTTGATTTATATCTTCGAATGATCGGTGAGGCGGTGGCTGACTTCAAGGGAATAAAGATCGATTCCCCGGCGGAGCTAAAGCTTGAAATCCCTATTGATGCGCACATTCCTCACACCTACCTAGACAGTGAACGTCTCAGGCTCGAGGCATATCACAAGCTCTCGGCTGCTTCTGGGGAAACGGGAACTACGGAAACACTTCAGGCGATACTCGCCGAATTAGAAGATCGCTATGGTCCCGCACCTGAACAAGTTAGGAACCTCATTCTTGTGACCGAGCTTCGGCAAATTGCCAATCGCTTAGGCCTCAAAGATGTGAATCTGCTTTCAAACATGATGCGCATCCAGCCTGTTGAGATGACCGAATCTATTCAGGTGAAGCTGTCTCGAAGCTATCAGGGGCTAAAGTATTTGCAATCAGCAAGAATTCTTCAGATTCCAATTCCTGCTGCGATTGACGCCGGCACTTCAACCAGCCAAGCCTTAATTGATTTCACACACAAAGTTTTCCAAGACATAGCCGCAATTCAAAAGGAAGTGGAAGTAAATGACTAACCTCGACGAGCTAATTGCAACAGCGAATAAACTGCGAGCTCCAGGGGGCTGCCCTTGGGATGCCGAGCAAACTCATCAATCACTGACCAAGTACTTGATTGAAGAAAGCTATGAGCTGGTAGAGGCAATTGAGTCAGGAAACCGCGATCAAATTCTGGAAGAACTAGGTGATGTTTTATATCAAGTAATCTTTCATTCCGACCTTGCTCAGTCTGGATCTTTGGGGGAGAGCTTTACCATTCAAGACGTTGCAGCGCTTTCCACAAAGAAAATGAAGGGGCGTCACCCCCACGTATTTGGAACACCCGAAGAACTTGAGCGTTACAAAGCCAACAGCGGCGAAGAAGTAATGCTGAACTGGGAGGCGCACAAACAGCGCGAGAAGCCCGAGCGTGAAAGCGTGTTGGATGGCATTCCCAAAGCCTTGCCTTCTTTGATGCTTGCAGACAAGGTAATTGGCAAAGCCCAATCGCTTGGGGTGCTGGGAACCGAGGAGCCAGGATCGATTGAGATGTCCGATGAAGATCAGCTGGGAGCCTTGCTTCTCGCCCTAGTCTTGGCTGCAAAATCCAAGGGTCTCGATGCAGAGCGAGCACTGCGCGAAAGCGTGAGGGAGTTAGAAGTTGAGATCAGGCAGTTTGAACTAAGCGATGACTTTGACGCTGGGGTAATAGGTAGATAGTCAAAGCACTAGCTTGCTAACGCAAGTTTTTTGCTCTGGTCTGCCAGACTGGAAATATGGCTCAGCAAATCAACCCACCTCGTGGCATGCGTGATTTTCTGCCGGTCGAAAAAGCCACCCGTGATGAGCTACTTGGCAAGATCTTGGCTAGCTATCGCTCGTTTGGTTTTCAGGAAATCGAAACTCCTGCACTTGAAAGCATTGAACGCCTAACAAGTAGCGATGGCGGAGACAACGAAAGCCTGGCATTCCGGGTCCTCAAAAGAGGTGAAGAGCTAGAGCAAGCACTGGGACAAAACACTGACCAGCTTTCTGATCTTGGATTGAGGTATGACCTCACAGTTCCTTTAACCAGGTTCTATGCAACCAACCAGTCAAAGCTTCCTAAGGTTTTGAAGGCAATTCAAACTGGCCCAGTATGGAGAGCCGAGAGACCACAAAAAGGTCGCTACCGCCAGTTTGTTCAGTGCGATATCGACATCATCGGCGACGAGACTTCTTTGGCCGAAGTGGAAATCCTAAATGCGAGTTTGCACGCGCTTGCAGGAATAGGTATCTCAACGGCAACAATTCGAGTGAATCACCGTGAGCTTCTTTCTAGCTCTATTCAGGAACTCGGAGTTGTGGCCAAGGACCACTCCCGAGCGATGATTACTATAGACAAGCTCGACAAGATTGGCATCGATGGCGTCTGCCTTGAGCTAAAGGAAAGATTCAATGAAGAAGTAGCAGCCAAGGCGAAAATTTGGCTTTCCGGGCTAGTTGGTAAGCAAGCTGTGCCGAAGCAGTTGGAAGCGGTTTTTGCAGCTCTTGAACTGGTTCACCCTGGCAAGCTCCGTTTTGACCCAACATTAGTTCGAGGAATGGGTTATTACACGGGAATCATTTTTGAAATTGAGCACCCAGAATCTGGAAGTTCAATCGGTGGCGGAGGTCGCTACGACGGAATGGTTGGCAAGTGGCTAGGCGAAGATGTTGCGGCCGTTGGAATCTCACTCGGCTTTGAAAGAGTTGCCGATTTAGTTGCTGCCGAACTATCAGCAAACAAGAACTTGGTTTTGGTTTTCGAACCATCAGATCTACAGCAAGCCTTAGCTACTCAAGCTCAGGCGATTGAAGCTGGTTACCAGGTGAGGCTAGAGCCAAAACCAAAGAAGTTGAACACCTTGCTAGATAGCTTGAAGCTACAGGGTTTTTCTTCCTTTGCAAGCCTTGATAAGCCCGCTGAAGGCTTCAAGGGCCTAACAATCAAACCCATAGCCTAGGGCCAGTCAAACTAAACTAGTAGTGTGCCAACGGCGGCAACTGATGATCACATTGGAATTTGATTCCGACCAACTAAGGAGAAACCCCTTGTCACTTATCGAAGCCATCGGTGCTCGCGAAATCCTCGACTCGAGAGGTAACCCAACTATTGAAGTTGAGGTTCTCTTAGATGATGACTCCTTTGGTCGTGCGGCTGTTCCATCTGGCGCATCAACCGGAGCTTTCGAAGCACACGAGTCAAGAGATGGCGACAAGTCCAGATTTTTAGGTAAGGGTGTCCAGAAAGCTGTCCTTCGGGTCATCGGCGAAATCGATGAGGCTCTGGTTGATTTTGATGCTACCGATCAGAGATTGGTTGATAACGCCCTGATCGCTCTTGATGGAACCGACACCAAATCAAACTTGGGTGCCAACGCAATTTTGGGTGTTTCTCTAGCGGTTGCTAAAGCTGCTGCTGACAGCAGCGGTTTGCCCCTTTACCGATACCTTGGCGGACCAAATGCTCACACACTTCCTGTTCCACTTATGAACATTTTGAACGGTGGCGCTCACGCGGATAACGGTGTGGATGTTCAGGAGTTCATGATTGTTCCAATTGGAGCTCCAACTTTCTCTGAAGCACTGAGGTGGGGCACCGAGGTTTACCACTCTTTGAAGTCCCTTTTGCAGTCCAAAAACCTTTCAACCGGTTTAGGTGACGAGGGTGGATTCGCTCCAGATCTTCCAACCAACCGCGCGGCCCTAGAGCTAATTTCCGAAGCCATTGAAAAAGCCGGTTACAAGGTTGGGGTCGACATCGCGATGGCGCTTGATGTTGCGGCTACCGAGTTCTACAAAGACGGTAAGTACCACTTCGAGGGCAAAGCTCATTCTGCCGAAGAAATGATCACTTACTACGAACGCCTAGTAGCTGCCTTCCCGCTAGTTTCCATCGAGGACCCACTAGACGAAAACGACTGGGACGGCTGGGCAGAATTGACCAAGCGCCTTGGAGACAAAGTCCAGATAGTTGGAGATGACCTATTTGTTACCAATCCGTCAAGACTCCAAACCGGAATCGATAAAGGAACTGCAAACAGCATTCTGGTAAAGGTGAACCAAATTGGCACCTTGACCGAGACGCTGGATGCGGTAGCCCTTGCTCAGGGCAACGGAATGACCGCAATCATTTCTCACCGTTCCGGTGAAACCGAAGACACTTTTATTGCCGACCTAGCGGTAGCTACTAATGCCGGTCAGATCAAAACTGGTGCTCCTGCTAGAAGCGAGCGAGTGGCCAAGTACAACCAATTACTTCGCATCGAAGAAGAGCTTGCCGATGCCGCTTACTACCCAGGAGCTAAGGCTTTCAAAAACTTTCGCTAGGACACTAAATGAGAATCACAGGTCGGCTAAATAGCTACACGCTAGCGCTGCTGGCGGTAATCCTAATTGGAATGTTTACTCTGGCTCCAAGCATTCAGATTTGGTACGAGCAGCAAAGAGAAATAGCAGACTATCGGGCACTTGTTGTACAGGCTCAAGAGAATTTAGAAGGTATGCAGCAGGAGCGTCTTCGTTGGGACGATGAGGTTTACATCCGGGCACAAGCAAGAGATCGACTCTATTTTGTTATGCCAGGCGAGGTGAGCTTCCTGGTCATGGACGCAGAGGGCATTGACCTCTCCGACACTTCTGGAACAGTTGGTGCGATGCTAGCGGAGCAAAGAAAAAGCAGCGGATTTAGCCTTGAGGTTTTAGCAAGCAAGAAAAACTGGGTGGAAGCACTTTTGGAATCTACTTTGCGCGCGGGCCTGGAAGAACCAAATCAGGAACCAACCAGTGACACTAAGTAGTGCAACAGAACAAGACTTAGAATCAGTCAGCAAGCAACTGGGTAGACCCGTCAGGGACATTGTCGCTATCGCCGCAAGGTGCACCTGCGGCAATCCGATTGTGGTTCAAACCAAACCGAGGCTCGAAGACGGCACACCTTTCCCAACTCTTTACTACCTAACCCTGCCTGCTGCTACCTCAGCGATTTCGACACTCGAAGCCGAGGGGCTAATGACCAAGCTTCAAGATCAACTTGCCCAGGATGAAGATCTTGCTGAGAATTACCAAAGCGCACACCTTAGCTATCTTTCGGACCGAGCCGAGCTTGGTCTAGTCGAAGAAATCGAAGGTGTTTCCGCTGGTGGAATGCCAACTCGCGTTAAGTGCCTACACTCACTTGTCGCACACTCTTTGGCCAAAGGCCCAGGTGTAAACATCATCGGCGACCTAGCGCTAGAGGCGTGCAGTTGGTCACCAAGTAGGTGTGTATGCGAAAACTAGTAGCGCTGGCAGCTTCGGTGCTTTTATCGGTGGGCCCATCGAGTGCGGCAATGGCAGAGTCGGTTCGCGAGCAACAGTACTGGATCGACGACTACGGCTTTACGAGCGCTTGGGAGTCAAGCCAGGGTGAGGATGTCAAGATAGCAATCATCGATACGGGAATTGACTCCACCCACCCAAGCCTGCAGGGCGCGGTAGTTGGCGGAACAGACATGTCAGGGCTTGGATCAAGTGATGGTCTAACACCGGTTGGAAGCAACAGCTATCACGGAACTATGGTGGCATCTATTGCTGCCGGTCGCGGTGATGCTCAAATCATTGGCACCGCACCAAAAGCCGAATTGCTTTCGGTTTCAATAGCGTTTGGCATCGAAGGATTAGATACCGATTCTCAGATTGCGGATGGAATTATCTGGGCAGTAGATAACGGTGCAAAGGTAATCAATCTTTCTCTCACCAGGAATTCTGTAACTTGGCCCGAGAGTTGGGATCGGGCATTTTTGTACGCGTTTGAAAACGACGTCGTGATTGTAGCGGCCGCTGGAAATAGAGCCGATGGAACCGAAGAGGTCTCCGCGCCCGCAACCATACCCGGTGTTATCTCGGTTGCTGGTTTAGGTCGAGACGGTTTGGTTTCACAGAACTTCTCGACTAGTGGATTATCGCTTGGCATATCTGCACCAGCTGAAGATCTAATTGGAGCTTTTCCAGGTGGTGAGTATCGGATGTGGTCTGGCACCAGTGGTGCCACACCTATTGTTTCTGGCATGGTCGCTCTAATTCGCTCAATGTACCCAGACATGGATGCGGCAAATGTTGTCAATCGAGTTATTAGCTCTGCGACCAGAGAAGGTTTCGAGGGTTATTCAACTTTTTATGGTCATGGTGTTATCAATCCAACTCAAGCTCTACTAGCCGAGATTCCTTCAGTGTCCTCAAATCCTTTGGGCTCGTTGAGTCAGTGGATTGATCTTTATCGAGCCAGTGCCGAGGTTGAAGTGGACCCTGGAGAGATTGTGAGTCCAATAAAAGCCCCGACTCCCTTCACGGTTTTCGAAGAACCAGCGCCTTCGTTACCCTGGTACACCGATATCAGCAACTGGCTGCCACTTGCTGGCTATGCTGGTCTAGGGCTTCTTGCAATATTCTTGTATTTTGCCTTTAGGTCACCAGGCCCCAGCCCAATTAGAGAAAAGCGAAAGTAGTAAATTAGTTCAATGCCTAAAATCTTGATCGTTGGTGGCGGCTATGCCGGTTTCTACACCGCAAAGAAGCTTGAAAAGTACCTTGGTAAAAATGAAGCCGAGGTGACCCTTGTTGACCCTCTGCCGTACATGACCTACCAGCCGTTCTTGCCAGAAGTCGCCGCTGGATCCATTGAACCAAGACACGTCTTGGTTTCCTACCGCAGGCACCTAAAGCGCACGCGCATTGTTGGTGGAAAAGTGAATTTCATAAATCACAAGGAAAAGAAGGTAACGGTTTCCAGCCCAAACCTAGAGCCTTACGAGATTGAGTATGACCAAATTGTTGTGACCGCAGGAGCGGTATCCAGAACTTTCCCAATTCCTGGTGTTGCTGATTTGGCAATTGGCATGAAGACCATCGAAGAGGCAATGGAGATCCGCAATCGCTTGCTAACCAACTTTGATCGAGCTGCCAGCTTGCCTGCTGGAGCGGAGCGTCAAAAACTACTCACCTTTATTGTTGTTGGTGGCGGGTTCGCGGGTATTGAGGCCTTTGCCGAGATGATGTCTTTGGCCACCTATCTATTGCGCTACTACAAGAACATTTCATTCGATGAGGTTCAGTTCCATCTTGTCGAGGCTATGAGCCGAGTCATGCCAGAGGTTTCTCTAAAGACCAGCCAATGGGTGGTAAAGAATTTGCAGGATCGAAACGCCAAGGTGCATTTGGACACTCAGTTGCAATCTGCTGAAGGTGGATTGATTGAGCTTTCTGATGGCCTCAAGGTAGAAGCAGACATCATCGTTTGGACCGCTGGAGTTATGGCAAACCCTGCAGTTAAGAACACCGATTTGCCTCTTGATGAAAGAGGAAGAGTAAAAGCCGACACTTCACTACGAATTGTTGATGGTGAGAACATTATCGCTGACGCGTGGACAGCAGGAGACAACTCCGCGGTTCCAGATCTTTCCGGAGATGGAGTCGGAGGCTACTGCGTTCCAAACGCTCAGCACGCCGTTCGTCAAGGAAAGCTACTTGCCAAGAACTTGGTTGCAAACTTGCGTGGCGAGGGAATCAAACCTTACTTCCACAGAAACATGGGTGCGGTTGCCGGTCTTGGAATTGGAGTCGGAGTGTTCCAGTACCGAAATATTGCTCTCACCGGGTTGCCTGCCTGGTTTATGCACCGCGGTTACCACGTGCTGGCGATGCCGATGTGGGAAAGAAAAATACGGGTTCTAGGCGGCTGGATTGCTAATTTCTTGCTCAGACGCGATGTTGTGTCTATTGCAGCTAGCAAGGACCCTCGATTAGCCTTTGAAACCTGGGCCTCTAGACCAAAAATCTAGAAAAACTTGGATTCCAAGGCCCCCGTAGCCCAATGGCAGAGGCAGACGACTTAAAATCGTCACAGTATGGGTTCGAGTCCCATCGGGGGCACACCTTTTAGTTTTCTGTGAGATTGGCGCTAACAGCCAATTTTTGAGCTTTCTGACCTAACATTTTTGTAAGGCACAAACTTCATAACCGATAGGAATCTTCGTGGATATTGCTCTTTTAGTACTGGTGGGTCTAGTTGTCCTTGTTGGAATCTGGCTCTGGTCTACTTACAACGCTTTAGTGGCACTCAATGTTCGCGTTGATGAAGCTTGGTCGGACATCACAGTTCAGCTCAAGCGCCGCGCTGACCTGATTCCTAATCTGATCGAAACCGTAAAGGGTTACGCCGCTTACGAAGGCAAAGTCTTTGAAGACGTAACCAAAGCTCGCGCAGCCACCGTTTCACCCGAAGCGCTGGCTCACCCGGAGCAGGCAGCCGCGGCAGAGAATATGCTGCAGGGTGCACTGAAGTCACTGTTTGCAGTTGCCGAGGCTTACCCTCAGCTACAGGCAAGCCAGAACTTTCTGCAGCTACAAGCAGAGCTAACCGACACCGAAGACAAGATCATGGCTTCCAGACGCTTCTACAACGGTGGCGTAAGAGAACTAAACACCAAGGTGTTGCAGTTCCCACAGAACTTCTTTGCAAAGGGTCTTGGTTTCCCGGCTCGCGAGTTCTTTGAGGTGGCTGATGCTGCAAGCATCGCAGAGCCACCAAAGGCTAGCTTCTAAACTCAAGAGAAAAGCAATATGTATTCAGCGATAGCTGCCAATAAGCGCAACACAATAATCATCATTGTGTTTTTTGTCGCACTCTTGAGTGCGGTGTCAATTTGGTGGGGGACAGCTTCCGGTAACGGATCCTCGGCACTATTTGTTGTTGGCTTTGTTTTGGTTTACACAATTTTCCAGTACTACATGGCTGGCAAGATAGCGATTGGACTTACTGGAGCTGTCGAAATACAGAAGTCTGATAACCCCAGGCTTTGGCGCACAGTTGAGAATCTTTCGATTGCCGAAGGCATTCCGATGCCCAAGGTTTACATCATCAACGATCCTGCTCCAAACGCGTTCGCGGCAGGACGCGATCCTGAGCACGCGATTGTTGCGGCAACCACCGGGCTACTCGTAATCATGGACGATAACGAGCTAGAGGGAGTTATGGCTCACGAGCTAGCTCACATTAGAAATTACGACATTCGAGTGACAACCATCGTCTTTGGTCTAGTTAGCGCGGTTGGAATCTTGGCAGATTTTGCCATCAGAGCAGCGTTCTTCGCGGGAGGCAACAGATCCAGGGACAATGCGGGCGCAATATTTCTTCTGGTGGGCGTTGTAGCAAGCGTTATTGCTTGGTTTATTGGACCGATTGTGACCGCCGCTGTTTCGCGTCAGCGCGAGTTCCTAGCTGATGCCACCGGTGTTGAGATCACCCGTTATCCAGACGGGCTAGCCAGCGCTCTTCAAAAGCTGGGCGAATATGGCCGCCCAATGAAGAAAGTAAGCGCCTCCATGGCTCACATGTTCATGAACGACCCAATTAAGCCTGGGTTTACCGAGAGACTGTTTTCCACCCACCCTCCGATTCCGAAGCGAATTGAACGCATTCAGGCAATGGGCACTAAGTTCTAGCCGCAAATCAAACTAAACTTGGGTCTTAGGTAATTTCCCCCGAAAGGCGCCAATGACTACTCAACCCCCAGTGGTAGTGCCTTCACTCGCTGATTTTGAGACCGCGCTTGCTAATGTCAGGCAAGTCGCAATTGAAACCCCCACTCTCCACTCAAAGTTTCTTTCTGACCTAGTCGGTCAGCAGGTATTTCTAAAGTGTGAAAACCTTCAGCGAACCGGCGCATATAAAGTGCGTGGTGCATTCAACAGGATGAGTCACCTGACCGCAGTCGAAAAGAAAAAAGGAGTTATTGCAGCCTCCGCGGGAAACCACTCGCAGGGAGTTGCTCTGGCTGCAAAAAAACTTGGAATAAAAGCCACCGTTTACATGCCTATTGGGGCATCGCTTCCTAAGGTTGAGGCAACAAGAAACTACGGAGCGCGAGTTGTTCAGCAGGGCGGCACTTTTGCTGAGTGCCTCAAGGCTGCACAAGAGGAAGCTAAAAACACCGGAGCTATCTTCATTCCACCCTTTGATCACATCGACGTTGTTCTGGGGCAGGGAACAGTTGGGTTAGAAATTCTCCAGCAACATCCAGATGTTTCAACAATTGTGGTGGCAATCGGCGGCGGCGGCCTAGCTGCTGGCGTTGCGGTTGCGGCCAAGCTCGCGGCGGCGGCTCAGGGCAGAAAAATCAAAGTTATCGGTGTGCAGTCAGAGCACTCTGCCGCTTACCCAGCATCTCTTCGGGCTGGCAAGGTCACTGAAATTCAAACCACCCCAACCATTGCCGATGGCATTGCCGTTTCCAAGCCAGGGCGGGTTCCTTTTGAACTCATCAAAAAGTACGTGGACAAAGTGGTAACGGTTTCCGAAAACGATATCGCTAAGGCCATTCTGGTTTTGCTTGAAAGAGCCAAGCAGGTTGTAGAGCCAGCCGGAGCCGTTGCTGTAGCTGCTCTAATGAGCGGCAAAGCCAAGGCCAAAGGCAAAACGGTGGCTATTTTGTCAGGTGGAAACATGGATCCACTCTTGCTTCAAAGAGTCATTCGCCACGGCCTATCAACCTCTGATCGTTACACTAACTTCTCCGTGATGCTTCCAGACCGTCCGGGTCAACTTGCTCTAACCGCAGAAGTGATCGCTGGAGCACACGCCAACGTAATTGAGGTTTTGCACACTCGCCACGGAAATGGTCTTCAGATCAGCGAAGTTGAATTGAATCTGTCTGTTGAGACAAGTGGTCATAACCATCGCATGGAAGTTGTAAAGGCTCTGGAAAAAGCAGGGTTGCGGCCAAAGCTTCAGCCATCTCGAGAAGACTAGCTATTAGTTACATCCAGAATCTTGACCTGGATAGTCTTTCCGTTCGGCAAGTGAACATCTAACTGCTCACCAATTTTCTTACCCATGATCGCACTTCCAATAGGAGAATCTGGGCTGTAAACCTCAATATCTTCGTCGCTAATCTCGGCACTTCCTAGAAGGAACTTCTTTTCGGAGCCATTTAGCTCAACGGAGATTACAAGTCCCTGCTGGACGATACCGGCTGCCTTTGGTGCTTCCCCAACCTGAGCGGTTGCGAGTATTTCTTCCAAGCGGTTGATTCGAGATTCAATCTTGCCCTGCTCTTCTTTGGCGGCGTGGTAACCGCCATTTTCTTTCAGGTCACCTTCCTCGCGCGCCTCTTGAATTCTTTTAGCAATGTCGCCGCGAGCGATAGTTAGCAGGTACTCGAGCTCATCGGCAAGGCGATCGTAGGCTTCCTGGGTCAGCCAGCTGGCATCGTTAGTTTCAGACATAATCTCTCTAGCCTAATTCAGCGGCAGCTTTGAACCAAGCCCGAGACGCCCAGTTCTGTGGTGCGAATGGTGCTTGAAATAACGGTTGAACGACTACTCGAAGCCGCCACATCCACGGTCAAGAACCCAACAATTGCAAAGGACTGATTCAAGACCGTCAAATCACAGCTAACTGCCTGGCCGGGATTTCTGGAGACCTCAAAGGTCACATTGGTCGAGTACTCATCAATCACTTCGTAAGCGATATCTCTGTGAGTGACCTGATTGGAATTATCGATGGCTACAAACACTGCCCAGGTAAGAAAAGAAGTGAGCGCAACTACTGCTATTGAGATAGCGAGAATACGATCGCGACTTCGTAACCGATCTCTACCGTAGCGCTGCTGGACAATGTTTTTACTCACTAAGCAAGGTTAACTGAAGTTTGTGGTTCATACTTAAGGGTATGAATCAATTAGTAGTTTGGTTAGCCACCGAGGCCCCCAGTGACGTTGTTATTGATGACACCTGGTACAGCCCAGGGGTAGTGGGGTTTTTAGCCACCTTTGGAGTGGCAGCTGCCGCAATCTTTATCATCTTTGACATGACCCGAAGGGTGCGCAGAGTTCGCTATCGCGCAGAGATTGTTCAGAAGTTAGATCTTGAGGAACAGGGTGTAAACCCGCCAAGCTCAAACTAGTTAGGCGAACGAGCCCGGAACTGGGTTCAGGCAGATAATCAAAACCGCACTCCAGTGACATAAAAATGCCAACACGGTGAAGCTGTGAAAGATCTCATGGAAGCCAAAGTGACCTGGAACTGGGTTGGGTCTTTTTAGAGCGTAGAACACCGCTCCCAGCGTGTACATCAAACCACCGGCAAGAATTAGAACCATCATCGCCAAATTAACGTTTATAAAATCTGGCAGGTAAACAACCGCAGCCCAACCCATAACGATGTAAATGATCACATACAACCACCTCGGAGCTCCGAGCCAGAAAACCCTAAAGCCAATACCCAATAGAGCCGTTACCCAAATAGCGACCATCAACCACAGGCCCTTTTCTTGCGGCAATGCGAGCAGCGTAATGGGAGTGTAGCTTCCTGCGATCAGCAAGAAGATATTTGCGTGATCAAATCTTTTGAGGGCCTTTTTGGCTTTGGGTTTCCAGTTGAAGCGGTGGTAAATAGCACTGGTTCCAAATAAAAGAATTGAGCTAGCAAAGAAAATTGCCGCGCCAATTTTTGCCGTTAGCCCATCTGCCAACACAACAAGCACCACACCACCAGCAACGGCTATCGGCAAAACACCAGTGTGGATCCAGCCACGCCAAGATGGCTTTTGGTCCTCTTCGTTATTGGTTATTTCAGACAGCGGAAGGTGCATGGGTTCTGTTGGGCTTTGCTTTTCGACCATGGTTCAACAATAGATGGGTTTTGAAGCGGTAGCCTTGGAATGTGCGAAATCCCGTTTATAGCATTTATGAAGCTCGCCTCGAGCGCCAGCTTGATAAAGAAAACATTCCTAAACACATCGCGGTCATGCTCGATGGCAACAGACGATGGGCTGATAAGAATAACGGCTCAAAAGCGAAATCGGGACACGTTGCCGGAGCCCAGAAGATTTTTGATTTTCTCTCCTGGTGCGACGAGCTTAATGTTCCGGTCATAACTCTTTACCTTCTTTCTACCGAAAATCTCAAGCAACGAAGCCAGCAGGAGCTGCAGGACCTTTTTGTAATTCTCGAAGATTTAGCCAAGGAAATGGTCAGCAGGGGAAATTGGAAAATCCGGGTCATGGGAGATCGCAATGCACTTTCCAAAGAGTTCCTTGAGTCCCTCGAGAAATCGGAGGCGGAAAGCGCCAACACTGATGGCGCAACCGTGAATCTGGCGATTGGCTATGGAGGCCGTCAGGAGATTACCGACGCCATGAGATCTATAGTTCAATCCTCGATTGCTTCGGGCGATGACTTATCTAAGCTTTCAGACTCTCTAACGCCTGAGTTGATTGCCTCCCACCTCTATACCTCGGATCAACCAGATCCAGACCTAATTATTAGAACTTCGGGGGAGCAGCGCCTAAGTGGTTTCTTGCTATGGCAATCAAGTAATTCCGAGCTGTATTTTGAGGAAGCACTCTGGCCAGACTTTCGAAAAGTTGACTTCCTTAGGGCTATTCGTGCCTTCACCAGAAGGCATCGCCGCTTCGGCGCCTAAGCCGATCAGTTTTGCCTGGGGATAAGTTTTCACCCAAGCCTCGGTTTCAAAATACCCTGCTTTGGTGTTCGAAAATCTTGCCTCGTTATTTTCAGCACTCGGTCTTGGCTACCTGGCTCTAACTGCTTGGCCGCTAGCCAAGACCGATATTTTGGAGCTCCGCCTGCCAAACAAATACGTCTTGCCGGCATTCCCAATCACGTGGCTTGGGCAAATAGCTGCTGGAATTGCAAACGGTATCTGGTGGAACATGCTCTTTGCGAATCTGGCTATGCTCATAACCTTTTTGGTTGCTTTGGGGATCAATCGTTTAGGTTTACTTGGAATGGGGGATGTCAAACTCATGTCCGCTCTGGCATTGGCTCTTGGTTGGTACTCGCCAATACTTCCAGTTCTTGCCCTACTAATTAGCTTCTTTATGGCTGGGATTGTTGCAATTCTGCTTTTTGCACTGGGAAAGATAAAGCTCGGCGGATCTATGCCGCTGGGCCCCTATTTGATCGCTGGTTTTTTTGGAGCGATTACTGTGGGGGCTTGGTCATAGAAAGAACATCCAGTGCTTTGTCTAAATCAGCTTCGCTGATTTCCCCTCGTTCAACAAAACCTAGGTCAATAACAGCCTCGCGAATTGTGATCGACTTTTCTACGGAGTGCTTAGCAATCTTGGCGGCCGCTTCGTAGCCAATGACTTTGTTTAGAGGAGTTACGATTGCCGGGCTTGATTCAGCCAAGGCAAGTGCCCGATCCTTGTTTGCTTCTAGGCCCTCAATTGTTTTGTCAGCGAGCACTCTAGAAGCGTTTGCTAAGAGTCTGATTGATTCAAGCAGGGAGTTTCCCATCACAGGAATTGCCACATTTAGCTCGAAGTTTCCGCTGGCTCCAGCCCAGGCTACGGTCTGATCGTTTCCAATGACCCTGGCACAAACCATCAAAACTGCTTCTGGAATAACGGGGTTAACCTTTCCTGGCATGATCGACGAACCTGGTTGCAGATCGGGGATGGCAAGCTCTCCCAAACCAGCGTTTGGACCAGAACCCATCCAGCGCAAGTCATTGTTAATCTTGGTGAGGCTAATGGCCAAAACTCTAAGAGCACCAGAGGCTTCGACTAGTGCATCTCTAGCCCCCTGAGCTTCAAAGTGATTCCTAGCTTCGGTAATCGGAAGTGAAGTGGCCTTAGCCAAGAGTTTGATTACTTCTTGTGGGAAACCTTTTGGGGTGTTGATTCCAGTTCCAACAGCTGTTCCACCGAGAGGAACCTCAGCAACGCGAGCTATGGTTCCCTGAATTCTTTCGATGCCATATCTAATTTGAGCGGCGTAACCGCCAAACTCTTGACCCAAAGTTACTGGGGTTGCGTCCATGAGGTGTGTGCGACCAGCCTTGACAACCTGAGACCAGCTCTTAGCTTTTGCCTCCAATTTGCCAGCTAGGTAATCAAGCGCCGGCAATAGGTCCGTAACTATTGCGGAGGTAACGGCTAGGTGCACCGAAGTTGGAAAGACGTCGTTAGAAGATTGTGAAGCGTTCACATGATCGTTTGGATGCACTGGCTTACCCAGCTGCTTCGAAGCTAGGGTAGCGAGGACCTCATTCATGTTCATGTTTGAGCTGGTACCGGATCCGGTTTGGTAAATGTCTACTGGAAACTCACCCTCGTGTTTTCCGGCGATAACTTCATCTGCGCTTTTGGCAATGGCATCTGCAATGCTCTGGTCTAAGACACCAAGTTTGGCATTAGCCAAAGCCGCCGCTTTTTTTATTTGCGCAAGAGCTACGATGTGAGCAATTTCTAGAGTCGAGCCCGAGATGGGGAAGTTCTCAACCGCTCGTTGGGTCTGGGCAGAATACAGGGCATCCTTAGGAACTTTAACCTCACCCATGGTGTCGTGTTCAATTCGAAATTCCATTGCCGTCCCGCCTAAAACTGATACTTGATAATCGGTGTGATGTTTACTCAGTAATTTCTTACTGTCACATTCCCTAATTTACTCTCTTTGGGCGATAACTGGGAGCTAGTTCGTTTCAATCAGCAAAGAAAGCTGAGTTGCAAAGTCTTCTAACTGCTGTTTTGGCGCCACGCCGTAAACCAAGACCGCATGGTTTTGGTACTCCAGAAGCATCAGAAAGTCCTTTGACTTGGCCTGAGTGTTGGTCTTGGTGGTTTCATAAATTGTCCATGACTGATCACCAAGAGTAATCTCTCCGGTTGGTTTGTTTGCTTCGAGCTGTATTTGAATCCAAGTTTGATTGACATCAAAGCCTTGGGTCATGGCGATGAATTCACTTTTTGGCCCAACGAATCCTGCATACCAAGTGGCCACGCCATCTTGTGCTACAGACCTGTAGCGTGCGGCATTGGAATACCAGTCGACTGGCAAAGTGGGAACTAACAATGATCCTGGCGCTTCGCTAGCTGCCTGCGATGCGACCTCTTGATAGTCAACCGCCTGCACCCTGTTGGAGTCATCGCGTGGCACAGCAAGAATTAGAACCAGCATCACACCAATGGTTGCCCCAAGAGACAAAAGCAGGTTGATTAGCGTCTGGCGCGCACGACGCTTGGCCGCGGCATCGCTCACTCGGCTCCAGTTTTCTTAGCCTTAGAAACTTTCTCCAACTGGTCTCGTGCTCCAGAGAGCCACTTCTCGCATCGATTGGCAAGGGCTTCACCACGTTCCCAGAGCTGCATGGACTTTTCCAGCGTGACTGAACCGGTTTCCAGTTCAGCAACTACCTTAACCAGTTCGTCACGAGCCTGCTCGTAGCTCATCGCTTCGATGTCTTTATTGGTTTCACTCATTATGTCTCTAGCCTACTTTCAATCTGCCGTGACTCCGAGATCGCCCCCGGCGAGGGTAACCTTCAGCTTTTCACCCTTGGAAACCTTCTTGGGGTCGGTAACCAATCCATCCTTGAGGTTTCGAACAACCGCATAACCTCGGTCAAGGGTTAGTTTGGGGGACAGCGCTCTAACTTGACCGCGGAGCCCTGCAATTTGCAGCTGCTCTTTATCTAGAAAGTTCTTAGTTTGCGACTTCAAAGTTGTTAGCAATTGAGTGATGTTCAATGATCGCTCATCAACAATTGTGAATGGATTGGCAAATACTGGTCTTGTTCTAATCCCTAGGATCAGCTCAAGTTGGTTCTGAACATATCCAACAACTCTTAGCGCAATTCTTTCGAGCGCAATTGAAATCTTCTTACGTTCATCAACAACATCCGGAACAACATTTTTTGCAGCGTCGGTTGGAGTGGAAGCTCGGAAGTCAGCAACTTCATCAGTTAGCGGACGGTCGTTTTCATGTCCGATGGCGCTAACAATAGGTGTCTTACAGTTCGCTACTGCCCTTACAACTTGCTCGTCAGAGAACACCAGTAAATCTTGGAATGACCCTCCACCTCGAGTAAGGATGATTACATCCACTTCACTGTCAGCGTCAAGGGCTTGGATTGCCTTGATAATCTCAGCCGCGGCTTTATCTCCTTGAACAGGAGTGTGTTGAATCTTGAATCTAACTTCTGGCCAGCGAAGCTTGGCGTTTTGCAATACGTCTTTCTCGGCGTCACTGTTAGCTCCCGTGATCAAGCCAATCAAGTTTGGAAGAAAAGGCAGTGGCTGTTTTCTTTCAGCTAGAGTAAGGCCCTCTTTGATTAGCTGTTGACGTAAACGTTCGATTCGCTCAAGTAATTCACCTAGGCCGACTTTTCTAATTGCTAGAACATCCATGCTGGTCTTACCGGAGCGTTCCCAGAAGTCCGGGTGCACCAGGGCAACCACTCGGTCTCCAGCGGCCAGCTCTGAGACTGCGTTCAGAACATCTGGTCTTCGGGAATGAATCGAAAAGCCCTTGTCGGCTACTAAGTCTCGAAGCTCTCCGAAGAAAACGTCTTTTTTGGGGCTAATTTGAGAGATTTGGCCCTCAACCCAGACATTGCCAAGCTTTGTTATCCAGTCCTTTAAAGAGCTGGTGAAATTGGATACGCTCCAGGGGGTTAGTTCGCTGGACACCCTTGATTCAGAGGATTGCTGCTGTTGGTCCTCTGACATGACTGTTCCTTCAAGTGGCTAAGTTATCTCTCGTAAGATTGAGATGTGACCCAAATAAATATTACCCCTTCAAAGCGCGTGCTTTTAGCCGCGCCAAGGGGTTACTGCGCCGGAGTGGACAGAGCCGTTATTGCCGTCGAAAAGGCTTTAGATCACTACGGAGCCCCAGTCTATGTTCGCAAGGAAATCGTGCACAACAAGCACGTGGTTACAGGTCTTGAAAAGCGTGGAGCCATTTTCGTGGACGAGGTTGACGAAGTTCCAGAGGGCTCGACTCTTGTTTTCTCCGCTCATGGAGTTTCACCGGCTGTTGTAAAAGCCTCTGAGGCTCGTGGACTAAACACAATTGACGCAACGTGTCCGCTGGTTACAAAAGTTCACCGCGAGGTTCAAAGATTTGCTGCCGAGGAATACGACATTTTATTGATCGGTCACGAAGGTCACGAAGAAGTAGAGGGCACCGCTGGCGAAGCCCCAGATCACGTCCAGCTCGTCGATGGCAAAGAGGGAATTGAAAACGCCACGGTTAAGGACCCTAAGAAAGTTATATGGCTTTCCCAAACAACTCTGTCAGTAGACGAAACCATGGAAACCGTTTTGAAACTTCGAGAGAAGTTTCCAACACTCCAGAATCCACCAAGTGATGACATCTGCTACGCAACTCAGAACCGCCAAGTTGCGATCAAGAAAGTTGGCTCAGAATCTGATCTTGTCTTGGTTATTGGATCCGCTAACTCATCCAACACAGTTCGCCTGGTAGAAGTTGCCCTCGAGGCCGGCGCCAAGGCTGCTTACCGAATTGATTACGCGAGTGAAATCAAGGAAGAGTGGTTCGAAGGTGTTGAGACCGTAGGAGTATCTTCTGGAGCCTCTGCGCCCGAGGAACTTGTGGATGAAGTGCTTGAGTATCTTGAGAAGCGTCAATTTGGTGCACCAATTGAGATCACAACCGCAGAAGAAGATGTTCAGTTCTCGTTACCAAAGGAACTGCGTAAAGACCTAAAGCAAGCCGGTCAGGACACTAGCAACAAGGCCAAGCGCTCCTAAGAGCCAAATTCGGTTTCTTTGTATGGGTGACCAGTGTGGTCGTAGGTTGTCCAAGTGCCGATTTGCTTTCCAGAGTCGAAGCTTCCAGAACGCATCAGTGTTCCGTCTTTTCTAAAAAACTCCCAGTAGCCGTGCATCTTTGACTCTTTGAACTTCCCCTTATATCTGGGGTTGCCGTTTTCATAGAAAGGTGAAAGCTCCGGCACTATGCAGTCGGTGACTTTCCAGCAGAACCCAACTGGTTAGCGGCTTGAACTACTCTGGCTGCCATTGAAGCCTCTCCTAGCTTCCCCCACGCTCTTGGGTCGTAAGCCTTCTTATTTCCTACTTCGCCGTCCAGCTTTAGAACGCCGTCGTAGTTTGCAAACATGTGCCCAGCAACTGCGCGAGTAAAAGCGTACTGAGTGTCGGTATCGATGTTCATTTTGATAACACCAAAGCTAACCGCGTCTGCGATTTCTTTGTCAGTGGATCCAGAACCGCCGTGGAACACAAGATCAAAAGGCAAATCCTTAGAGTACTTTTTACCAACTGCTTTTTGAATTTCATCTAGCAGCTCTGGCTTGAGCTTTACACTTCCAGGCTTATAGCTACCGTGAACGTTTCCAAAGGTAAGAGCGGTTAGGTATCTTCCGTTTTCTCCAAGACCCAGTGCTTCGACCGTGGCCATACCGTCTTCTACTGTTGTGAAAAGGTCTTTTCCAGATCCGCCTTCGACACCGTCTTCTTCGCCGCCTACAACGCCAACTTCAATTTCTAGAATGGATCCGACCGCAGTGGTCTTTGCCAGTAGCTCTTTGGCGATTTCTAAGTTCTCTTTTAGTGGAACCGCTGAACCATCCCACATATGTGAATTAAATAGTGGATCAAGACCACTTTTTACTCGCTCTGCAGAAACCTCAAGTAGTGGGCGCACAAATCCATCAAGATGTCCCTTGGGGCAGTGATCGGTGTGCAGTGCAACGGTGATTCCGTAACCCTTAGCTGCTTCACGAATAAAGGCGGCCATCGCCTGAGCACCAATTGCCATGGACTTCACGGTCGAACCGGAGAAGTATTCGGCTCCACCTGTGGAGACCTGCAATATTCCATCAGAGCCGCATTCTTGTAGACCTTGCAAAGCAGCAATGGCGGTAGCCGAAGATGAAACGTTGATAGCCGGGTAAGCAAACTTCTGGGACTTAGCCCGATCCAGCATCGCTAGATAGGCATCGGGGGTTGCTACTGGCATGGCTTAGTTCTCCTTGTGAATTGCTGGCTCTTTGAGCGGTGCTGCCAGGTCTACATCCTCAGTCAAGAACACCTCAGGAAGATTGTCAATGTGATCGAGCCCGCTGGTTGGCTGGGAAACCTTTACAGCTCCCCACTGGACCGCAGCCATGGCGCCCACTGGGACGTTGAATTCCACCCCAAAATCCTTCTCGCCCTCGGCGATTGGGTTATTGGTTATTGCTGCCAGGAATCCAGCGAGGGTCGCATCTCCAGCACCGACGGTGTTAATGACTTTTACCGGTGCAGTCCGGGTGGCCCATGCGCGCGATTTGGTAACGGCCAACATGCCATCGGATCCCAAAGATGCCAACACGCACTCAACACCGTGAGAGCAAAGCTCTCTTGCGGCTTCAATTACGTCACCGTTTGTTAGCAGGTCTCTACCAACAGCAGAGGCAAGCTCTTCAGTGTTTGGCTTTAGAATCGCAGCTTCTCCCTGACGAACCCAATATGCCAGCGGCTCACCGCTGGTATCCAAAACAACTCGAACGCCAAGTTTTTCCATTCGTTCAAAAATCGGATGCAGGTCAACAAAAGTTCCAGTTGATTCATCAATCGGCAGAGCTCCAGCGATAACCAGCCACTTAGCTTCGTTTTCAATAACGGTTTTCTCAGTTAGTTCAATGACTTGCTGCCATTCATTTGAGCTCAGCGGCTTTGGCGCCTCATTGATTTTGGTTGTGGTGCCACCGCGCTCGAGAATTGTTGTTGAAACGCGAATGGTGCCATCAATCCACAGCGGCACCAGAAAATTCTTAGATCCGGTTCGCTCCAGAATTCCTTTTTCAGCGTTTCCAATCGGAACAACCGCAGGGGCTGGAATACCGGCTAGGTGAAGAGCTCTTGCAACGTTGATACCTTTACCGGCGAGTTCTTCTCCAACGGAGTCTGCTCGGTTCACCGCACCGCTTACTAGATCAGTAACCGCGTATGTTCTATCCAAAGTTGGCGCGGGTGTCAGCGTGACGATGGGGGACTTTGTTGCCATTCCAGACATGCAGGTTCTCCTTGCGGATTCAATTAGTGGAGCCAGCTAAGAAGCTGTCCAACAGGGATTTTGGAGCTGCAAACGCCTTTGTGAGCTTGATTTCGAGTATAGCCAAAGCAGACAAAGAGGCTCTTAAGTCACAAATCCCCTAGGAAATCAGTCCTTCTGGAGCTCGTTAGCGGTAATTGAAGTGGCCCCAGCCTCGATGGGGGTGGGGGTGGGAATCTCCTCAGTTCCGAGCTGGTTCTCGTCAAGATCGTTGAGTTTTCTAGCGGTCACCAGAACCCTGGTCTCCAGCGAGGATACGAATACGTTGTAGTCCTTGACGGTGTTGGTAATCGAGCGGCCTAGCTTGTCTGCATGCTCGGCAATTTTGCCAACTCGCTCATAGAGCTCTTTTCCAAGTCGAATCATGTTTCTAACCGAACTCTCATCGGCATTTTGCCGCCAGATGTAGTTGATGGTTTTTAGTACCGAGAACAAGCTAACCGGTGAAGCTAGCGCAACATTTTTCTTGAAGGCGTATTCCAACAGCGCTGGATCTGCGTCTAGGGCAGCAGATAGCAAAGACTCGGAGGGAACGAAAGCAATTACGAAATCTGGACTGGCGTTTAGTCCGGTCCAATATTCTTTACTTGATAAATCATCAATGTGAAGCTTCATGGCCTTAACATGAGCGTTGATTAAATCCTGTCGCTTCTTGGCATCTTCGCCCTCAGCGTGCTCTGAAATTGCAGAGGCTTCTTGATAGGAATTAAATGGCACCTTGGAATCAATCGCCAATGACTTGCCGCCTGGAAGATTGATAATCAGGTCGGCTCTTCCTGAACCACTTTGGGTAGAAAAAGTTGCCTGCTCGCTAAAGTCAGCGTGTTTGATAAGCCCTGCCAGCTCAACCAGTTTTCGAAGTTGAGTTTCTCCCCAAACGCCGCGAATCGAATTCGATGACAAAGCTTGTGATAGCGCCATCGTGGTCTTGCGAAGTTGCTCGTCAGAATTAACTGCATTTTTGAGCTGCTCTTGAATTGTTCCAAACTGCTCAGTTCGTTCTTTCTCGAGTGAGGCTACCGATAGCTGCATTTGTTCCAAGCGATCTTTTACTGGAGCCAACTCTTTGATGAGGCGGTTTTCTTCGCGATCTCGCTCATCTCTGGCTACTCGTTCGCGATTGGCGGTTTCCAGCTGGGCTTTGAGGCCCGAAACGGTTGCCTCAGCCGAGGCAAGCTTGATAGCTAGTGATCCATCGCCAGTTGATCCTTTTGATCGAAGCATGGCAATAAGCACGCCAATTACTAGCCCCACGGCCAAACCAATACCCAAATAAATTAGTTCCATGCTTAGAACTATGCCATTAGCTGGGGACAATCCAGCCCACTAGAGAGTTCCTAGCCGAACCTTGGTCACAGCCAGTAGCTCCAGGAGATCCTGCACACCGTGTCTTTGGGTAGCGTGAATGACAATTCGGGCACATGAGTCACTATCGGCTAGCGCGTTATGGTGCTCGAATTCCTCATGACCTATGGCATAGGCAACTGCGTTTAGCCTGTAGCTATCCAGGTTGTAAGTCTTTCGGGCAATCTTTAGCGAGCAGCCATAGCGAAGCTTTGGAAGCTCTTGATTGACAGCTTTGGCACTAGCTGCCAAAACCCCCATGTCAAATGAGGCGTTATGGGCAACCAGAAGATCTTCATCGATGAAATCCAGCATCAGGTTCATCACTTCCGAGTATGTGGGAGCGTCCTGAACCATCGCGGCGGTAATGCCATGGACTCTGATGTTTGCCTCACTAAACCAATCGTGGGGTACAGGAGGTCGAAACAATAGCTCTAGAGTTTCTGCCGGTTTAGAGTCACGAACCCGAACAAGACCAACAGCACATGGACTCGCGGGAGAGCCATTAGCTGTTTCGAAGTCGATTGCTGTGAAATCAAGGGGCATAGAAGTAGTCTGCCAGTTGCGAACCACAGGTAGAGTGGTATCCCGTGGCTCTAACAATTGGAATCGTGGGACTACCCAATGTGGGCAAGTCGACTCTTTTCAACGCACTCACCAAAAACAACGTGCTTGCAGCTAACTACCCATTTGCCACAATTGAGCCAAACGTGGGAGTGGTAAACCTTCCAGACGAGAGACTTACCAAGCTTGCAGAGATTTTTGGTAGCGAAAAGATTCTTTCTGCTCCAGTGTCTTTTGTCGATATCGCAGGAATTGTAAAGGGCGCCTCTGTGGGTGAAGGGCTCGGAAACCAATTTCTTGCCAACATCCGCGAAGCAGATGCCATCGCCCAGGTTGTAAGAGGCTTCTCTGACGCAGATGTAATCCACGTCGACGGCAAGGTGGAGCCTTCAAGTGATATTGAAACCATCAATACCGAATTGATGTTGGCGGACTTGCAGACTCTAGAAAAGGCAAGACCAAGAATTGAAAAGGAAATCAAAGGCAAAAAAGCCGAGCCTGAAGCTTTGGAGGCAATCGATCAGGCGCTCGCGGAATTGAACGCTGGCAACCCGCTTTCCAAGACCAAGGTAGACCTGTCGCCAATCAAGGAACTGGGCCTACTAACCGCCAAGCCAACTATTTACGTATTCAATGTTGATGAGACGGTTCTCACGGATGCCTCCAAGAAGAAGGCAATGGCAGATCTTGTCGCACCGGCAGAGGCTGTGTTTCTAGACGCCAAAGTAGAGTCCGAGCTAATTGATTTGGAGAAATCAGAGGCAGCTGAGCTGCTTGCTTCTTTGGGCCAAGACGAGTCCGGACTTGATCAGCTAGCGCGCATTGGATTTAGAACCCTTGGACTTCAGACCTACCTAACCGCAGGACCAAAAGAAGCCAGGGCCTGGACTATCAAGCAGGGCTGGAGTGCACCGCAGGCAGCAGGCGTAATCCACACTGACTTTCAAAAAGGATTTATCAAGGCAGAAATTGTCTCTTTCGATGACCTGGTCGCTAACGGATCTATGGCAGAAGCCAAAGCCAAAGGCAAGGTCCGCATGGAGGGCAAGGAATACATCATGCAAGACGGTGATGTGGTGGAGTTTAGATTTAACGTCTAATGAAAACTCCACTTTATTTCGTCGAACGTGAATACCCCGTATCGCTAGCAACTCTTTGGCAGGCTTGGGTGCAAGCCGATCAGCTGCAGCAGTGGTACAGCCCACAAGTTCTAGAAATCGTTCCTGACTCCGCAACAAGCGAAGCTGTAGTTGGCGGAACATGGGCTATCGCATTAGATGTATCCGTGAATGGGTTCAACGCTTACTTTTGGGGTAAGTACACAGAAGTGAAATTCCAAGAAAAACTTGTCCACACCATGTTTTATTCGCAAGATGAACTTGAGTTCAATTTACGAGTCGATGACCAACCGCACCACGTCATCGAGATTGATTTTGACGACAGAGGCGATAAGTCTTGGGTTAGGTTTTCTCAATTCGGCCAAATGGACGCTGAACAGGTAGAGGCCTCAAAAGATGGAATGGAAAGTTACTTGGATAATCTCGAGATTCACTTAGCTCGCTAAGCAGAACAAAAAACTACTATATGACGTATTCGTCGGACACCCAGTGTCCCGAGATAGCTTCTTTCTTGCTTAGAACCCTGCCGGTTTCTCCAACCACTGTTGAACCTGCCGGGACATTCTTGGTCACAACCGTATTGGCTCCGATGTAACAGTTGTCACCGATTGTTATGCGGCCAATAACTTTGGCTCCCGCACCGATAACAACGTGCGAGCCAATGATTGGGTGACGATCAACAGCTGAGTTCTCTTTACCGCCTAGGGTAACCCCGTGGTAAATCAGAACATCGTCACCAATAATCGAGGTTTCTCCAATTACGATTCCCATTCCGTGATCAATCACGAATCTACGGCCAATAGTTGCTCCTGGGTGGATCTCAATTCCGGTTAGAAACTTGGCCCAGTTGGAGAACATTCTTGCTGGGATTCGAAGCTTTAGTTTCCAGATCTTGTTTGCCACGCGATGCATCCAAATAGCGTGCAAACCAGG